>JAMWBQ010000042.1 GCA_023819315.1 Candidatus Omnitrophota bacterium
TCGCTTATGGAAAGTTTATCTAAAATTTCACAGAAAAGCTTGCGATATCTTGTGTCTGTATTTTTTAAAACAAGGTAAATAAAACTAATTAACTCTCTGAATCTTTCTTCCATATTCTACCTCTTTCTTTTTATCTACAAGTTAAATTATACAAAAACAAGCGACAGGGTTATGTCGGTTTAGAGAAAAATTTTTTAAAAAGAACTAACCACGCCCTTCTACTAATCAGGAGGGTTGCCCTAAGACCTCAAGGTGAGTAAATTACAGATAAAGTATTCAAGGGGACGCTTCCATCATAACTTTATGTATATAAAAGCATTAAGAAGATAGTCATATTAATTTTTCGCGATTCCTACCGACACAGTTTAGTTAATAAGCTTTTATTTTCAATCGAGAAACCGTTTCTCTCTCAATCGAAATACAGTGATAAGTTTCTACACGGTGATATTTATTCTCCTTCCTACTCAGACCCTAACTTTTCTTGTAAGCATAAGACTTTAGATTTAAGGTCATCATCTTCAGGTAAGTCGTCATACCAACATACAATATAGTCGCATCTATTCGGGTCATATCCACTGGTTCTAAAAGATGATGCAAAAAGTTTGAATTCTATATTTCTTATCTCACCTCGGTCATCAATAACAGTTGCATCTGGAAATGCTGATTGAATTCTCAGAATATAGGGAAAACCCAGTTCTCTGTGATACATAGAAAAAAGTGCTACTACTCCCATTTCATTATCTGGAGAAAACAGCATACGAACAGCACTCAAGGGTTGACTGAACTTATCAGATGTAACTTGTTCACTAGGAGGATATATTTCATACAAAGCCTTTACAAAGAGTGCATTGTCTAGATTTTTAAAATCGCTTAAATTTTTTTTAATATTTATCAAACTCTCCATAAGAATTTCATATTTTTGTCCTACCGTTAAATCATCATAGGACATACCATAACTATTAGCTTTGTCTTTATATTTTTCTCCACCTAACAGCATCTCAACAAAACCTTCTGCATGTTTAGTTTTAAACAAAGGTAAAATTTCTTCAGAAAAATAACAAAAGATCAATTTTTTAACATAATGCTTGTCTCCACCCCAACCTTTCAATACTTCCCATTTTGCATCAATTTTCTCAGCTAGGGTTTTTTCTTTATCAACAACAGTTTTTAGGAGTTCTTTAAAGGTCTCTATATTTTCTCGTGCAGCTCTCCATGGCTTATCGCTTGGAACATGAATGTATCCAAGCGGCTTCAATTTATGCTCAATATAATGAAAAAAATACCCCTCTTTACCAGGATTGTATATCTCATCCGGAGTGATTTCGTCTATCATATCTGGCTTTTCTCTGTAAGGGAATTTCTTTCTAAATTCATCGAGTATTCTCCAAGCATTTTTAACTTCAATACCCCATTGTTTATCAGACAGTCGTTTTTTCACTTCCTCCCTAAATATTTCTATTGCACTCATATTTCCCTCCCCTCCCCTGAAAACATAGTGCAAGAACTTTCTTACACTATCTATTGGTTAATAACCTCTGCCTCTCTTTGACTAGAGAGATCCTTCAATCAACCTCCCCTTCGTGCCCGCTTCGGCAACACAGCATACAGTCTGATCCTCGGCTCCCCAATCTCCTTCAGAGTGCATCCGCCAAAGCTCTGCGGCGGATCACTAGGTTAATTAATAAGAGGCAGCCGGGTCTTTTACTATATAATTCCTATCTTCAGAAAGAACTCGATAAATAATAGTTGCCAATCTTCTGGCAGTAGCTACCTTCGCTTGATTTGCTCCCTTTGTCCTCTTTATCTTCTCATAATAGGCTCTTAAATAATTATCCTTATTTATCGCCGGCCAAATTGCTTCAATTAAAGCCCACCTTAAATATTTGTTGCCCTCTTTGGTAATTCTGCCATGGGTTAATCTTGTCCCTGATGCATAAGTAGAAGGAATTATCCCAATGTAACCAGCAAATTTCTTCTCATTAAAAAATCTCTTTATATCATCTATCTCAAAAGCAATTAACACCGAAAGAAATTTACCAATACCAGGAATTGTCCTTAATCTCTCTACATAGGGATGCTGACCAGATAAAATTTCTACTAAATAATCCGTCTGGTGTATTCGCCTGTTTAAATTATCTAAAAGCTCTAAACTCCCTTTAAGAAGCTTATCATCCGGCAGAGATAATTTTAAAGCCCCTAACCATCTTCTCCCTGTCTTACCAAAAAGGTCAACTACTCCCGGTCTATCCTTTATCTCAGGATGACGCTCTAAAATCATCAAAATCCTATTCTTTACCATTGTCCTTAATCTAATAAAGAACATCCTCTGACGAAGAATATCCTTTGCTTTTCTTGTCTGTTTAGAAGGCACATAGGCTTCAGGGATAAGCTCTGCCCGTAATAAATGAGCCAATATCTTAGAATCAATCTTATCCGTCTTAATCCTTGCCTCAGCAATCGCTTTTACTTTATAGGGATGAGCTAACTTTACTTCATCCATTTCTTCCTCTAACAAATCATACATCACTTGCCAGTTCCTTCCTGCCTCTAATACTGCAATTGCCTTACCATCCTTACAACCATCTAAAAACTTCTTAAGTGCTCCCTGGGTATTAGAAACCTTTGCCTCTTTTATAATCCTTCCCTTCTCATCCATCATCGTCATCTGGCTAAACCTCCGATGATAATCTACGCCTATGTAGCGCATCGTGCACCTCCTTTCTTTTTTCTTATATTTTACCAAAATCTTAGAGGTGCACTATGTTTTCATTGTATCTCCTTTCTGTTAACTTAATATGACTATTTTCACTAACCCCTTTTCTGACAGAACTTTTCTTCTTGTTCTCAAGACCGTTTCTATTATACTATCAACGCTATCATCATCAATTAAATATTAAATTTGGTTCTTTTGTATTTACTGTTTATAACTTATTGAAATATAAAAACATAGAAAAACAATTTCATATGGAAAATTTAAAATCCTTCAGTGACTTTGATGCCGGGCATAGACTTTTTATTTTTCCTTAAGTTCTTCATAGAAATAGTATTTCTTCCAATCTTCGGTCCATAATATGTGAGGTATAGTTTTATCTGAAATCTTTACAAAGTCTTCATTTCTGTATTCGTAGATCTCAAGGTGAGTTTGGTCAAAGCCTAAATGACCTATTCCTTCTTTATCTGTTGTTCCAAAACCCACTTCAATCTTATTTCCTTCTAATCTTCGGGCAATGCCTTCGGCAACTCCTTCAAATTTCTTCCATAATTTAACCTTTTCATCTTCTATCTTGTATATTGCCAATTCCTGAGAGAATCCTGTTGCCCAGGTTTTGTTATAACGTAGCCATATTTCCGGAACACCATCTTTATCTAAATCATAAAGTTCGGGTTTCCAGATATACTGTAAAGGATGATCTTCTGTATCCAGATCTATTTTAGCAATCTCTTTGAGAGTGTCTCCTTTTAATTGACTGACTATAATTTGAGGTTTTCTTGAAAAACTTATAAGAGGAATTACTACTATGGAGAGATCATCTTTCTCCACAAGATACCATCCTTCCAAAAAAGGGCAACCCAAAACTAAAATAGAATATTCTCCATCATTGTTTTCAGTTAGTTTAAAAAGAAATTTATTTTGGTCTTGAATATTCTTGTTGTCCTTCCAATATAAGGCTGGGCTCTCTATAAACCATTTAAGGAATTCTTCATTGAATTTAGCTGAAATAAGAGAGGTAGGTTTGTCAAGATTAAGTTCTTTAAATAATGGAAAGAGAGACTCAAATCTTTCTTCTTGATGATGAAAGATTATCTTTCCTATAAGTTGCGCTAAATAAAATTCAGATTTTTCAGTATCCTTCTTTTTAATTGCTTCTTTTGCCTTTTGAGATAAAAATTCTAACTCTTTATCCAGACTGATACTGTGAGCAAAGGTATAAGTAGATAGTAAGATAAAGAATATAGAAATTAATAATCTGTTCATATTTTGGTTAACATTTTCTGCATAAAAGAAGTTCCGCACATATTTTCCCAATTTAATGAGAAAAACCTCATATCAAGCTTACTTAGTTTAAAAACCTCAATCAACTTTGTAGCCATTCTATTATAAAAGAATCTCTTTGAATTCATCTATTTCTATTTTACTTCTATTTTCATTAAATAAGCTTCTAATATGGTCATCCATCGTTAAATAAATAACTTGCCATCCATTTTTCACAAGCTCAAAAAGTGTATCAACCAATATAGGCCTTTTATCATAATCTGAATGTTGAAAAGCATCATCAAGTATAAGAAAAGCGCTCTCCTGCTTTAATATCCTTTTTGCAAAACCAATTCTCAAAGCAAGCATCACTTGCTCCTTTGCTGCTGTGCTTAAGTCTTTGAGAGAAAAATTGTAAAAGTCATCTGAAATAATTACATCATTTTCATCAAAAGATAACCGCTTATATCTTTCAGTCATTTTAAAAAGAAAATTTGTAACATCATCTGAATTCAATCCTTCCAAAAGTTTCTTGTTTTCTTCTTCTCGGAGCTCTTCGATTGTCTGATGAACCATTATTCCTGCAATTAATTTTGCCTCAATTTCTTCAAGTTCTTTTCTCAACTCTTCTCTTTTTGTATACAGTTTATCAATTAACCCATTCCAATCAACACTTATATCTGTTCCTGTAAGTAGTGAACATAAATCAGATTTTAGACCCAACAGTTTTCTGTTTCCAGCTTCAATCTTTTCTTCCAATTCTCTCAATTCATTATCGATTTTGTCCAACTCAGATTGGGAAAACTCTTTGCCGGGATTTTCTATCTCATATTCATTTTCTGAAATGCCTAAGCCTTTCAGTTCACCTTGCTTTCTTTGTATTTCTTTTAATATCTTTTTTCTTTCCTCCTCCAATTCCTCAAGTTTGTTTTTCCACTCGGTTTCAGCAATTTCTCTGCCAATGAGCGTTTTAAAGGATTCTTTTATTTCTCTGCTTAATTTATTCAAATTCTCTTCCAATTTCTTCAACTCATTGTCTTTCCCAATTTCTTGTTGTTTCAAATCATACAACTTAGCCAATTCATTCTCTACTTTCTCCAGTTCCCACTTGTTGAATTCTACTCCGGGGTCATTCCTCTCGTATTCCGACTCATCTATTTCCAATTTTGCTAATTCTTCCCGTATTCGCTGGGAGTTATTCAACAATTCTTTTCTTTCATTATTGAGTTCCAGTAACTTTTTATCACATTCTGATTCTTCTATTTTTCCAATATTAAGTCTTTCAAAAGATTCTCCAATAACCCTTTTAAGATTTTTCACCTCAATATTAAGCTGAAAAAGTTCGTTTTCATAAAATTCCTTGTTATGAGAATTCTTTTCTTGTTCCTTCAGAATAGCTTCTAATTGCGTTAAATCAACAAATTCTGTCCCAAATCTCTTTTTAAATTCCTCTTTTATACTATTAAATTCCTGAGACTGTTTGTAAGTTGTCACTAATTTTCTAAGCTTTATTAGATAAAATCCACTAACAAAAGCCCCCAACAATATCAAGACAATTCCAAAAATTTTTTGATCAAATATAATAGATAAAATACCCCCTCCTAAGACCAAAAATGAAAAGTAAGGAAGAAGAGAAATTTCCTCGCCTGACATTAAAGGAGCGGATAGGAACTTATTATAATTTTCCACTGCTTTTTTAAGCCAGTCATAGTCTTTTGATTTCTCTCCCAATTCATTAACTTTTTTATTTTTTTCCTCTTGCTCGTTTAACTTATCACGATATTTTGAGATGTTCTGTTTAATTTCACTTAACATATCATCTGGAATTTTCTTTAATTCTTCTTCTATCTTTTTAAGCTCAATTGCCAACTTATAGGCTTTATATCTCTTTGCTTTTAAAAGTATATCGTATTTATTTTTCAACTCTGGCAATTTGGCTGTTTTTTGTCTTATATCATCAAAATCCCTCTTTACAATGTCATATTTCTCTTTTGTTTTCTCATAATTTTTAAACAAATCTTCTAATTTCCTAATCTCGCTTTCTGGAATTTCATTGCTTTCCTTTTCTAATTTTTTAATATCTTCCGATAATCTATATGCCTTGTACCTTTTTGCCTTTAGAAGCAAATCCCTTTTTTGTTTTAATTCTTCTTTTTGTAATTCTAAATTCTTTAACTCCCCTTTTTCGTATGCTTCGTTAAGTTTATTAATTTTTTCTTCAACCTTCTCAAATTCATTTTTCATACCATCATACTTATCACCTTCTCCTTTTTTACTTATGTCCAAAATATCCTCTTTTATTTTTGCTTCCTTTACTGTGGCAGAAATTTTATTATCTATTAAGTCAAGAATTCTTCTTGAAGATAAAATTTCCTTTATGGTATTTTTATCAATGCCTGTTTCGTCTTTAACAATTTCTGTTTCTCCTTCCTTAACCACAAGTAATTTTGTAAGTGATTGAGGTAATCCTTTGGGGTCTTTCTCAAAATAATCCTCTAACTTCTTCCTACTATTAGGCATAAATTCAACAGATTTATTTTCAAGGCCAACTATACTTACTTTCCCATTCCCCACCTCTCTCAGATATCCCCAATTATTCTTATTTTTAAATAGACACTGGATAACAAACTCTACAAGAAAGGACTTTCCCTTTTCATTCTTACTATAAATGAGGTTTAATCCAACTAAATTTTCGTTAAATTCATTTATTGGACCACAATCTTTAACCGATATTTTTTCTATTTTAATACCCATTCTCTATTCAAAAATTAACCTCATTGCCTCTTCCAATATTTCATCTTTTGAAGTCAAAAAACTTTGTAGCGGTAGACTATCGATTTTTTGTCTAACTTTTTCAAGTATAGAAATTCTATCTGAATCAATATCTCTTAATATTTTAAGCTTCGAGATGTTTGGACCAT
Source organism: Candidatus Omnitrophota bacterium (assembly GCA_023819315.1). Lineage (GTDB taxonomy): Bacteria > Omnitrophota > Gorgyraeia > Duberdicusellales > 4484-171 > JAMWBQ01. The sequence goes on from JAMWBQ010000042.1 coordinate 6,895, forward strand.
AAGTATCGTATAAAGAAACACCTTGACTTTTTAGAAGTTCAATTATGCCATTCTTAAGTTTAGGTAGGTCATTTGTCCATCCCTTTATAGTGAATCTTAGTTTTACTTTCTTCAGCTCATCTTCTGTTAATCCCCAGCTTTTAACCATCTGATTAAATTTATCTCTTAAAGAACTGATTTCTTCTTCAACGGGAAAAACAAGTATAGAAATCGTAAGATAAATCGTGTCAGTCTGAACGAAGGATCTGTTAACACTATCTGTTAGAGTATCATAGATAATGAAACTTCTTTTACCCGTTTCAGTTATATCTAATCCACATGGAGAGCCAGGATAAATGACTTTTCCAAATTCTGATGGCTTATGAATATGACCAAGTATTACTCGTAAAGGATTATGTTTGTTTATAGTTTTACTTAAAACGGGCATATAAAATCCAGGCTCATAGGAATTTAATTCTCTTTTTCTTGTGATATAATCACCATGACCTATTAAAATCCATCTTTCAGGTAATCTATTGTTACGAATGAATTCTGTTAATACTTCGTCAATTGTTTTTGTTGAATCACACGGAATAAATAAAAAAGATAATTCATCTATTTCCTTAATAAAAGGCTCTCGTATTATCTCAATATTAGTTGCTGTAAAAAATCTTTTTTCTATTTGAAGATCGTGATTACCAGGAATTATTGTTAGATAAATGTCAGAATATTTTCTGCATAGTTCATCGAGGTCATTGTAGTTAAAAGATTCCCTATCGAATAAATCTCCTGCAATAAATAAGTTAGAAATCTCCCTTTGTTTTAGCTGTTGGAAAATATTTTCAAGTGCATGAAATCTTTCGGGTGTTTCGGTCATGGTTTTTAAATGGATATCTGCTGTAATCGCAACTTTCATTTTCCATTACCTACCATTTCATACAGGGGTTCCAGCCTAAAAGAAATCTTGAGCATTAGCAAAGGATTTGGGCGAAGTGTCGTAAGGCAAGAATTTTATACTGTGTTATACGCTGTGCCATGCGCATATTCAGCCATCTAACCATTTTTGAGTTCTTCCATCCATTTATTCACTTCGTCTGCCAAATCCGATGCTCTTCTCTCAAGAAATTTATCGTAATTACTAACACGCCAAAGATTTTCATCGGTTGGGACAATTTGCTCAATTAATCTTTCCATCTTAACATTTTGCACCTTTAGGTATTCTGTTGGCTCTTTGGAAGTAAATGTTCTATTTGCTTTTTCATTAAGAATTACAATGTTAGAAAGAATATCGATTTTTGAATCATCGATATCCTGTTTTTTGAGTACCCGTGTAGGAAAGAAATGGTGCCATTCTGGTTTAAAACCTTCATTAAGCTTGTTATCTGAACGGTCATATCCTATTCTGATATCTTGATATAACCAATCTTTTGCTTCTTTGTTGAATATAACAAGATAGAGAACCAAGCGTAAAAACTCATCGCGATAATCTTTTAGAAAATCATCTTTAGTAAAAGATACTGGGATGTGCAACGGTTCTAATAAAACACTTATTGCATCGTCAAAATTTGATGATTCATTAATACTTTTTACATCTTGATCTAATGCAGTAATTGCAGAACCACTGTAACGTCCGTCTCCTGTTGCTAATAAAAACCAATATAATGCTTTTTTAAAATTAAACGCACCAAACTTTGAATGAAGAACAAACAAAGGTATGAGAGCATTATGTGAAGGTAATAAGTCTGAAGATAATATACCTATTTCATACATTTTTCTTATCACAAAGCTAACAGAAGCCTTTGTCTTTTCCCATCCCTTCTGAAAATCTTCAGATTTTTCCCAGAAATTCTCAGGAATATCTTTTAACCGAGCCATCCCTTTACCAATAACTGCCAGTGACCTTATAAGAATAGCTGGATCTATTTCAAATCCTTTGTCTTCTAAACTTTTTAAAAATGGATTAAATTCTTCTCTTACCCAGCCTTGTTGCTTTGCGGCTACAAGAGCAATTATAACATCGCTCTCCCGCACCTTAACACCAGCCATATTCAATCTTGTGAAGATTTCAGCTACATCTTCTATTTCATGGTCAATAATTATTTCATATAGTGGGTAACTTTCTATCTTTTTGATTGATTGTAATTTCCCGTGCACTTCGCTTAATTTATGACCAGTTCTTTCTGCTATTTCTATGGCAAATTTTGATAATTCCTCATCGTCTTTACAAATTAGTACACTGCGAACAGATATCCATTCTGAGGATTTTTTTCTCACAGGATTGGGGAGACCAAATTCTAAAGAGTCTTTTGGTTTACTAACATCTACAAGAACATCGTACTTCTCATAATACTTATTCCATTCGCCGGCATTCCCCCACCAATAAGGCTTTTTCCCGAAAAGTAAAGATAAAGTTGTAATTCTCTGTTGCCCGTCTACTACCCACAATCTCTGGGTTTGATTTCCCCTGGCTACCCTTGGTGAACTATATTTGGATTCCCATAAAAGAATTGTACCTATCGGATAACCGCGCCATAGTGAATCAACTAACCTCTTAGCTTTATCTGGACTCCATACAAAGGCTCTTTGAAACTCTGGGATATCTAATTTACCCAATGTCGCATCGTCGATGTATTTCACAATATCTTTAATTTCTAATCTTTGATCTTTCATGGTTATTACCTCCTTTTATTCTTAGTTTTTGTTAACTTAAATGATTATCCCCACATCCCTCTTCTGGTAGAACTTGTCTTTTTGTTCTTAAGACTTTCTCTATTATACTGTCTCTCATTATTCACGAACTAATTGGATTACCTCCATCGTTTCGCTATTCGTCATAGTAAGTTCTTTACCAGATAGTGATACGTAATAATCCCACATTCCAAATAGAAAACTCTGTGCAAGTACTAAAGCCTGCACATTTAATTCCGGTTCATCTTCTCTATTAACTTGATTTCCATAAAAATCTATATCATAATACTGTAGGCACTTCGCATTAGTTACTTCAAACTCTATTTTGTTGTCTCCACTCAAGTTATACTTTGCTTCTACACCTGCTAACATAGTAGACATAGCTAACACTACCTCTGCTGTCGACGTCCCATCAGATCGAAATTCTATATTTCGAATACCATCTTGAATAGTCTGACCCCTTCTCCATTTACCAACTAAAGGATTTCTCGATCTCTTTGGTATTATCGGCTCTGTTTGTTTTTGCAAGGTAGAAGAAGTAGAAACACCCTTCTCCTTAATTTCTGTTTTACTTCCAATTACTGTCAAGACAATTAAAAATACCACTACTCCTAACACCCAAAATATCCAAGTAAATTTTTTCTTTTTTGTGCTTGCGGTCTGCTCTATTTTTTCTATATCCATTTTTTTCTCTTTCTTTGCTTCTAGCAATGCAATTATTCCTGCAAGAATCAGAAGTGGGCCGGCTATGATATATCCTGCAGAAATAGCGATTATTCCTCCAATCCCACCTATAAGCATCATAATTCCTGCTGGTTTGGGCTTTGTCATTGCTAATGCTCCGCCCACAATACCTAAGATAGAAAGTGGTATTGCTACCAAACCTAAGCCCACAACTGTGAAGGCATCTACCATTTCAAACACACTACCTACTCCACCCACGATCAATGCAAACAAAGCTCCACCTATTCCCGCAACGCCACCAATTATTCCTAAAATTAACGCTGCTCTCTTCATACTTCATCCCCCTGAAAACATAGTGCAAGATTTTTCTTGCATTAACTATTGGTTAACAATCTCTGCATCTCTTTGATTTTAATCTGACACATACATAACTTGCCAGCTTTAACCTGCTTCTCATACAGCTATTGCTTTACTTCAAAAGATCTGTTTAAAAAATTCTCTAAAACCTCCCTGGCATTAGCCTTGACTCTTTTTTCTTATTATTCTCAAAAGTATTTTATTTTCTATTATACTATCAACGCTATCATCATCAATTAAATATTAAATTTGGTTCTTTTGTATTTAGTTAGGAAATATCTTCAAACCTCATACACGAGCCTAAAAACTTTAGATGCACTGTTCCTAGAGGACCGGTTCTGTTCTTTGCCACTATAACTTCTGCACGGTTTTGATTTTCTGGGGTAGGATTATAACGCTCTTCTCTAAATAGCAAAATAAATATATCCGCATCCTGTTCTATGGCATCTGGTTTTAAATCGCAAAGATGCGGTCTGTAGCTGGCGCACAAATCCGCTTCTCTGGAAAGCTGGCTCGTTGCCATAATGGGGATCTGTAAATCTTCTGCTAATGTTTTTAATGACCGGCAGATCCACCTCATCTCATCCTGGTTATATTTCCCTTTATCTGAACCGGATAATAATTGCAAATAATCGATTATAATCAATTTTATATTTTGCTTTCTTTTAAGCTTGCGTGCCTTTGTACATAACTCATCTACGCTTAAATTTAATGAATCATCTATAAATATCGGTGCCTCTGAAAGTCTTCCTGCTGCGCCTGTTATGCGTGGCCAGTCTGCATTATCCAGAGAGCCTTCTCTTACCTTATGTATATCTACTCCTGTGTGGCAAGAAAGGATCTTTTGAACTAGTTCTTCTTTTGGCATCTGCAGGCTAAAAAATAGAACAGGTATTTTCTTGGTAATAGCTACATGTTGGGCAATATTTAGCGCAAAGGCGCTTTTGCCCATAGAAGGTCTTCCTGCAATTACTATGAAATTACCGGTGCCAAAACAGGAAATTATCCTGTCTAAGTCTTTAAAACCCGATGAGACTGAGGTAGCTATACCGATATCTTTGGCTTTATACTTTCTTTTAATACCTCTAACCGCCTTTTTGATTAATTCCTTTATGTACAATATATTTTTCAAACTTCTAAACATGTGCCTCCCAAAGTAACCTTTAAAATCTTACTATAAAAGTATTATAATTATCTATGCGACAACATTATGTCGCATCAAAAAAAATTTTTTACAACCGTTTAAACTGTAAAATACATAATTGCACAAAATAAGCAATGCTTAAAATGTGCAATTACCTCAAAGATCTTAAATCTTATTTTTTCTCCTAATTCTTTAAAACCCAAAGTCCTGTCTTGAAATTTTCTTCTACTATGAACTCTCTCAATATAAAAATCAATTATCAAATCTCTCTTAAATACTCCTTTATTGTACCTTTAAGTTCTTCTTTTAACTCTTTTGGCTTAATAACTTTAATGTAGGGTATCCAGTATTTGATGGTATTGACAACTTCATCATAGGAAGATGCCTTACATTCAATAATCAAAGAGCCGTCTTTGTTGATTTTCTTTATTTTTTGCAAAGGAAAGTATTTTTTCTCTTTAAAGAAATGGACTACATCTTTGTCAATTTTAAGTATAATCTTTTTGTCTTTCTTTTCAGAAAACCAAATATTTACACTTTCATCTAATAGCATCTTTAGGTTCTCGGGTGGCGTAAAATACTCATCAAGCACTTCTATCTTTTTTATCCTTTCCAGCCTAAGTTTTAAAATCCAATCCTTTTTATCTACCCTTACCACAAGATACCAAAAACCATCATAAAAGGCTATCTTTAAAGGGTCTAACTTAAAAGATTTCTCTTTACCCTCTTGGGTTAGATAGCAAACATTTAACTTTTTATTCTCATTGATTGCTGACTCTATCTCTTTTAAAAAAGGAAGGCTTTCATCTAAGGTTATCCCTTGGGGGATTTTAGCGTAAAAGACAGAATCCACCTCTTTAGCAATTACCCTTTTTAAGAGACTTTTAAAGGAGTTTTCAAATCTTTTACCTAAAGAGCGGGATATCTCATACATAAAGGAAAGAAACGCTGCCTGCTCTTCGTTTAGCTCAACTCTTTTAAGCGAGAAACCTTCCATAAAGGCGTGCAGGCCACGTTTGGGTGAATAGATCGGAAAGCCTGCTTTGTTTAATATCTCAATATCCCTTTGGATAGTCCGAGGAGTTACACCTAATTCCTGAGCAAGTTGGCGGGTTGAAACAACTTGCCTTGAATCTAATTTAGCAAGGATATACATAAGTCGGTCGGTTATCTTGACGTAATCTTTTTCTTTATTAGATTTGCCTTTTAATTTTTCAAAGTAGGATTTAGTTTTAGAAGACATAGTTATATTTTACAACTCAAATTTATCTTAATCAAATTAATAATATAGCTATTATGAGAGAGGTTTGTTTCGCTATAAAATAAACCTCCACCGCTAATACTCTGATTGGAAACCTGCAGAAGGGGCGCCCCTATGACTACGATTCCAAAAAATTATTTGTTAGCTCCAAAAACATATCTTTTCTCATCTCTATTTTTAAAGAAGAGGTTAACTGCTTAATCTGGGAAATACCTTGCTATAGACTTCTTTGCGATGACCAATCTTTAAAATGATAGTTTTATCGCTTTGAATTCTGTAAATAATCCTATAATCGCCCACGCGTAGTTTACGATGACCTTTGCACTATGGCGTAAAAGGTTCACCCGCAACAAAAGGATCAGGAATAAGACGAGTTTCAATAGCCCCCTTAATTACCTCTTTCATATTTTGAGGAATACCTGCAAGATTCTCTTTGAAAATATCCGTATGATAAATAACTTTATAGGCCATCAGGACCAAACTTCTTTATGAGTAAGGGATTTATTCTTAGTCAAAGACTTTTCTCTATTCTCGGCTATTTTTGCCCAATAAAGGTCCTCGCAATACTCAAGGACTAAACGAATTAAGTCCCTAGCTTTTAGGGATAAAGAAACATGGTCTTTCTTTGCAAGGCGCTTTAAAGCTTGGTAAACAGATGGCTCAAGAACCACATTTAAACGCGGCTTTTCAGTAGGCATCTTTTTAACCTCCAGAAAAAGTGTATCATAAGTGATGAACTATGTTAAGGGAAATTTAAAATTTGCGGAGGTTTTTTATTTTTTAAAA
>JAMWBQ010000191.1 GCA_023819315.1 Candidatus Omnitrophota bacterium
ATTACCAAGCACAGGTGAGATTGCGGGGACTCCTTTATATTTACCTCCTGAAGCAATAACCGGTGGGGTAATAGATGCAAGGAGTGATTTATACTCTTTGGGCTGTATGGCTTATGAGTTAGCTACGGGTAAACCTCCTTTTTTAGCGGATAGCATAATGGAACTTTTACGTAAGCATGTTAATGAGAAACCGCTTCCTATACGAGAACTTAACCCTGATATTCCTGAAGGATTAGAGAGAGTTATTATGAAGCTTTTAGATAAGGACGCTGAGTATCGTTATCAGAGCACAGCAGAATTAATAAATGAGTTAATAAAGATAAGCGGTTACAAAGAAGTAGTAGAGACAGTGGAACAGAAGAAGAGCTACTTAAACTGTGCAGAATTAATCGGTAGAGAGAAAGAGATGCAATTTTTAAAAGATGCCTTTGAAGAGGTTAGAAAAGGTAAAGGTAAGAGTATCTTTATTGGTGCGCCGGCAGGGACAGGTAAATCTCGTTTAGTGCAAGAATTTCAATTGTATGTTCAATTAAATGAAGTTCCTTTTGTTCAGGGTAAATGTTACGAACACAGTATGCAATCTTATCAACCTTTAGCAGAAGCATTGAAATCTTTGTTGCCTTTAATTAAGAAGAGAGTATTGGATAAATATGGAGCGGTTTTAGCAAAAGTTATACCTGAACTTAGGAGTAAAGGCTATACTTCTCCGGCGCCTTTAGATGAAATGGGTGAGAAAGTTCGTTTATTTGAGAATGTTACAGGGTGGCTAAAGGAAGTTTCTGAGATCACGCCTATAGTTATTTATATAGAAGATTTGCATTGGGCAGATTATCCAAGTATAGAATTATTGAATGCGAGTATACGAGAGTTGCAAGATTGTAGAATTATGTTTTTAGCTTCTTTGAGAGATGATGAGGTTGAGGCAACGAGTAGTATTTTGCATACAGTGGAAGAAGGAGTGACGAAAATGTTTAAGTTAACACCTTTACAACCTAATCATGTAGATATTTTGATAAAGAAAATGTTAGGTCGTTCAGAATTAACTGAAGATTTTGTTGAGCGGTTGTTTACAGCTACAGGAGGTAACCCTTTCTTTATCAGTGAAACGATGCGGATATTAATTGAGGAAGAACAACTAAAATTACAGAGAGGACGATGGATTTTAACCACTGATATAAGGGAGTTAGAATTACCAACTTCAATAGAATCTACTATTATTCAGCGTTTAAAACGTTTAAGTCCTGAAGCTCTCCATATTTTACAGATTGCCTCAGTTGTAGGTAAATCAGTGGATTTATTATTTTTAAAAGAAATAAGTAAATGGAATGAGGATAAATTATTTAACTTTTTTGATGAGTTAATTGAACGACAGTTTTTACAAGTAGACAATAAGAAATATATTTTCACTCACGATCGGGTACGAGAAACTCTTTATAACCAGTTAGAAGAGAACATCCGTAAAGAAATACATGAGAAAGTAGGAAAGCTTATAGAAAAAAGGGTCACTGTAGATAAAAAAGAGCTTATTTTTGAATTAGCATATCATTTTAGCTGTGGATTGAATAAGAATAAAGCAGTAAATTATTTGTTACAAGCAGCAAATGTTTACCGTCAAACAGGTGACATTTTTGGAGTGACTAATTCTTTAAAAAAAGTTTTAAAATTGTTAGAGGATATAGAATATCCTAATAAAAGATCATTATTATTTCACGTTAGAGACCAATTAATCCAAGTTTCTTATGTCACTGAGACCAAATTTTGTGTAGAGATATGTGAATTACAATTCAAGGAATTAAGTAAATTAATTAATGTCCCAAGAGTCGTAAAAGTTTTGCGATGGATTTTTAAAATTATTGATTTATTACCTGAGAAGCTGTCTATTCGTATAAAAGTAGCACTTTCTCCTACAGCTCCCAAGGAGAGGGTAGAAAAAGATTTTAGTTCAATCCTTCTGCTAATAATTCGAACCTGTGGTTTTTGGAATACAGCCTTGATATTTATAGGAGAAACAAAAAAAGCATGGAAGATTAGGGTGCAGGTAGAAAAAGATTTTCTACCTGATTTGAATGGGCCTGGGTGGGCTTATTTGTATACGGGGGGGTTTATCGCTATCCATGAGTATCTTATGAAACCGCTAAGTTATATGGAAAAATTTCCTCGAGCCTTTCGTATATTAGAATTGATAGCTGAAAATATAGGGTGGCGGGATGCATTTGGGAGGCAGATTTATGGGCTTAGTTTATTTACTGGTAACCAAATGTTGTGTTGGGAGGGAAGGGATTGGTACGACAGAGAAATGCAGAACAAGGCTATCCGTTATAATGAAGAACACCGATTATTTGATATTCTATTTTGGGCGAAAACCAATGAAATTTTATGGTTTTCTTATAGAGGGATGTATAAGCATTCTCAGAAATGGTTTATTGAAGCAGGGGAGATTTTGCGAAAGATTTCTAGACCATTACTTCCAGAAGTGTGGTTCTACTTCTACAAGTCTTTGGCAAAGATGTTAATATGTGAATATGAAAGTGCAGAGGAAG
>JAMWBQ010000192.1 GCA_023819315.1 Candidatus Omnitrophota bacterium
TTATAATAAGCATTGCCACTTACGTCATAACTAAAGATTTTAATTTACCTATTAACTCCTCCTTTTTTGCTATTTCCAAAGGCTCACGAACTTGTAATCTTATTATCTCGCTTATTAATTTACATATCCCTTTTATATGATTATATGACCATTTATACCTTTGGTGTATGAAATAGGGGTCATTATCTTTAAACAGAGGTAAAGAATACTTTACTTTATAGATAGCTTCAAATGTCATCATAAGTGCTTCTTCGCTATCCATAGTATTATGCCTCCAATCATAATACATACCTTCCAGACCATACTTTGCTCTCTCAGATGGTTCAGAAATGGGTGAGAGAGGATTTAATAAAAATGGAAAAGGAATAGAAACATTTATACTATTATCAAGGTCACATAAACTATTCATAAAGGAAAAAGTATTTTCTATCGTCTCATTAGTTTCCCCGGGAAATCCAATAATAAATGTCAAGTAGGCATTAATACCTAATTTATTAATATGCTCTATGCTCACACGATGATTCTCAACTGTATCCAGTTTTTGCATATTTTTAAGTATTCGCTCATCTCCTGACTCCACACCTATATTAAATGCTCTAAAACCGGCTTCTTTCAATAGTCGGCTATCAACCCTTCTAATTATGTTAGCTCTAATAAACGAAGTATAAGTTAATGGTATTTTTTCTTTAATCACACCCTTTGAAAAATCAGCTAATCTTTCTGAGGAAAAGAATAAATTATCATCTACGAAGAAGATGTCACGAACAATTTTCCTTGAACTAATAGCTTTAACTTCCTTAATCAATGTTTCCATTGATTTCCAACGAAATTTAGGTACAAAAAAGGGTAAATTACAAAATTTACATCGATAAGGACAACCAATACTCCCCCTTATAGCTACTCTCTTGTGTAAATATTCTTCAGGGATATTCTCCCAATCGAGAATAGCCACTTCTTCTTCCATATCTACAGATTTTTCTTCTCTGAAACCTGTATACACCCATTTACCATTTCTCTTATATAATACGTTCTTAATATTATCTATTGGTTCTCTCTTCTTCAATCTCGATAATAATTCACATAAAGTCATCTCTCCTCGTTGAGAAAAAATCACATAGTTAACATCAATATCTGAATCCTCGTTAAAAAGATCATGAGAAAGATAGCTCTTATATTTTTCATAATATGGATACTGGTATAATATTTTAAATGACTTATAAATAAATGGTCCCCCTACAATTATGATATTCTCCTTATTAATTTCACGCAAAGAGTTAACAGCTCGTTTCAACTGATCCATTGTTGCTAAGAATGTGGTGGAAAGTACAATTATAGCGGAGGGGTTTTTCTCCAAAATATCCCTCAGCTTATCTTTCTCTCTTGGTAAATCATATATAAGCTCTACAGCGAATCCATATTTTTGCAAGAATCTAAATAAATATAACCCATTTAATAAACTTATACCTGAAGACTCTGCTTCTATTCCGCCTTCCTTATCTTCTTGCTCCCCTCTCCAGTAATCCCTTAAATCAGGAATTGAAATAGGTAGTTTTTCACCTTTTTCTGTATGAATATAAAATATTTTCTCAACTAAGTCTTTGTTATAATGTTTATATGCACTGGTTAATTTTGCTCCCACATTCATCCCATTTGAGGCACAAATAACTGCATCTAAATACATATTCACCCCCTTACTTTTTCTGTAACCTTTTATTATATACTAATTCTTTTTGGAGGAAGTAGGTTTTTATAATATCATTTTATTACAAGTTTCTATTAAGCATTATTTTTAAAATTAATTTTTCTTCCCATTCATCTCACCCATTAACATTAATAAGATAGACATAAAACCCTTGCTTTTTAAAAAGCTGTATAAATAGAACACATTAACTCTCAACGCAAACACAGAATTATTTTTTAGTCCTACATTACTTCCCAGTGGGGTACAAAATATTTTTTAGAGTATGAGAATAAGGTGAACATAAACACTTGTAATTACAATAATATCCACCTTTTCTACACCCCTCTTTATTACTGCACCAAGAGCTAAAAAAACCTTGACCACATACATTAGAAAATATTAATTTACTTATTACGATCTGTTAATTAATTCGTTAATTTTCCTTATCTTCTTTTCTGCGCCAAGTTCTTCGTATATTCTCTTTGCTTCTATTAAATTATCCTTTGCTAACTGAAACTGACCTAAACTTTCTGAATTTCTTGCTTTTTGTTCATATACCCATGCTTTCAATAAAGGGTTTTTAGTTTCATCTGAAATAATTAACACTTTTTTTAGGTAACTCTCACTTTCTTCAAAGTTTTGGTTTATTCTCAATATTTCAGCTTTTAAAATATCCAGTTTGGATTTAAATACAAGTTGTGGCGCCTCAAATTTTTCCATAATGTATCTTTCAGCTTCAGAAACTACGCTCTGCGCTTTATCGATATCTTTGGTTACAAGATACATTTCAGCTAAATATGCTGAGGCAAGAGTGTGATAAAAATATCCTATATCTGCAAT
>JAMWBQ010000043.1 GCA_023819315.1 Candidatus Omnitrophota bacterium
ATGCCGAGGGAGGGAGTCGAACCCCCGACGCGCGGATTTTCAGTCCGCCGCTCTACCGCCTGAGCTACCTCGGCAAGATAAAAATTGAAATTACTTTAAAATTATAGCATAGGTTAAAAATATAGCAAAGATTTTTTATTTTCTTGATAAGATACCCTATTATCCGGGAATAAAAAGATTAAGCAAACCTCCTAAAGATATACTTATAATTACCATAATAAATATAGCTTTAATTAGGTCTTTAAACCCTAATTCTTTCCATAACACTACAAATGTAGCGATACAGGGAAAAGATATGGATAATAAAACAACGGAAATAAATAGTTGCTTAACAGTTAATCCTAAAGGAACCAACATGCCCACAGCTACATCCTTTCTTAAAAATCCAATAACTAAAGCAACTACTGCTTCTTTGGGTAAACCAAAAAGTCCATTAACGATAGGAGAGAATATTCTGCCAACTCTTTCAAATAAGTTGAAATAGTGAGAAATATTCACAATAAATACCCCTAACATCACTATGGGTAAAGCTTCTATTAAAAACCCCTTTATACGAATAAAAATTTTTTTTACCAAAATAGATAAAGGAGGGAATCTATAAGATGGTATCTCCAATAATAATTCCCGGCTATAACCGGGTAAAATCATATTTAAAATCTTACCTAAAATTAGAACTAATAAAAATAAAACCAAGTAAACGCTCAAAACGTATATACCACCTTCTCTACCCAATACTCCTAAAATCATCGCTTGTAAAGATATACAAGGCACACCTATAGAAATAAGTAACGAAGCAATAAATCTTTCTCGTTTGGACTCTAATATACGTGTAGCTAAAATTCCCGGAACATTACAGCCGAAACCTAAAAGAACTGGGATAATCGCATAACCATGCAGACCCAAACGATGTAAAAAGTTATCCAAAATTATAGCTAAACGGGGCAAATATCCTAAATCTTCCAATATACTTAAAACAAGATAAAAAGAAAAAAGATATGGTAAAACTATCCCAAACTCAACATAAATAGCGGTAGTTAATAATCCTAAAGACTTTTCAAAATCAATTTTACCATCTATCAAATTGCCTATAACCAAATGGAATAAAAAACCTTGCTTAGGTAAGTTAACGGTTAATTTTTCTAATAACGGTTGATAAATATTATTAAAGATTGGGTCAACTATCTTATTAGTTAATAAATCACCCATTAAACGAATAATTTTAAAAGATACATAAATTACACCTAAACTTATTAAAAATCCCGGTAGGGGACGAACGGAAATATCTTCCAATATCTCTCTAAATCTATGATGCCGATGTTCTAATTTCTGAACTTGCTCTAATATTCGCCCTATCTGTTTCCAATGTTCCTCAGGGGAAACTTTCTCTTTCAATATAGGACGAGCATCTTTTAATCGTTCAATCAAAAGTTTTATTCCCATCCCCGTAACCGCACAGGTAGAAACCACGGGTATACCTAAAATCTCTTCTAATTTTCTAATATCAATACTCACCCCACGATGCACAGCATCATCACACATATTTAAACAGGCAATAACAGAAAAACCTTCCTCTATCAACTGTAGAGTCAACATTAAATTCCTCTCTAAATTCGTAGAGTCTATAACGTTTATAACTAAAGTTTGGTCTTTAGATGCTTGTTTTAATAGAGAAACTGTAACCTCTTCCGCTGAGGAAGTAGGTTGTAAAGAATATATACCAGGCAGATCCCAAACTTCTATTTTTTCATTATTTATCTTTAAGTATCCCTTAAGAAACTCTACTGTTGTCCCCGGATAATTAGAAGCAATTACTCTTACTCCTGTAAGTCGTGAAAATATTACACTCTTACCCACATTAGGATTACCTATCAAATAAATTGTCTTTATCATATCAAGCTTGAGTTTCTACAATAACTTTATTTGCTAAACCTCGACCTAAAGCTAACCTACTGCTACCAACTTTTATTACTACCGGTCCTCTTAAACCAAGATGACTAAGTTTAGTAATTTCCTTACCTATGCATACTCCCATATTAACTAACTTATTATATGTTCCCATACCTCCTAAAATTTCTACAACTCTTCCTTTTTTATTTTCCTCTAATTCCACTAAAGATACTCTCTTCATATAACCCAATTAATTTCCCAATTTATAAAGAATAATATAAAAACAAACTAACATTGGAGATTTTAAATCTAAACTTTTTGATTATTTTGATTTTTGGGAGTACTTTGATTTATATAATTTAACTTAAGAAACTTAACGGGTCAAGTATTTTTTGGATTAGGAGTTAAAAATGGTTATCTAATAATTTGGGATAAATTTAATCTAATTTGGAGATAATAAGTTCTGCCGCTCTTTTACCAGAAAGAAGCATACCACCAAAAATAGGTCCCATACGAAAAGAGCCAAATACACTATTAGCACACATACCACAGACTACCAGTCCCGGACAAACTTCCTTAGTATTACTTTCTACCATACTCTCAGCTAGATCTGCCCACATAGATTTTTCTCCTAATATTTTGCCGGTTTTAGTTTTTACCTTTATACCTGACTTCTTCTCTACTATACTTACTACTTCACAAGCGTGTCCTGTAGCATCAACTACAAATTTTGCTCTTATGGTAAGGGGGTCAACATGTAAATTAGCTATATTAACCGCTGACCAATTAATTACTAATCCACATACTTTATCTTCTCTCACCAATACATCTTCCACAGAAATACCATTGATTATAATTACTCCCCTCTGAGTTGCCTGGTATCCTAAACCACAGACGCACTCCACAGCATCAGCTGTATAATAGTTATCTTTATAACTCTTTGTTCTTATGGAAAACTCATCCAAAATCTTCTTAGCTTTATCTTGCACAACAATCTCATTAAACATCATTCCGCCACCCCACATACCCCCACCGATAGATAGTTTTTTTTCAAAAATAACCACTTTCTTATTAGCTTTAGCTAAGGTAATAGCACATACTAACCCCGAAGGGCCAGCTCCACATATAGCCACATCAACATCTAAAACCCTCACCAATTTATCTTTATAAGTATCTATAATTGCTTGGGAAATAATAATTTCATCTAACATAAATTACTTCCTCCAAATATCCTTTATAGAAAAATATGCCTTTTTAGGAATACGCTTATTAATCCCAAACTCTTTATCTTGACTAATCTTTACTATTCCAAACCATTCCTCGTTCATATTAAGATTATTCTCTGCCTTAATATCGAAATAGTAAGAACCATTTGACCAACCTGCTTCTTTATTTTGCACCCACCAATCAGGATGATAACCTTCGTTATGTTTCCACCATTCGTCCGTCCAGGCAAAGATAACTCCTCCTATACAGTTACCTTTGTTATTGCCGGAAAATGTTGTATTTCTATATAAATCTTCCCATTGAGAAACTATATATTCAGCTTGGATATCTTCGTTTTCCTCTCCCTTATAAGAATCAAAACTATCTGCTCCAAATTCAGAAATAAGAACTGGTTTATCAAAATTACTTTTTATATAACTAAAAAGCGTCCCGAATTTCTTGCCTCTATAGGCAATTATCGCTAATACATCAACACTTTTACAATAATTGGCTGCTTTATCTAAAAGCAAAACTTCTCCGTTACCAAGCGCTACTAAATGTTTCTTATCTACTGCTTTTATCGCTTCGGCAATTTCGTTAACAAAAGCGTAGTAAATCTCTGCCTTCCTCATAACTTTTTCTGCAGGATCATCTATCTCTTCTATCTCTTTAGATGTCCAGAAAGAAATATTCCCCATACAGGTATAGTTATTTTCGTTACCCAAAACCCACATTAAAATACCTTTTTCATCTTTGAGTTTCTCTACTACTTCTAAAACTTGCCTTTTTACTTCCTCTCTAAAATTTTTATCACTATAATTAGGTCCACAATCATTCCATAATCCTAACCAATCTCCTACTATCGTGTATATACCAAAATTATTGTACATATCTCTTACAAACTCCCTTAATTTATCTATGTCCCTTCCACAAGAGTAAACTCGCACACAATTTACTCCTAACTCTTTCATTAATTTTCCATCTATAAGCCAAGGTTTAGAAGGATCGGAGAAAAGGTCATAATCAAATCCCATACCTATAGGAGTAGGATTATAAGTAACCCCTCTAACTAAGAAAGGCTTATCTTCTACAATTAAAGTGTATCCTCCCTCCTCACTGCGATGAATATAATAGGCACCATCTTTACCTATGCAAGCGGACAAAAAAATGAGGCAAGCAAAAATAATTTTGCTTGCCTCATCTAAATATAATCTTTTCTTAATCTTTCTCATACCTTATCTCATCAAGGTAGAAAACTATACCTTCAGGATTGTTAACATCTATATTCGTTGCCCAACAAAAACCACCAATTACATAAGAAAGGTCTCTACCTTTTAGGTCTATCTCATACTTTGTCCACTCCTTATTTAACTTTACCGGTCCTATACTAGCACTATCAGAATCTATATACTCTCCGCTGGAGATACCTCCCATTTTAAACTCATTGATTATCTCTCCACCCTTCTCTCCTCTTGCCCAGAAAGTCAGCTTTGTAGCTCCTCGTAAATCAAATCCGGCATCAGGAACGGTTCCCCAGTTGTTTGCCGGATTCTGCCAGTATATACCTGCCCATCTTGTTCCCGAATTATTCTTGTATTCTATCTTCATACAAGAATCTCCCGAAAAAGGGTTCTCTTTACAATTTACATTTAATTTCAAATCGCGGGCAGAAGTTGCTGGCATCCATCCACTGGGAATAAAATGATTATCTAAAGAAGAAGCATCAGCATAAACATAGAAAGGGAAATTAGTTTTTTTAACTGGCTCTTTGAGATTGGGGTCGTAACTAAAATAAATATCATCAAGATAGATAACCTCTTCTGCCTTTGCTTGGTCAGCATTAAAAACTATGCAGAATCCTCCGTTAACATAGGAAAGGTCCTTACCTACTAAATTTATCTCATACAACTGCCAATCTTTACTTAATCTAATAGGACCATACTCAACATTAACGGAATCAGGAAAAGCTACCATATCACCACTACTATTTCTCTGTATTCCCCCAACTTTAACCGATGTTATCACCTCTCCGCCATTTTTACCTTTAGCCATAAAGCTCAGTTTGTTAAAGCCGGTCAAATCAAAACCAGTTTGCTTATCCCCCCAGTTATTAGATGAAGATTGCCAATATATACCCGCCCAACCTTGTCCCTGAGTGCGTTTGGCTGTATAGGTTATACTTATACAGGTACTTCCCGAATAAGGTCCTTCTGTGGATTGGTCATTAAATTTTAAATCGCCATAATCCCCCATCCAACCACTCGGTATAAACCGATTATTAGGTGAATTTTTATCTGTATAAATGTCAAATCTTTCAGCACAAATACCCAAAGTAGATAAAATAAATATGTTTATTATACACAATAAAATATACCTTTTCATTCTACCTCCTTTTTATTTTGAAATTTACCCCTATTTAACTAAACTATTTAATCACCTCCTTTTACCTAAAATATATTTAATTTTCCTTCCAAAGCTCTTTATAAACAAAGTAAGACTTCTTAAGCTGACGTAAGAAAGGAGAATGTTTACCGTTACCTTGAGAACATATACCTAACCATTCTTCATGCATATAACCATCTAAGAAAGGACCAGCAAAGAGACCTTTCTTATCATGATGACTAGGTTCGTAAGCTTTCCACCATTCATCCAACCATTCGAATACTATACCCCCTATAGCGTTACCTGCTCCTTCGCCTCTAAAAGAATTATGCTCTATATCACTCCAAGCATTCTTATGATACTTTGCCTGAAAATCTTCCGCTTCCTCAATAGTATAACCCTTAGCGTATGATGGACAACCGTATTCAGTAATCATTGCCGGTTTATCCACTATCATTCTAACCTCATCCCAAAAATCTAAAAACCCATAACTACCTCTATAAGCGTTTGTTCCAAAAACATCTATATCAGGGCACTCTTTAGCAAAAATATCAAGAAACAGTGTATCACCTGATACTATCCCAACCGGCCTATGATAAGGGTCAAGAGACTTTATTAACTGTGCAGCTTTATTAGCGAATTTAAAGAAACTTTGAGGTTTTTTATCAGCATTACACCCCAATCCATAAACATTTTCATTACCTAAAAGCCACATAAGAATATACGGTTCCTCTTTGTACTCTGTAACCATCTCCCTAATACTGTCAAGCATATTCTCCTGATGAATGGGATTATCGTAATCTGTCCCTTCCTCCCAACTTGCTCCACTACCAATAGCGTATTTACCTAAGAAATCTCCTAACATTACATATATTCCATAGGATTTAAACATATCTCTAAAAAGTTCTTTATTGAGCCTCATTCCTGGTTGATGATAAACCCTTATAGCGTTAACTCCCATATCTTGAAGGAGTTTTAAATCGCCGATAATTTCTTCATCATCATCCTTAATATTATTACTATTTTTATCCACCCAAGATTCGTAAGGAGCATCTATCAAACCATTATTGTTTGTATCCTGGAATGTCCAATTTTGTAAAGTTCCTTCATCGGGAGATTCTCCTATTCGTGTTGGGGCGTAAGTAATTGCTTTTATCATAAATGGTTTACCCTCAACTACCATTTGCCAACTACCATTATCGTATTTTAAAAGTTTTATACTACCTTCCCCTAATCTCTTAACTACTCTTGGGTCTTTAATTTTATTTTTACGCCGACAAAATTTGTCTAAAAGTCCTTTCTTCTTTACTACCAACTTGCCGGGATTAACAATAAATTCATCATTTCTTACATCGTTATCTGTTCCATTTATTATTTTTATATACGCATCTTTCAATTCTAAGTTTAATTCAGGGTATTCTCTTAAAAGAAACTTTATTCTGTATAAAGCAACTTTACCAATATACCAAGGTGTTTGCCAATACGTCCAACCTACAGAGGTAGGAAAATGAACCAATACAGAGTAATAAGCTTTTATCGCTTGTCTAATAAAACCTGCTCTTTCCAAAATATCAGCAATATAGAACTGCTTTACCCCTTGTGGTTCAGGAGAAAAATTCCACTTATAGAAGGCTAATTGTAAATCTCGACTATTAAGTATCTTCCAATGGTCAATAGAAGCTAACTTACTTTTACACTTAACAAAATTAGGGTCAAATTTTATAGAACTGGTATTAGGATATATCCCCTCGCCTACAGCTTTGGATAAGCCGATATTATCCTTTATCACATACTTATAATCCTTACTACCCACACCAATAAACTCTCCATACTTCTCATAATTAACAGGAAACTCCTCCCCTTGGTCATAAAGTTCTAAATTTGTAACTACTACTTCCTCATCTTCTTCATCTTCTATTACCATACCCGTTTCTAACTTCCTTAAGGTAATCTCTGCTTTCTCTTTTATTTTCCAAAACCATCCCCGAGGATCCCATGCTTGAGCAAAAGGATACTTTTCTATCACTTTTTTAAATACTTCCTTAGCTTCTTCTATTCTGCCTTCTCGCATTAAAGCCTCGCCCTTAATAAAATAACAGGTAGCCACATCGTTCATTGTTCCGTATAAATTTTCCTTTCCTTGGGGAGGAAAATCAATCAAACTATTAGCCAACTCATCTGCTGAGGAAGAAAAAAGTTCTATACACTCATCGGTTATTCTATAAACTTCCTCAAAATTTCTTTTACCTAACTCTGCCCACCCCTTACTAACATACTTAGAAGTTGGTGTTTCTTGTTGACTAAAACATTGGGTACTAAATAAAATCACGGCAATACAGAAAAGTATCTTTAATCCAGAATTTACCCTCATCATCCTACGATAGCTCCTGCGGTTATACCTTTAATAATTTGTCTCTGCATACGAAGATAAAGAAGAATTATTGGGATAGCTGCGATTGTTAAACTCGCTGAAAGTAGTGTATGCTCAACAATATTCCTATTGTAGAACTCCATAAGTCCAACTTGCAGAGGCATAAGTTTTTCTTCGGTAAACATCAAAGAAGCTAAAACAAATTCATTCCATACATTTAAAGAATTAAAAACTATTACCACAGCTAATGCTGGTTTAACCAAAGGTAAAGCGACATTCCACCATATTCCTAATTTATTGCAACCATCTATTCTTGCAGCATCCTCTAAATCATGTGGCAACTGATCAAAAAAAGTTTTAAGTAAATATATACTTAAAGATAACCCCATATTCATCATTGCTAAAACGTAGCCACTACGATTAACCAGATGTAACTTATTTAAGAGTATATAGACAGGTACAAACCCTGCCGGCAGAGGGATCATCATTGCTGCAAGGAATATAAAAAATATAACATTTTTAAAGGGAAATTTCAAGCGAGAGAAAGAAAAAGCGGCTAAAGATGAAACTATTACTATTCCAAAAACCGTAATAAATGTATAAAAAACACTATTTATAAAATAAAACAAAAGTTTGCCTTCAATAAGAGCTCTCGGATAGTTCCCCCAATAAGGCGGGATAGCTAATTTTAATCCCATATCATTTCTAAACTCTACCTCTGTTTTCAAAGAAACATTAACCATCCATAAAAGAGGGAAAATACAACTTAAAGCTACACTCATAAGAAATGTATGTATTACTATGAGAATAACTACTTTTTTAGTTTGATAGTACACCGTACTTCTCCCTCAATTTTTTAGAAATATACATCATTATAAATGAAACTGTAATAAGTATCGCCCCTAAAATGATACCCTCAGCACAGGCTAACCCTACTTGATTACCTCTTAAATGATTGTATATGCGCATAACCGGCACCTCTGTCAATCCTCCTGCACCTCTAGTTAAGGCAAGAATCATTGCAAAAGCCTGCATAGTTCCTAAAATAGTAAGGATAAAAACTAAAGCTACCACAGGAAGCATTAAAGGTAAAGTTATTTTAAAAAAACACTGGAAGCTATTAGCTCCATCTATTCTCGCACTTTCATAAAGTTGTTCAGGGATAGTCTGCAATCCTGCTAAAAGTATGACAAATGCCCAACCAAATCCTTTCCAACAATGAACCAAAGCAGTAGTTAAAAGAACCCGTTCTTTACCTAACCAATCTTTAGCTAAATAACCTAAACCTAATCTATTTAACCAGAAATTTAAAACACCTCCCCCTTGTCCACTCACTAAAAGCTCACGCATAAGTAAACCAATTATTATTTCTGAAAGCACAGGGAGAATAAAAAATATCACTCTATAGAACTTACCTGTCTTGGTAAGTTTATCTACACCTAAAGCTAACATAAATGCTAATATATTTTGAAAAGTTAATGCCCAAAGAGTAATAAATGCTCCATTGTAAAAAGAATACCACCAATCTTTATCAAAAATAATAACCTCTTTAAAATTTGCCAGCCCTACAAACTCTAATATAAAGATACCATCCCCTTTATGAAAACTTAGCCAAAAAGTATAGAAGAAAGGGTAGAGATAAAATATAGAAAAGATAATAAGAGCTGGTAAAACGAAAGAAAAATTAGTAAATTTTTCTCTTAAAGAAGAATTATTCATTTCTCCCCCATAACACGATTCTTAGTATTTTGAATTTCCTCAGCAGCGCTTTGAGGAGTTTTTATACCAATCACTATCTGTTGAAGAACTCTTCCCATAATTTCAATAACCCGTGAATCTTCCTCGTATGGCCAGATATTAGGATGAGTTAAACAATCTATATCATCAAAAAGATCACCTAAATGTCCAGAGAGTACATCTTCACAACCTCTGATAGCAGGAAGATTATTAGTAGCCTTAACTAAAAATTTCTGCTGAGGAACCTCGGTAATCCATTTTAGAAATTCTATGGCTAATTCTTTTTTGGGCGAACGAGGATAAACCATAAAAGAAAAACCCGCTCCACCCCATATCTTTACAGGGAATTCATCAGATATACGGGGGAGAGGGAAAAAACTGTAATCTAAATCAGGAGCAAGCTGTCTATATACATTAACCGCCCAACTACCATTAAAGGAGAAAAGAGCATTACCTTTACTAAAACTATCTTCGGCTTCCTTATTGATTATAGTTACTATATTATCAGCAAGAATTCCTTCGTTTTTCAACCTTTCAAATAAAGAAAAAACCTTTATCCAATCAGGGTCAGTATAAGGAACTTTACCTTTAAGAGTCAAAAAGAATTTCTCTTCGCCCATTAAATTAATTGCCCACTCTGTACAGAGTGAATACATAAGCCAAGGTTCACCCCAACCACAGATAAAACCACTAACGCCTAATTTTTCCTTAACTGACTTAGCCATATTTACAAATTGATCAAAATAAATAATTGGCTCATCGGAATTAAACCCTGCTTTCTTTAATAAATCTCTGTTATATACCCACTGAACATTCATCATATCTAAAGGTATGCCATAAAACCCCTCTTCTACACCATAAACATTGTTAGATTGGAAAGCAGTAACATTTAAAGCTAAAGGATAGAAACGGTTCTCCCATTCATCATTATTTTCTTTTAGATAAGGGGTTAAATTAGCAATATGTCCTGCCCTTATAAAGGAAGCAACTGTTTTTTTCTCTCCTAATATTCCAAATATATCGGGAAGGTTACCTGCTCTGGCAGCCGCTATAACTTTTTGGGAGTAAATATCCGGGGGGAAGAACAATTTGAACTCAACTTTTACTCCTCTTTCTTTAGCATATTTATCTGCTAACTCCTCAAATGCCTCTTGGCGGTCAACCATCATATGCCAAATCACTACACTACTATCACTCTTGGTAGTTTTCTTTTTATTCAAAGTGCAACCCTGAAAAACAATTGTTAAAGAAAAAATAAATAGGATAAGAATTAACCAATTTTTTCTTCCCATATTTTACCTCTCTTTAGTTTAAAAATTAACATATAAATTTTGATTCTTAAAAACAATAAACTAAATATATTCAATAATTAAACTCTTAAAATTTAGATCTGCAATTCATCGGAAGGAAAAAATCCGATGATAAATGAGAAGGAAAAAAGAATTTTCCACTCTATTGTCATATTTGTATCAACAACACACTCTATTCTTACCCTGTCTTTTAGCCTCGTATAAAAGCTTATCTACCGCTTCTATCCATTGAAATGTAGACATACCAAAATTTTCAATACAGAATACACCAGCACTTATCGTACATTTAATTTTCTCGTTACCAAAAACGAATTCGTAATCCTCAATTGTTTTTCTTATCCTCTCCGCTATTTTATAAGCGCTATCTTTATTCAACATAATCAAAAGAATAAACTCCTCCCCTCCAAACCTGGCTAATACATCATCTTGCCTAATTAACCCTTTAACTATCTTAGCAATTTCTCTAAGAACGAAATCTCCAGCGCTATGTCCATAAATATCGTTTATCTTTTTAAAATCATCTATATCAAACATAATCAAAGAAAAAGGTTTTTTACTCTTCAAATTATCCAATGCTTTTAAAAGATACATGCGATTATAAATATTGGTAAGACCATCTTGCGAGGCAAGATTATACAACTCTTCGTGAAAAGCAGTATCTATATCATCCTTCATAATGAATTTCATTATCACATCTCCTATTTTAATCCTATCTCCATCGCTCAATTTATGTTCTCCTATGGAACGGTCATTTACATAGGTTCCATTTGTACTTTTAAGGTCTATTAGAGTTATCTGTTGGTCATTCGTAACAACCTGGGCATGCCTTCTAGAAATATGCGGGTCATTTATATATATATCTACCCCTTCCTCTCGGCCGATAATCATTGTGGGTTTATTTATGAAAAAAACCTTGCCTATATCGTAACCAGAAATAATTATAAAACAAGCTCCTTTACCTTTATAGGTATCTAAAAACTCTCTTTGTCCTATCTTTAATGTTTTAAAACTTTCTCTTTCCATTAAAAATTAAAAACAAAACTTGTTTCTCTTCTCCGATTTAGCTTTATAGAGAAGTTTATCTACTGATTCTATCCACTGTAATACTGTTTTGGTAAAATCATCAAGGTAGAATATCCCCCCACTTATAGTACATCTAACTTCCTTACCTTCAAAGATAAAAATATGCTTTTCTATCAAATATCTTATCCTCTCAGCTACATTAATAGCAATTTCTTTGGTAGCATCCATAAGAATAACGTACTCATCTCCACCAAATCGGGCAAAAATATCCTCTTGCCTAATAACACTTTTAACAATCTTAGCGATCTCTTTAAGAACAAAGTCACCAACCGAATGTCCATAAGTATCGTTTATCTGTTTAAAATAATCTATATCAAACATAATAAGAGAGAATGGTTTTTTTGCTTTCCACTCTTCTAAAGTTTTTAGAAAGTACATTTTATTATATATTTGAGTAAGCCCATCGTGAGAAGCTAATTGATATAACTCTTCATGAAAAGCAGTTTCTACATCATCCTTAAATATAAACTTAAGTGCTATATCCCCCACAAGTATTCTATCTTCATCTTGAAGCACTTTTTGCTCTATTCTTTGTTCATTCACAAATGTTCCATTAGTACTTTTAAGGTCAATTATCATTACCTCTTCTCCACGAGAAACAATCTGAGCATGCCTACGAGAAACATGAGGATCATTTAGATGTATATCCACACCTTCTTCTCGTCCAATTATCATAAAAGGTTTATCAATAAAAAATACTTTACCTAAATCTGGGCCAGAAATAATAATAACACAAGCACCTTTTCCTTTTTTGCCTGTTGTTTCATCTTTTTTTTGTTTTATTTTTACTGTTTTAAAAATATCCCCTTCAGTCATCTCAATGAAATAAATTTAAGCCTATTTTAACAAAAAATACCCTCCTCTTCTATAACCAAATATAAAATTACCATTATTAAGTATACTATAACTTTTTTTTTTTTCAATACATAAGTTTTATTGGTTTCTCTAAAATTTCAAGACGCTAAGGGAAATAAAGTAAATTGTTTTTCTCTGGATTTAGGAATTTTATCCTCCCAAGTCTATCTCCAAGAACTGTTAAATAAGATTCTAAAAATACCATCAACAAGAGCGTAGTGTTGGGTAGTGTAAAATTTTGTACACTTTTAGATAAAAATTTTCTTGAAAAGCGATAATATCATCACTTAATGGTGTTGGTAACTAAGCAATAACTATAGTATAAATCTTTGGGTTTATGGTATTATGAGCCAATTAAGAGAAGAAAACCAGTAAGAGGTTATGCCTAAACATATCATTTTTTAAAAAGAAGATTATGCGATATACTGCTCCCCATTAAGAAATAGGTGCAAATTAGGCAAAATAAAAGGGACAGGCTACTTTTTATCGTCATCTTTCTTTTTTGGTCTACCTTTGCACTTTTCACTAAACCTGCTCTCACAGAATTACCTTCTACATATCGCAAAACCATTAATAGATAATTATCCTTCTGATGATAAAACTTTTAAACCTTCCCTGCCATATATGACCACTACTTCCCTAATGTGTATGATATCTACGAACATGACTTGTCCTTAACCATTGCATCCATTTGCTTAATTCTTC
>JAMWBQ010000044.1 GCA_023819315.1 Candidatus Omnitrophota bacterium
TCAGGGACAGGGATAGGTATGTATGTAGCTAAGAGGCTAATAGAGGAGAACCACAAGGGTAGGATATGGTTTGAATCTGAGTATAATAAAGGAACAACCTTCTATATAGAGTTACCTAAAAAAGGAGTAAAGAAAAGTAAAGTAGAATAGGCCGGTTCTAAATAAATCCTCAAATAAATTTTGATTTGTTCTCCTTCCATAATGGTTTATATAAAAAACTTTCTCAAAAAAATTCCTTATATCCGAGATATTTGTTGTCTTGCGCAAAAATACAATAAAGTGTATTTAGTAGGGGGATTTTTACGTGATGTTTATTTGCGTAAAACTAAGGAATTAACCGATTTTGATTTCTGCGTAGATAAAGATGCTTTTAAATTAGCTAAAGAATTTAGTAAAATTACTCGTTCTAAATTGATAGTTCTTGATGAGAAACAGAGAAGCTATCGTGTAATCTTAAGAAGGAAGGATAATATTTATACTTACGATTTTACTCAGTTAAGAGGAGATTCTTTGATTGAGGATATGAGTTTAAGAGATTTTACCATTAATACTCTTGCCGTAGATCTTACCGATAGGTATTTAAAGATTATAGATTTATTAGGCGCAAGGGAAGATTTAAATAGGGGAATTGTAAGAATAGTTAACGAGAATGTTTTAAAAGATGACCCTTTGAGGATTTTGAGAGCATTTAGTTTTTGGGTAAATTATAATTTTAGGATTACTAAATCTACAGAACACCTTTTAAAAAAATATAGATTTTTACTAAAAGATGTTTCAGGAGAACGAATTAATGAAGAATTATTTAAGATTCTTGATTGTGAACACTCTTTTAAAGCAATAAAAAAGATGAGCGAGTTACTTATTATCGATGAGATTATACCTTATATCAATATTCAACGAGGAGTTAATCAAGGCACATATCACCATTTGGATGTTTGGGGACACTCCTTGGATACTCTTTATCGTTGGGAGTTACTTTATCGGAGAAGATTGAAAAAGGATAAGGATATTTTTGACTATCTTAATAGGTTGGTGAGCAATAAACATAAAGTTTTTCATATTATAAAATTAGCTTGTCTTCTTCACGATATAGGTAAACCGATAGCTAAGAAAAGGAAGGATAAGAAAACTATTTTTTATGCTCACGAAAAAATTGGTGCAGATATGGTGGAAGAGATTTATCAAAGATTAAAACTCTCTGGTAAAGAAAAGGACCTATTAAGAAAATTGATCTTATATCACCTAAGACCAGGTTATCTTGCCGAGCAAGAACGACCTTCTAAACGTGCGGTGTATAGATTTTTTCGTGATACCGAGGATGAGGGAGTAGCCGTGATACTTCTTTCTTTAGCTGATTGGCGAGCGACAAGAGGTCCGCTTACTGATTCTAAGAAAAGAATCAAGCACGAAAGAGTGATGTTTTATCTGATTAATAGTTATTTCCAAGATAAGAAGAAAAAACCTTTGCCTAAATTAGTCGATGGTTTTGAGATTATGAGAAAATTTAAAATTTCACCTTCACCGCTCGTTGGTAAAATTCTTAAGAGAATAAAAGAGGAGCAAACGTTAGGTAAGATTAGTAGTAAACAGGAAGCATATAGTATCGCTAAAAAAATAATCACTCAGGAAAAAATAAAAAAACTATAATTTCACCTTCTCTCATAAAATATTTATGGATAGCATTCGTTATATTAAAGGTATAGGTCCTAAAAAAGAAGTAATTTTAAATAAATTAGGGATATATAGTTTAAATGATATTTTGTATTATTTTCCTTTTCGTTACGAGGATAGACGAGAAATAAAATGCATTAAAGATTTAAAAGTTGACGAAGTATCTCTTATTAGAGTTAAAGTTTTAGCTAAAAATTTAAAACCTTTAACACCAGCTTACTTTAATAAGATAAGGAATAGCATTTTCCAAGTCATTGCTGAAGATAACACAGGTATAGTTAGTTGTGTGTGGTTTAATCAGGGGTATCTTAAAGACTATATTAAAATAGGAGATGAACTTTTCATTTATGGTAAAGTGCAGGTTTATAAGAATAAATTTCAAATAGTGTCTCCTGAATTCGAGATTATAAATAGAAGGGGAGAGGAAGAAAATTTAGATTTTGGTCGTATTGTTAGTTTTTACCGTTTAACCAGTGGTATTAATCAAAAATTTATGAGAAGGGTAATTTATAATTGTTTGAGTTTTTTTGGTAAGGAGATTGTAGACCCTATACCGCACTATATAAGGAAAGAAAAAGATTTATTTGATATTTTTGATAGTTTAAAAAATATTCATTTCCCTGATAGTTTTGAGAAAGCTAACTTAGCTCGCCAGCGATTTATATTTGAAGAGTTATTTTTCTCTCAAATTTTAGTTTATATGAGAAAGGCAAGGCATAGATTTCAAAAAGGTATACCATTTGTGGTTAATGAGGAGTTGATAAAAAAATTAGAGGATAGTTTGCCTTTCAAATTAACCCCTTCTCAAGAGAAAGTTATAGATGAGATTATTAAAGACTTAGGGAAACCTTATCCTATGCATAGATTACTTCAAGGTGATGTGGGAAGCGGTAAAACCGTTGTAGCTTGTTTTGCTATCGTTGCAGTTGTTTCCTGTGGGTATCAGGTGGCATTTATGGCTCCTACTGAAGTTTTGGTCTTTCAACATTATCAGACATTAAAATCTTTATTTAAGAATTTTCCTTTCCATATAGAGATTTTGACTTCAAGCCTTAAAAAAAGTTTGAGAGAAAGAATATTAGACGGTCTAAAAGAAGGCAGAATAGATATAGTTTTGGGAACGCATTCTTTAATTGAGGAAACAGTGGATTTTAAGAGTTTAGGATTAGTTATTATTGATGAGCAACATAGATTTGGTGTAGCACAACGAGCTCTTTTACCTAAAAAAGGCAAGAAGGGTGTTCCTCATTGTTTAGTTATGAGTGCTACTCCTATACCAAGAAGCTTGGCTCTCTCTCTATATGGTGATCTCGATCTTTCTCTTTTAACAGATTTGCCTCCCGGTAGAAAAAAACCTGAGACTATAGTGGTTGAAGAAAGTAAAAGAGATTGGGTTTATAACTTTGTTGAGGAAAAAGTTAAAGAAGGTAGGCAAGGGTATATCGTTTATCCTCTTATAGAAGAATCTCCCGACTTAGAATTAAAATCTTTAAAAGAGATGATTGGACCGATAAAAGAGAGATTTAAGGATTTAAACGTAGAGATTTTTCACGGTAGATTAGAAGCTAAAGAAAAGGAGAGAATAATTAAGGAATTTAGGGAAAATAAAATAAATCTTCTTGTAGCTACTACAGTTATTGAAGTGGGAATAAATATTGAGAATGCAACAGTTATGGTTGTTGAGGGTGCCCAGAGATTTGGGCTTTCTCAATTGCATCAATTAAGAGGAAGAATTATGCGTGCTAATTATCAGCCTTATTTTATTATTATAAAGGAGAAAGAGAGCAATGAAAATGTAAAAAAGCGTTTAGAAATTATTGCTTCTAATTACGATGGTTTTAAAATTGCCGAAGAAGATTTGTTATTGAGAGGTCCAGGAGATTTTTTTGGCAATTTACAGTGGGGGTTTCCTAAATTAAAGATAGCCAATCCCCTTAAAGATTTAGATATTTTAAAGCAAGCACGTTTATGTGCCTATCAGGTAATAAAGAATGACCCATATTTGAAAAATTCATCGCATCTCTGCATCAGAAAATATTTAGGTTTCTGGCTTAAAAAACCTATGATGGGAAAACCTTAAATTGCTATTACAAATTATTTATAGAATTTTATGAAGATTATCAAAGGAAGATTTAAACATTACTCTTTAGTTGTTCCTAAGAATATAAGACCAGCTTATTTTAGGTTGAGAAAAGCATTGTTTGACCTATTGGGTGAAGAGATATTAGGAAAACGCGTTCTTGACCTTTTTAGCGGTTCAGGAGCTTTGGGAATAGAGGCTTTTTCTTGTGGAGCAAAAGAGATTTATTTCGTGGATTTTAAAAAAGTCTGTATTAGGGCAATAGAAATTAACCTTTCTTACCTGAAGTTATTACCTTTTTCACACATAGTTTTAAAAGATGCTTTTAAAGCTATTAAGGATTTTTATATTAGGGGAGAAAAATTTGATATTATTTTTATTGACCCCCCTTATTATAAGGGTATGGGGAAAAAATCCTTGCAAACGATAGATGAATATGATATATTGAGTTTTTGTGGCTATATTGTGGTATTAGCTAATTTTAAGGAAGATTTTGCAAATAATTATAAAAATTTTAAGCTTCTTATAAGAAAAAATTACGGTCAGAGCGCAATCCTTATATATAGAAAGAATGAGTAGAGCTATTTATCCCGGCACATTTGATCCGATTACTTTTGGGCATTTGGATATTATAGAAAGAGCTTCGCATATTTTTGAAGAAACAATTATAGCAGTGGTTAAGAAACCATTTAAATCTGTATTTCTTCCTTATAAAGATAGATTAAAATTAGTGCAAGAGGCAACTAAAAGTGTGAAAGGGGTAAGAGTAGAAGGCTTTAGTGGTTTAGTAGTAGATTACGCTAAAAGTAAAAATATCAATATAATTGTTAGGGGTATAAGAATGCTTTCTGATTTTGAATACGAGTTTCAGATGGCACTAACTAATAGGAAGTTAAATCCTAAAATAGAGACTATATTTTTGATGCCACACCCTAAATATTCTTATCTCTCTTCGCGCTTAATTAGAGAGATAGCCTATTTGGGGGGTAATTTAGATGAATTTCTCCCTAAGTGTTGTATTGAGGAGATAAATAAAAAGATTAAGTCTAAGTAATGCGTATTGAGCAAGTGGCAATTACCTCTACTCCTATCCATTTAGAAGAGGATATAGAAGCTAAAGAGTGGGATTTAGATAGTTTTGATATAAAATTTATAAAAAATATCCATCTAAATTTTGAATTTGTACGTGTAGGTAAAGAGATTGTAGTTAAGGGAAAAGCTATTACCAGGAGAATAATTACCTGTTCTCGATGTCTTGAGGAAAAAGAGGAGAAAGTAAGTTATAATATTATTTTGTCTTATAATTCCTCTTCCATAGGAGACTATTTGGAGATAGATAACGATGTTCGTGAAGAAATTCTTCTTAATTTTCCTATGAAAGTTTTATGTCATAACGATTGTAAAGGTATATGTCCTAGTTGTGGGGTTAATTTGAATTACCAAGTCTGTAAATGTAAGCAAAAGTAAATTTTCAATAAAACTTATAAGGAAAAGGAGGTTATATGGCGCATCCTAAAAGAAAGTTTTCTCATTCCCGCACACATAAGAGGAGGACTCATCAAAAATTAGAGATTCCTAAACTTGTACCTTGTTCAGAGTGTAAAAGGCTTAAACCAGCACATATGGTATGTCCATTTTGTGGATATTATAGAGGAAAAGAAGTGGTAACTATAGAATTTAAGGAGAAGAAGAAAAAATGAGCTATAGAGTAGGTATAGATATTTCCGGTGGTGATTACGCCCCTTTAGAACCTCTAAAAGGAGCTATTTGGGCACAGGAAGAGATAGATGATAAGGTAGTACTTATAGGGGATAAAAAAGAGATTGGACAAACACTGGAAAAACTGAAAGATAAAGATAAGATAAAGATAAGAATAGAAGATTTAGAAATAGTGGATGCGCCGGAAAAGATTGAGATGGATGATTTAGCAGCAATGTCTATAAGGAAAAAAAGAAATTCTTCTATTGTGGTAGGGATAGATTTGCTTAAAAAAGGTAAAATAGATGCTTTTGTTTCTTGTGGTAATACGGGAGCAGTAGTGAGTGCTTCTACCCTAATGTTAAGGCTTATAGAGGGAGTGGAAAGACCGGGAATCTCTGTATTTGTCCCTACAGCCAAAAATGTCTCTTTGCTCATTGATGTAGGAGCCAATGTTAATCCTAAACCTTTACATCTTCTACAGTATGGAATAATGGCTTCTTTATACTATTCTTTAGTTTTAAATAAGAGGGAGGTTACCGTAGGGTTACTTAATATCGGAGAGGAAGAAACAAAGGGACCAGATTTTGTAAGAACTGTTCATAAGTTATTTTCTTCCGCACCCATTAATTTTATAGGCAATTTAGAAGCTAAGGATATCTTCACTGGTAAATGTGACTGTATTATCTGCGATGGGTTTGTGGGTAATATTGCTTTGAAATTATCCGAAGGGCTTGTAGAGGTGGTTGGTAAATTTCTAACCGATGCTATAAAGAATGATCCTTTGAGTAAATTAGGGCTAATATTTATTCGTAGAAGTATAAGAAAATTTAAAAGCCTTGTTGATTATGCTGAATATGGAGGAGCTCCTCTTTTGGGAGTTAATGGCGTAGTAATTATTGGACATGGTCGTTCTAACAGTAAAGCAGTAAAGAATGCTATCAAAGTAGCAATTAAGGAATTAAATAGGGATGTTATTGGTGAGATAAGAGGACGATTAAAGGAGATATACGAGAATAACTCAATAAAAGAATTAATATCTTCAGCTACACAATAGTAATAGATGAAGGCAGTAATTTTTCCTGGCCAAGGAGCTCAATACGTAGGAATGGGGAAGGATTTAAATGATAATTTCCCTAAGGCAAGAGAGATTTTTAATAAGATAGATAGTATATTGGGATTTAAATTGTCGCAGAGGTGTTTTTTAGGCCCAAGTGATGTTTTAAAAGACACGGCTACTCAACAGTTAGCGATATTAGCTACGAGCTTAGCGGTTTTTGAAATATTTAGAGAGAAAAATATAGAAATATCTTATTTCTCAGGACTTAGTTTGGGTGAATATACTTGCCTTTATCCTTCAGGGGTGCTTTCTTTAGAAGAGTTGATTATTTTAGTTAAAGAGAGAGCATCAGCAATGCAGGAAGCAGCTCTTTCTTGTCCTTCTTCTATGTTAGCAGTTATTGGGTTAGAAGAGAATGTTTTAAGAGAAGAGAATAAAGATAGTATATTCTATATCGCCAATATAAATTCTTCTCGTCAGATAGTTGTATCAGTAGATTTAAAGAATAAAGATAGAGTTAAACTCAGATTAGAGAGTTTAAAAGCAAAAATAGTAGAATTAGATGTAAGTGGTGGTTTCCATTCACCCTTTATGGAGAAAGCTAAAGAGCGGTTAAAGAAGGTTATGGAAAATTTGAATTTTTCCGATGCAAAAGTACCTATCGTAAGTAATTTTACTGCTAAAAGTCATATTAAAGCTAAGGAGATAAAAGAAAACTTAATAAATCAACTCACTCATACCGTTCTATGGAAAGAATGTGTAGAGTTTATGATTAACAAAGGGGTAAGAGTATTTTTTGAGTTAGGTCCCTCTTCAGTTCTAAAGGGGATAATAAAAAAGATTAATCCTCAATTAGAGGTTTTTAGTGTAGAGAAAAAAGATGATTTAGATAATTTGCCATAAGAGGGGGTATTTATGCGATTTAAAGATAAGGTAGTGATTGTAACAGGAGGAGCTAGTGGTATTGGCAAAGAGATCGCAAGTAGTTTTTCTAAAGAAGGGGCTAATGTAGTATTGTTTGATATAAATGAAGAATTATTATCCCAGAGTGTGGAGGAGTTAAGCAAGTATTCTAAAGTTATGGGTATGCGCGTAGATGTGAGCAATTTTGAAGATGTAGAAAAAAATGTGAACAAAGTTATTGACAAGTTTGGTAGAATTGATATATTAGTTAACAATGCGGGAATAACAAAAGATAAGATTATATTAAGACTTTCTTACGATGATTGGCAGAAGGTTTTAAAGATAAATCTTGATGGTGTATTCAATTGTATAAAAGCAACTGTGAAGTTTATGGTTAGACAGCATTATGGTAGAGTAATTAATATTTCCTCAGTTATAGGTATTACCGGTAACGCCGGTCAAGTAAATTATTCAGCTTCTAAATCAGGAATTATTGGGATTACCAAGTCTTTAGCAAAAGAACTGGGGTCAAGAAATATAACTTTTAACGCCGTAGCGCCAGGTTATATAGATACTCCGATGACGAGAATTTTGGATGAGAAAGTAAAAGAAGATATATTGAAAAGGATACCTTTAGGTAGATTTGGTCAGCCTGAGGACGTGGCAAAATGTGTATGTTTCTTAGCTTCCTCAGATGCCGATTATATAAATGGTCAAGTTTTAGTAGTAGATGGAGGGTTAACTTAAATTTTTAGCCTATTCTATAGGTATTATAAAAGAAGGAGGTAAGGATGACAGTAGAGGAAAGATTAAAAGATATTATTGCTGAACAGTTAGGAGTGAAAAAGGAAGAGATAAAACCTGAAAGCTCTTTTATAGATGATTTGGGAGCAGATTCTTTAGATACGGTAGAGTTAGTTATGGCTTTAGAAGAAGAATTTGGCATTGAAATTCCCGATGAGGATGCCGAAAAAATGACTACTGTGGGAGAGGCTATAAAATATATAGAACGTAAAACTCAAGAGAAAGATAAATCTTCATAATTTAATTCTTTACGAGATGAGAAGGGTGGTTGTTACAGGATGCGGAGTAGTTTCTTCTGTAGGTATAGGAGAGGGTAACTTTTGGGAGAGTCTAATAGCTGGTAAAAGTGGAATAGATAGGATAAGTCGGTTTGATCCTCAAGGGTTTGATTCTCAAATTGCTGGAGAAGTAAAAGATTTTGACCCCTCCCCAATACTTTCCCCCAAAGATATAAAGCGCACTGCTCTATTTGTTCAATTTGCTCTTTGTTCAGCAAAAGAAGCTATAGAGAAGAGTGGTTTAAAATTAGATAAGCTTGATCCTTATCGTGTAGGAGTAATTATTGGTTCAGGGATAGGTAGCTTAGAAGTTATAGAAGAGGAATATAAAGTTTTTCTTTCTAAAGGGCCTAAGAGAATCTCCCCTTTTCTTATACCTATGCTTATTACCAATGAGGCAGCAGGTATGGTAGCTATATTTTTTGGTTTCAAAGGAGTAAATTTATGCACGGTAACTGCCTGTGCTTCAGGAGCACATGCTATAGCTGATGCTTATCTTTTGATTCAACAAGGAAGGGCAGATGTTGTCGTATGCGGAGGAACAGAATCGTGTATTACTCATTTAGGATTAGGTGGTTTCTGTGCGTTAAAGGCACTTTCTACAAGAAATGACCAGCCACAGAGAGCTTCTCGACCATTTGATAAAGAAAGGGATGGATTCGTTATGGGTGAGGGAGCAGGAATTGTTGTTCTTGAAGAATTAGAACATGCTAAGAGGAGAGGAGCAGAGATATACTGTGAAGTGGGTGGTTATGGAGCAACTTGCGATGCTTATCATATAACTGCGCCCGATCCTGAAGGAGAGGCACCAGCTAAAGCAATGGAGTTAGCACTTAAAGAGGCAAAGGTAGATTTAGAGGATAATATTTATATAAATGCTCATGGCACCTCTACACCTTTAAACGATAAGATGGAAACCAGAGCTATTAAACGAGCATTTGGAAATTTTGCTAAGAAAGTTCATATAAGTTCTACTAAATCAATGATGGGGCATACTTTGGGAGCAGCAGGAGCAATAGAATTCATCGTTGCCTGTTTAGCGGTTAAGAATAAAATTATCCCTCCTACAATAAACTATGAGTTTCCTGATCCTGAATGCGACTTAGATTATACACCTAACAAGGCGAAAGAATTAGATATAAAAGTAGCACTATCTAACTCCTTAGGTTTTGGTGGACACAATATTAGTTTATTAGTTAAAGAATTCTCATAATCTACAGCTTATAAATTAAAATCCTAAAAATTTATGGGTAAAACATTGGTAGAAAAAATACTTTTAAAAGCTTCTTCTCAAAAAAAACTGGAAGATTTTGTTTATGCTAAGGTAGATTTTTGTTTTGGTAATGATATCACTGCTCCTTTGGCAGTTAAACAGTTTTTATCGGCAGGGTTTGATAAAGTATTTAATCCTAAGAAAATAGCGTTTGTTTGTGATCATTTTTTACCGGCAAGAGACTTTAAATCAGCTAACAATGTTAAGATGCTAAAAGATTTTATTGAGAAATTTAAAATTCCTAATTTTTTTGATATAAATAACTGTGGGATAGAACACGTTTTCCTTTTAGAGAAGGGATTTATTAAGCCGGGGATGTTAGTTGTAGGAGCAGACTCCCATACTTGTACTTTTGGAGCAATAGGATGTTTAAGCTTAGGGGTAGGGTCTACTGATTTAGCGAGTGTAATGAGAGAAGGAAGCGTTTGGCTTAAAGTCCCTTCCACTATTAGGTTTGTATATAAAGGTAAGTTAAGAAACTGGGTTTCTGCTAAGGATATTATTCTCTACACTATCGGTAAAATAGGCGTAGATGGAGCTCTTTATAAAGTTATGGAGTTCGGCGGTCCAATTATAGAAAAGTTAGATGTAGAGCAGAGAAGCACAATTACTAACATGGCTATCGAAGCAGGAGCTAAGACAGGTATAGTAGAGGTAGATGATAGAACATTAATTTACTTATCTAAGTTTTTTGATAAACCTTTTGGTAAAAATTTTTTAGATTGGAGAAGTGATAGGGATGCTAATTACGAAAATGTTATGGAGTTTGACTTAAGTAAGTTAGAGCCACAAGTTGCTTGTCCACACCTTCCCAGCAATGTTAAATCTGTAGAAGAGTTAAGAGATGTCAAGCTCGATCAGGTGGTCATTGGTTCTTGTACCAACGGTAGAATAGGTGATTTAAAAGTAGCTGCGCATATATTGAAAGGTAAGAGAGTAAAGAAAGGTTTAAAAGTTATCGTTATTCCTGCTTCACCTTTAATATATAGAGAGGCAGAAAGAAAGGGTTATATAAAAATATTTCTACAGGCAGGTTGTATTGTTTCTCCTTCTACTTGTGGTCCTTGTTTAGGTGGACATATGGGTATTTTAGGAGAGGGGGAAGTAGGTTTAGCTACCACTAATAGGAATTTTGTGGGAAGGATGGGACATCCCCAAAGCTTTGTTTATTTAGCCAGTCCGGCTATAGCAGCTGCTTCAGCAATTAAAGGAAGGATTACCCATCCTAAAGAGGTAGTTAATTTATGATTATTAAAGGTAAAGTGCATAAGTTGGGAGACAATATAAATACCGATGATATAATTGCTGCAAAATATTTGGATAGCCAGGATGAGAGTTTTTTAGGTTCTAAGTGTATGGAGAATATAGACCCACAATTTGTGCATAAAGTAAGTAAGGGAGATATAATAGTGGCTGGTAAGAATTTTGGTTGTGGTTCAAGTAGAGAACATGCCCCTTTAGCTATTAAAGGTTGCGGAATATCCTTGGTGATTGCTAAAAGTTTTGCCAGAATATTCTATCGCAACTGTATAAATTTAGGTTTACCTATATTGGTATTTTCTCAGACGGAAAAAATAGATGATGGCGATGAACTGAATGTAGATTTATCGCAAGGAATAATTAAGAACATTAATAAGGGAGAGGAGCATATTTGTGAGAAATTTCCTTTATTTATGAGAGAGATAATTAATAGTGGAGGGTTGATAGAATGGATAAAAAAGAAAGAAGAATGAAGAGAAGTTACTCTATAGCGGTTATACCTGGTGACGGAACAGGACAAGAGGTTATCAGAGAGGGACTAAAAGTTTTGGAAGCAGTAAGTGATAAATTTAATTTTACTTATGAGAAGATTATTTACGATTTGGGGGGAGAACGTTATCTGAAGACAGGAGAAACTTTACCGGACAGTATTCTTGAGGAACTGAAAGATGTAGATGCTATATATTTAGGAGCAATTGGTGATCCAAGAGTCAAACCAGGGATTTTAGAAAAAGGGATACTCTTGCGTTTAAGATTTGCTTTAGACCAATACATAAATTTACGACCGGTAATACTTTACGATAAAAGATTCTGTCCTCTTAAAGATAAAAACGAGGAAGATATAAATTTTGTGGTAGTGAGAGAAAATACAGAAGGTCTTTACTGTGGAGCAGGGGGATTTTTAAAATATCAAACTGAGGATGAAGTGGCAATCCAGGAGAGCATAAATACCTACAAAGGTGTGGAAAGAACGATAAGATTTGCTTTTGACTATGCTAAGAAGCGTAATTACAAGAAAAAAGTTACCCTCTGTGGAAAAACCAATGTTTTGACTTACGCTTTTGATCTCTGGGAGAGAGTATTCTACAAAGTAGCTAAAGAGTATCCTGATATTCAAACTGATTATGCTCATGTGGATGCTACTTGTATGTGGATGGTTAAGAATCCTGAGTGGTTTGATGTGATAGTAACCGATAATATGTTTGGAGATATTATTACTGATTTAGGAGCAATAATTCAGGGAGGAATGGGGATTGCTGCTGGTGGTAATATTAATCCCCAAGGTGTATCTATGTTTGAACCTATCGGTGGTAGTGCTCCTAAGTATACGGGTAAAAATGTGATTAATCCTTTGGCAGCAATATGTGCTTTAGGAATGTTGCTTAATTATATTGGGGAAGAGGAAGCAAGTTTGTCTATAGAGAGAACGGTTAAAAGGGTAGTGAGAGAAAAGTTAGAAAGCTTGTCTGCAGGTAAAATGGGGATGGGTACAAGAGAAGTTGGCGATTTAATCGCGAGTTTAGTTTAATTTTATAAGGAGCGCAAAAAATGGCAAAAGAATATAATATAGCAATTATGGGAGCAACCGGTGCAGTCGGTGAAATAATGCGGGATATACTGGAAGAGAGAAAATTTCCGGTAAAAGATATTAAATTTCTTGCTTCCGAGCGTTCAAAAGGCAAAAAGATGAAATTTAAAGGCAGAGAATTTGAGATTGAAGTATTATCTCCCCAATCATTTAAAGGAATAGATATAGTTTTGGCTTCTGCCGGGGCTTCTGTTTCAAAAGAATATGTAAAACATATTATGGATGCAAAGGCGCTTTTAATAGACAATTCATCCGCTTTCAGGATGGAGACGGATGTCCCGCTGGTTGTGCCTGAAATAAATCCGGAAGATTGCAGATGGAATAAAGGTGTGATTGCAAATCCCAATTGCACCACTATTATTATGATTGTCCCTCTAAAACCAATACACGATGTTGCAAAGATAAAAAGAGTTATATGTTCATCATATCAGGCAGCTTCCGGAGCAGGTGCCAAGGCAATGGCTGAGTTAGAGCAGCAGGCAAGGGATTGGGCAGCAGGTAAAGAACCAATAGTAGAAAAATTTGCATACCAATTATTATTTAATGTTATTCCACATATTGATGTTTTTATGGATGGCGGTTATACAAAAGAAGAAATAAAG
>JAMWBQ010000045.1 GCA_023819315.1 Candidatus Omnitrophota bacterium
CGCTTTTGTTCTCTGGTTCTCTTGCCCATGATATCCGCAAGTCTTTTAGGCAAGGGATTATCTATGATTATTTAGAAAAAATTCACAAAGGGTTAGATAATCCTCAGGCCAAAGAATATGCTTTAAGTGCATTAGATGATTTAGGGCATTGCTTAAAGAATCTTCATACAATGAGTGAGAAAATGGTCTCAGGCTTTAAAGAATTGGAGACATTTTTAAGGAGAGGATTTAAGGCAGAGAGAATAGATTATGTAGAAAAAGTTAATGCCGAGAGTAAACCATTCAAGGAGATAGCAGAGGGAAAAGGGATAATCTTTGAGATAAATTTTACTGAAAGGGAGTTTTTTATATATGCTGACCCTTTGTCTGTAGAAAGGATACTTAATGAGTTACTTACCAATGCGATAAAATATACGGAGAGAGGGAAGATTACAGTTAAGGTTTCTCAAGATAATCAGGGAGGAGTTTTAACAGAGGTTATTGATACTGGGTGTGGGATTTTAGAAGAAGAGCAAAAAGGAATCTGGGAATTATTTAAAAGAGGGAAAGATATTCAAACAAAAGAAGGAACAGGTATAGGGCTAGCCATGGTGCGGCAGTTAGTAGAAGCTAATGCAGGGAGGATATGGATAAAATATAGCGAGGTAGGTAAAGGAAGCTGTTTTTGCTTTACTCTACCAACTGCAGAAGGAAGGAGGTAAAGGGAAATAGGATATATATAATGAACAATATAGAGCATCTTTAATATTTTGGTAAAATATAAGAAGAAAAGAGAAATTATTAGAGAAGATTTAGTCAATCAACAATGATGGAGGAGAAGGGAAAAATAATAAGAGAAGCAAAGGTTTAAACCAAGATGGTTTTGCCAAAAGGAGGGGAAGAGAGGTTTATCGAAGATTCTCTCTAATTAAAGAGAGAAAGAGTTATAAACAATTATAGTGTAAGAAAGTCCTTGCACTATGTTTTTAGGGGAGGTAAATATGAATTTAGGAGATATGAATTTTTCTCTAACACTTTCCGCTATTGGTTCAGCCTTAGGCACAGGTGTAGCAGGAATGTCTGCTGTAGGAGCATGGAAAAAAGCATTTTCTCAGAATAAGTCAGCACCGTTTATTTTGCTCGCTTTTATTGGTGCACCTCTTACTCAAACGATTTATGGGATGATTCTAAGAAATCAAATTCTTAAAGCGAATTTGGGAAGTAGTGGGGAGAGCTATATTTATCAGATGATTATAGGATTTTTAGGAGGATTAGCTATTGGCACTTCGGCATTTTTACAAGGTAAGGTAGCTGCCTGCGCTAGTGATGCTTTGGGTGAAACAGGTAAAGGATTTGGTCAGTATATGTTAGCTTTAGGAATTGTGGAGACAGTAGCAATATTCGTTTTAGTATTTTGTATGATGGCATTACCTAAGAGTTAAATTTAGCTTTTGGGCGGTTAGCTCAGTTGGTATAGAGCGTTTCCCTTACAAGGAAGAGGTCACAGGTTCGAATCCTGTACCGCCCATTATTATAAGATAAAATTATGAATTTAGAAACTTTAAGACACTCCTGTTCTCATATTATGGCAAGTGCAGTAAAAAAACTCTACCCCAATGCTAAGTTAGGGATTGGTCCAGCTATAGAGAATGGTTTCTATTATGATTTTGAAATTCCCCAAGGGATAAAAGAGGATGATTTGGATAAAATAGAGGATTTAATGAGAGAAATTATTTATAAAGATTACCCCTTTATTCACGAGATGTGGGAAAAAGATAAGGCTATAGAGTTTTTTGAACGTGAGGGAGAAAAATTCAAGGTAGAACTTATAAAAGATTTAAAAGAGAATAAGGTGTCTATTTATAAACACAACGACTTCGTAGATCTATGTAAGGGACCACATCTTAATTCCACAAAAGAGGTAAAGTATTTTAAACTATTATCTACTTCAGGAGCATATTGGCGAGGAGAAGAGAGTAACCCTCAACTCGTGCGCATTTATGGAACAGCTTTTTATACTGAGGATGAGCTTAACAGTTACCTTAAAAATTTAGAAGAGGCAAAGAGAAGGGATCACCGCATTTTAGGTAGAGAGTTAGATTTGGTAGATATTTACCATAACGAAGCAGGAGCAGGGTTGGTTTTTTATCAACCTAAAGGAGCATTGTTAAGAAGAATCATTGAGGATTGGGAGATAAAAGAGCACCTAAGGAGAGGTTATAAGATGGTGATAACTCCTCATATTATGGATAAAAAACTATGGATAAAAAGTGGCCATTTAGAATATTACCAAGAGTATATGTACTCCATCGATAAAGATAACCAAAGTTATATTTTGAAACCAATGAATTGCCCGGGACACATTCTCATTTACAAATCTAAACTGCACAGCTGGAGAGATTTACCCCTGAGGTTATTTGAGTTAGGGACAGTTTATCGTTACGAAAAAAGTGGCGTTCTCCATGGATTGTTACGTGTAAGAGGATTTACCCAGGATGATGCACATATATTCTGTAAAAAAGATGACCTATATTCAGAGATCGAGAATGTTTTAGATTTTGTAAAATATACTATGGTTAAGTTTGGATTTGAAGAGTTTTTCGCTGAGCTAAGCACAAGACCGGAAAAATTTATTGGGGAGAAAGAGGATTGGGAGAATTCTGAAAAGATATTAGAGAAAGTATTAAAGAATAAAGGGTTTAGTTATGTCATAAATAAAGGGGAAGGAGCTTTTTACGGTCCAAAGATAGATATTAAATTAAAAGATGCCTTAGGCCGTCAATGGCAGTGCGCTACTGTTCAGCTTGATTACAATATGCCCAAGAGATTCCAGGTAACTTATAGGGATGCCAATGGTAGAGAAGTATTGGTAGCAATGGTGCATAGGGTTATCCTTGGTAGTATAGAAAGATTCATAGCAACTCTTATTGAACATTATGGGGGTAGATTCCCTTTTTGGCTTGCTCCTATTCAGATAATTATTTTGAATATAACCAGAGAGGTAAAGGATTACGCTTACGAATTAAAGGATATTTTGGAAAAAGAAAATTTCAGAGTAGATGTAGATTCGCGTGATGAAACGTTGCAGAAAAAGATCCGTGAAAATGAACAGGAAAAAATTCCCTACATAGTTATTTTGGGCAAAAAAGAAAAAGAAAACAAGAAGGTATCGGTAAGAAAAAGAGGAGGAATAGATTTAGGGGTAATGGGTATAGAAGAAGCAATAGGGTTATTTAAAAAAGAGAGGGAAGAAAAAAAGGAGGTGTAAAATTAAAAAGTTTGTAAGAGTTAATGAGAAAATATTAGCTAAAACAGTGCGAGTAATTGGTCCTAACGGTGAACAGTTAGGAATATTTCCTCGAGAAAATGCGTTGAGGAAAGCAGAGGAGTATGACTTAGACTTAGTAGAGGTAGCACCCGATGCTAATCCTCCTGTATGTAGGGTAATGGATTTTGCTAAATTTAAGTATGCTCAAGAAAAAAAAGAAAGGGAAGCAAAGAAAAAACAGAAACAGGCGCAACTTAAAGAGATAAGGATTACTCCTCGTATAGGGGCTCATGATTACGATATAAAATTGGAACATATAAAAGAATTTTTAAAAAAAGGACATAAAGTGCGCGTGCGCCTATTTTTAAAAGGTAGAGAGTTTTTCTCTCATATGGATTTAGGTAAAAAGGTTATTGATCGATTGATTACTGATATAGAGTCGGTAGGAAAGATAGAGAGGAATGCAGAACTTTTAGGTAAATACATTATTATAGTATTCTCTCCAAAATAAATTAATTATATAATAAGTTCATTCCAAGAGGAGGTAAAGGATGCCTAAGCTTAAAACAAAGAAAGCATTAGCGAAACGGATAAAGATAACAAAGAAAAAGAAGATGTTACGTATACAAGCAGGTGCTCGCCATCTTCTTAGTGGTAAAACAAAAAAGAGAAAAAGAAAATTAAAGAAAAAAGTAAAGGTTGCCCGCACGGAAAGAAAGTTGATAAAGAGAGCGTTGCCTTGGTCATTTTAATAGGATAAAATAAAAATTTAGGAGAGAATATGAATATAGGAGGATGGATTTTATTAACCCTCTTCTGGGTACTAATATTAGGGTTAGCTTTTTTTTGTTTTAAAAAAGTTTTTTCTAAAAAAGATTTTAGGTAGAATATATTTGTTTTATTATAAGAGTTACAATAATGGTTGATAAGAAGACTGTTGATTATGTAGCAAATTTAGCAAGAATTGAGATTAGCGAAGAGGAGAAAGAATATCTTTTACCCCAACTATCTAAAATCCTTGAGTATATAGATAAATTGAAAGAATTAGATGTTAGTAAGGTAGAACCTACGAGGGGAGCATTTAGTGAAGAAAATATTTTACGGGAAGATAGAGTTAAATCAAGCGAAGTATTTAAAGATATCTTAAAGAATGCTCCCAGCCAATATAATAATC
Organism: Candidatus Omnitrophota bacterium; assembly: GCA_023819315.1. Taxonomy (GTDB): domain Bacteria; phylum Omnitrophota; class Gorgyraeia; order Duberdicusellales; family 4484-171; genus JAMWBQ01. Next base: position 4,422 of record JAMWBQ010000045.1, read on the forward strand.
TTTTCAAGATTCCCCAAGTTTTAGAATGAAAGATAATATTCTTAATTTAGCCGGCTATCAAATTTCCCATCTTATTAAGAAGGCAGAGATTAGCGAAAAAGAGGTGTTTTCTTTTTTTTATCACCGTATAGAAAATATAGATAAACAATTAAAGAGTTTTGTAGAAGTTTACGATCCACCCCTTTATTATGAAGGGGATTCCTCTTTAAAAGGCTTACCTATCGCTATTAAAGATAACATATGTATTTATGGTAAAAGAATAACCTGCGCTTCAAAAATTTTAAGTTCCCATATAGCTGTTTACGATGCTACAGTGATTAAAAGATTAAAAAAGGCTGGCTTAGCTATTGTAGGAACTACCAATATGGATGAATTTGCCTTTGGCTCTTCCACGGAAAATTCCTGCTATGGTCCAACGAGAAACCCTTGGGATTTAGAGAGGATTCCTGGAGGTTCAAGTGGTGGTTCAGCATCAGCGGTTGCCTGCCGGTTGGTCCCTTTTGCCTTAGGTTCAGATACAGGAGGTTCTATTAGACAGCCAGCTTCTTTTTGTGGAGTGGTAGGATTTAAACCTACCTATGGAAGAGTTTCCCGCTTTGGATTAGTTGCTTTTGGTTCAAGTCTTGACCAGATAGGTCCGATCACTACTAATTTTAGTGATTGTGCACATCTTTTAAATATTATCTCTGGATTCGATGAGTTTGATTCTACAACTTCCCATAAGCCTGTTCCTGATTTTACCAAGGTTTTAAATTATCCTATAGAAGGTATCAAAATAGGATTACCTAAGGAGTATTTTGGTAAAGGTTTAGATAATGAGGTAGAGAAGAGTATTTTAGAGTTAATAAGCGTATTTAAAAAATTAGGGGTTAAATTCAAAGAAATTTCTTTACCCCATACAGATTACGCTGTCGCTACATACTATATTATTGCTCCTTCTGAGGCAAGTTCCAATCTCCAAAGATTTGATGGTATCCGCTACGGTTTACGTTTAGGAGATGATCTAATGAGTGTTTATAAGATAACAAGGAAAGAAGGATTTGGAGAGGAAGCTAAAAGGAGAATTTTTATTGGCACATATAGTCTATCCAGTGGTTATTATGAAGATTATTATTTAAGAGCATCCAAAGTAAGAACCCTGATTAAGAAAGATTTTGAGGATGCGTTTAAAGAGGTAGATGTAATTTTGACCCCTACATCACCTACACCAGCTTTTAAGTTAGGAGAAAAATCTAAGGATCCTTTGAGCATGTATCTTTCCGATATATACACTATTTCCGTTAACTTAGCAGGATTATGTGCGGTATCTTTTCCCTGTGGATTTTCCTTGCAAGGTTTACCTATAGGAGCTCAACTTATCGGTAGAGCGTTTGATGAGGAGACTTTGATAAAATTGGGTTCTGCTTTTGAAAAGGAGACCGATTATCACCAAAGGATACCCCCAATAGGACGGATTAAATAAGATGGAATACGAGGTAGTTATTGGTTTAGAAGTTCACGTTCAACTTAATACAGAATCAAAGATTTTTTGTTCCTGTTCTACCCGTTTTGAGAGTCCACCCAACACTAATATTTGTCCTGTTTGTTGTGGCTACCCTGGTGTTTTACCTGTGTTAAACCGCAAAGCCTTAGAATTAGCGGTAAGGGTTTGTTTGGCATTAAACTGCAGGATAAATAAACGCATATATTTTGAAAGGAAGAATTACTTTTATCCCGACCTACCTAAAAACTATCAAATTTCCCAGTACAAGTTACCTTTAGGAGAGGGGGGTTATTTAAATTTACCTTCGGGTAAAAGTATAAGAATTAAGAGAATTCATTTAGAAGAGGACGCTGGCAAATTAATTCATCAAGATACATACTCGTTAATAGATTTTAATCGAACAGGGATACCCCTCTTAGAGATAGTTACTGAGCCGGATATAAATTCTCCTGAGGAAGCATTTGAGTACTTAAACTGGCTAAAGTTAACAATTCAATACATAGATGCTTCTACCTGCGATATGGAGAAAGGTTATCTTCGTTGCGATGTCAATATTTCTGTTAGAGAGAAAGGAGAAAATACTTTAGGAACAAAAGTTGAGCTTAAGAATATGAATTCTTTTAAAGGGGTTAGAGATGCCCTTGAATACGAAGCTTATCGTCAGATAGATTGTTTAAAAAAATCTATTCCCATTACTCAAGAAACAAGGTTATGGGATGATGGTAAAAAGAAAACTTTCGTTATGCGCAGGAAAGAGGAAGCACACGATTATCGCTACTTTCCCGAACCAGATTTAGTTGATTTTGTTATAGGCGAGGAATTGATTGCTAAAGAAAGAGAATTTATCGGTGAGTTACCTCTTGGTAAACGAGAGCGTTTTATCCATAATTACTCTTTAACTTTAAAAGAAGTGGATATTTTAATTTCTCAACCTAAGCTTGCTGATTTCTTTGAATCAGCAGTTAACATACTTAATGAGCCCAAACATATCGCTAATTGGCTATTAGGACCGTTTTTAGAATGTATCAACTCCTTAAAAGAGGGGGAGGAAATAAAGATAACTCCAAATAATTTTGCTAAGATAGTAAAATATTTTTTAGATAATAAATTAAATAATTTATCAGCAAAGAGAGTGTTATCTTTAGCTTTGCTTACTGATAAAGATGTAGATAAAATTATACAAGAGGAAGGATTAATACAGGTTTCTGGGGAAGAGGAATTGAGCATTTTTGTAGAGGGGGTTATTAAAGATAATCCCAAAGCAGTGGGAGATTTTTCTCAAGGTAAGCAAGAAGCAATTATGTTTTTAGTTGGCCAGGTGATGAAGAAAACAAAAGGTAAGGCAAATCCTAAAGTAGTTAGAGAAATTTTAGAAAGGAGGTTACTGAAATGAAATTAAAATTATTAAAGGTAGTATTATTTATATTTCCTTTGTTTATTGAGCAAAGTGTTTTTTCTCAGAGTAAAGTTTCTGAGGAGATGTACAAAGAATTAGAACTATTTGGGGAAGCATTAGCAACTGTGCAGAATAAGTATGTGGAGGAAAAGAAGCCTGAGGATTTAATTTATGGAGCTCTTAGTGGTTTATTAATGTCCTTGGATTCCTATAGTCAGTTTCTTACCCCCGATGCTTACAAAGAACTTTTGGTAGATACGGAAGGAAGATTTGGTGGTTTAGGTATTGAGATAACTATAAAAGATGGATTACTAACCATTGTTTCTCCTTTAGAAGACACGCCTGCATGGAAAGCAGGGTTAAAATCGGGAGATATTATCGTAAAGATAGAAGGGGAATTGACTAAAGGTATAACTTTGGAGTCAGCGGTAAAAAAATTAAGAGGTAAACCAGGAACAACAGTAACCATAACTGTGCTAAGAGAGAAAGATAAAAAATTAGAAGATATAACTCTTACGAGAGATGTAATAAAGATAAAGGATATAAAGAGAGCAACTATTCTTGAGGATGGAGTTGGTTATATAAGTTTTTCCGAATTTAGAGAGTCAACAGCTAAGGAATTAGATAAAGCATTAAAAGAGCTCAAAGATAAAGGAATGAAAGCTTTAATTTTAGATGTTAGGTACAATCCCGGGGGATTATTACACTCAGCAATAGAAATTGCTAGTAGGTTTCTCCCTGATAATAGTTTGATAGTTTATACTAAATCGAGAGAGGGTAATGAAATAAAGTATACAACTCTTCCTTTAGCTACAAAGTATCTGGATATACCATTGGTAGTGTTGATAAATAAAGGGAGTGCTTCGGCAAGTGAAATATTAGCATCTGCTCTTAGAGAAAACAAGCGAGCAGTTCTTTTAGGAGAGACCAGTTTTGGTAAAGGTTCGGTTCAAACAGTAGTTCCCTTATCCGATGGTTCAGCGTTAAGGATAACTACAGCTAAATACTATACTCCTTTGGGTAATAGTATCCACGAAGTAGGAATAGAGCCGGATATAATTGTTTCTAAAGAGACTAACGAAGAAGTTAAAGAGGATGTTTTTGAAAAACTAAAGGAAGATAAGAAGAGCTTTGATTATAAAAAGGATTACCAGATAGTAAGAGCATTGGACCTTATAAGAGGATTAATGGTGCTTTTCAAAAATAATTAAATATGTTAGCCTTAGGGATAGAGACTTCCTGCGATGAGACTTCTTGTGCGGTAGTTAATAAAAGAGAGGTTATTTCTAATGTAACTCTTTCCTCACTTAAATTTCATAAAAAATATGGGGGAATTATTCCTGAGATAGCTACAAGAAACCACCTAAAAGTTATTGATAGAGTTTACCAGAGAGCTCTTAAAGAAGCAAAAGTTTTTCTTAACGATATAGATCTTATAGGAGTTACAGTAAAACCAGGATTAGTGGGAGCATTAATTGTAGGGATGAATTTTGCCAAAGGATTGGCTTTGGCTAAAAAAAAACCTTTCTTAGGAGTTAATCACCTTTACGCTCATCTTTTTGCACCTTTTTTAAATACCTCCCAGAAGATACCTTTACCCTTTATCGGCTTGGTTGTTTCGGGAGGACATACGGAGTTATTTTTAGTTAAAGATTTTGATATAATAGAAAGTATAGGTAAAACACGTGACGATGCTGCCGGGGAAGTTTTTGATAAAGTGGCAAGAGTTTTTGGTTTAGGTTATCCGGGAGGAGTTTATATAGATAGATTATTCGATCATAGGGTAAAGGATTATTTTAAATTTAAGTGTGGTAGAATAGGATTAGATTTTAGTTTTAGTGGTATAAAGACAGCTCTTATTTATAAAAAAATGGAGTTGGAAAAAAAATCTTCATTTAACGAAGATATAAAAATTAAACTTCTTTCTTCCTTTCAAGAATCGGTAGTGAAAACGATAGTAGAGAATTTGACTTTAGCTACAGAAAGGTTTAAGATAAAGAGTGTAGTATGTGGCGGTGGAGTAATAGCAAATAAGAGATTAAGAGAACTTTTGAACTTAGAAGCGGTAAAGAATAACTGGAGACTTTATCTACCAGCGAGTAATTTCTCCTTAGATAATGGGGCAATGGTAGCTGGTTTAACTTCATACTTATACACCAAGAGAAAAAGATCTAGTAGTTTTAAAATAGAGGTTTCCTCTTTATCTATGTAATTTAATAGGGGGTGAAAAGTGAAGCTCACTTTTAACGATATTTTGATAAGGATAATTTTATCTTTTATTTTAGGTGGAATTATTGGTTGGGAGAGAGAAAAGAAGAAAAGAGATGCTGGGTTACGAACACATATACTTGTCTCTATAGGCTCAACCCTTATTATGTTGGTTTCTTTACATATTTACGATATCTACTCTCCTTACGCTAATATTGACCCAGCGAGGATAGCTTCAGGAGTAGTTACTGGTATAGGATTCTTAGGTGCGGGAGCGATAGTGCGGAGTGCTGAACAGATAAAAGGTTTAACTACGGCAGCAACTATTTGGGTAAGTTCAGCTATAGGGTTATCCGTAGGTTTAGGTTTTTTAAGTGCAGCAGTTGTTACTACGGTGATAGTATTTTTTACATTAACTTTTTTAAAAAAAGTAGAGAAGAGTATTGAATGATAAGAAGGAGGTCCTATAATGGCTAAGTGGCGAGAAGAAGAAAGAGTTTTAGACGTTAATGCTGCTATGCAAGGAAGCTTAATTTTTTCTGATCCTGTGAATTTAAGGATAAATGGCAGATTTGAGGGGAATTTGAAAACAAAAGGCGTGCTTACTATTGGAGAAAATGCTAAAGTTTTTGCTGATATTGAAGGAGAAAAGATTGTTATTGCCGGCTACGTAAAAGGTAAAATTAAAGCTTTACAAGGAGTTTCTCTTACTTCCACAGCAGAGGTTAATGCCGATATAGATACTCCTATACTTTCTATTCAAGAAGGTGCCAACTTCAACGGTAAATGTAAGATGAGAGGAGAAAAAATAGAACTTAAAGAGTTAGCTGAGTATCTTTCTGTGGAAGAGGCAAAGATTGTAGAGTGGGTTAATTCGGGTAAGCTTTCTGCCACTAAAGAGAATGATAAGTTAATCTTTGATCGCAAAGAGGTGGAGGCATGGATAGAACAGAATCGTTAAGGTAAGTTAATATTATGAAGGAAAAACTTTTAACTACCCGAGAAGTATCTCAAATCTTAGGGATAACGGAAAAAGAAATTATTGATTTAGCCAACGCTAATAAAATACCTCATTTTAAAGTAGCAAATGAATTTTTAAGATTTAAAAAAGAAGATATTCTTAGGATAAAAAAAGATATTCAAAAAAAATTTAATGTTCATAGAGACAAAATATCTTGGGGAGAAAAGATAAGAGAATTCTTATATTTTAACGATTTCTACATTATTTCCGCTCTCATAATTCTTATCTTACTTTATATAATCTTAAAAGATTAATATGTTTGTATATTTTGATATTGTAGGAGGAGCCAGTGGTGATATGCTTTTATCTTCTTTGATAGGACTAGGTTTTAAGAAAAAAAAACTTATAGAAAATCTTAATCTTTTAGGGATAAATTATAAAATCAAAGAGAAAGAAATTAACTTTTCTCATACTAAGTTAAAAAGAGCATACTTTTCCTGTTCTTCTACCAACTATAGTTATAAAGAGATAGTTTCTCTGATAAACAAGGCTACCTTACCAAAAGATATAAAACTAAAAGTCTTATCGGTATACGAGTTTATTTTTAAAATAGAAAATAAGGTGCATAGAGTTAAAGAGAGCAATTTAAGATTTGGACATTTGGGAGAAGCAGATGCCATATTGGAAATTACAGGATTTTTTTTGGGATTAAAATATCTAAACGTGAATAAATTCTTCTTTTCTACCATACCACTATCTCAACCAGCACCAGCTACTTTAGAGATATTAAAAGGTAAGTTAATTAAACCTATAGATTTGGGTTACGAATCAATCACCCCTACAGCAGCTTTACTTTTAAGTTATGGGGAACAAAGAGAAGAGGTAATATCTTTTGATAAATTTAGTATTTCTTATGGAGATTATTCTCCACAGGATTATTTAGTAGCTTATATGGGTAGTGGCCATAATTTTGATAAGGACAACGTGGTTAAAATAGAGACTACTTTGGACGATGTTAATCCTCAGATATTTGAATTGCTCTTTGATAGTTTATTTAAAGGAGGTGCTAAGGAAGTTTATGTAGAACAGGTAATAGTAAAAAAGTCAAGGCCGGGATTTGTTTTGAATGTGCTATGTGAAAGAGAAAAATTAGAGTCAGTAAAGAGGATTATATTTAATTACACTTCTACTTTTGGTTTAAGGTACCAATTTCTTTTACGAGATAAACTGCCTTATAAATTCTTATCTAAAAATACTCCTTGGGGAAAAATAAGATTCCGTATTTCCTTAGATAAGGATTATCCCAAATGTATTCCTGAATACGAAGATTGCAAACGAATATCTCAAAAGTTCGGTTTGCCTATTATTGAGGTATTGGAAAGGTTAAAACGAATCTAAAATTTTATTTTAAATATATATTTTACAGAATCGTCGTTAAACTCAGCTTTTCCCTTGAATCCCAAAAGGGTGATACTGGTTTTTTCCTTTACTAAATTCTCCACTTCTTTAGCTTTAAAATAGGGGTAAAATATATCCATCCCTAAAATTTCCTGCCAGCGCTCTCTTAGAATTTTTCGTTCCTTTTCCTTAGGTAAAGGTTCGGCGTATGCTTTTTTATTGATAAAATCCAGAAAAAGTTTCTTAGCAGAGTTTTCTTTCTGAGTAACAACCCCCACTTTACTTTTAGGCTGAATAGTGTTTTCTAAATTTTCTTCCCCATAGATAGAGAAGGAAAAAAATAGTAACCTACATATTGATAAAAATACTATAAAAACTCGCATCTTTCACACCTCCTTAATAAATTATACCATTTATAGCAAAAAAAATCCATTACTGATAGGATTCTCCCTTAGTATTTCTTGGGTAATTTTTACATTTGATTTTTTAAGAAAGTGTTGAATAGAAATTAAAAATGAGGGATACTACAGAGGAAGATAAATAGTTAACTAGAAACAAAATAAAAATTAGGATGTAATCGCAATATAATAATTTCATATTCTGGCAAAGGAGAGATTTAACATTTGAGTCAATTTTAAATGGTTTTAGATGAATTAGGAGTTAAATATTATCCATGCAAATTATCCTGAGGCAAAAGAGAGAGTTGAGATGGTTTTAAGAACTTTCCATGCTCACCTTATAAAAGAAATGAAACTTAAAAACATCAAAACTAAAGAAGAGGCAAATGATTTTTTAGGATAGTATCTTCCTAAATTTAACCAGAGGTTTAGTATTAAGCTTCTAAATTATACTGTTTACACAGACTTCTTCCTGAAATTGCAGATTTAGATAAGGTATTTTCTATAAGGAACAATAAAAAATTTTACCAGCTTTTGTATATACCTAAGGATATTTTCTCAAAAATGTTTTTATAGAAGAGAGATTAGATGGCAGAAAGTACATTAGATACAATAGTTTTGCTCTAAAGTATAAACATAGAGAGACAAAAACCAAAAAACACCTATTAAAAATCAAGGAAGAATTACATTGCTTCCTATGAAAATCCCTGGAGGAAATTTTAAATATGGAGTTCTTTAAATTTTGAAAGGAAGAAAAATCTTTAAGTTATGTTCCTTAAAAGATGACATTTTTATGTTGCATTAACAAATGGGAAAATTTTTCTTGAAATAGTATTAATTATATGTTAATATTTAAATTGGGTTGAATATAATAATTTTTTAACTTTTTACCTGAATAATAGCGAACTTGCTGTTAAAGTAAGTGTATTAAGTAGGT
>JAMWBQ010000046.1 GCA_023819315.1 Candidatus Omnitrophota bacterium
AAAAGATACCTGAATACAATAAACGAAGAAAGATTACTTTAGAAGAATTTCTTTCAAAAAGATGACATTTCTATTTTGCAAAAAAGATGACATTTTTATGTTGCATTAACAACAGGGAAGATTTCTCTTGACAAAAGTAACAAACTGTGGCAGACTAATTTTTATCTTCTATCCTTTTTTAGACAATTATGAGTAATGGTGAGTTGAAACGATTAAGAGAAAGTAAAAATTTAACTCAAGAAGATTTAGCTAAAAAATTAGGGGTTTCTCGTCAGGCAATATGTATGTGGGAAGCTGGTAAAAGAGAATTAAGACTTAAGATAATAGATAAGATTGCTTCTGTTTTAGGGATGAATATAGAGGATATCGTAAAACAACTTCAGGAGGGTATTTTAAGAAAGGAGGGGGGGATGGCTAAAAAAATTAGTACGAAGGCAAAGGAGGTTACTTTCCAGATTGAGGCACCTCAAGCTACTAAGGTAGTTCTTACAGGAGATTTTATTTCCTGGGATACTAACGGAATTGCGATGAAGAAAAGTAGAAACGGTTTATGGAAGACAAAGGTTAGTTTAAAACCGGGAAGATACGAGTATAAGTTTATCGTGGATGACCAATGGTTAACTGACCCATTAAATCCTAATACGGTTAGTAATCCTTATGGAGTTAATTCTGTAAAGGAAGTGACAGCATAAATTTTTAAATTATGAGGATAGCTTTATTTTCGTGGGAGTCCCTTCATTCTATTCATATAGGTGGAGTGGGTGTCCATGTTACAGAGTTGGCTTGTGCTTTAGAACGTAAAGGTCATGAAGTGCATATTTTTACTCGCTTAGGTAGACCAGACCATCCTTATTACGAACGTATCCATGGTGTTCACTATCACCGCTGTCCTTTTACTCCTCATTTTGATTTTGTAGAGGAAATACACAATATGTGTCGTTCATTTGTACACACTTTCTTTCAAACTGAGGATTATATTGGTCCTTTCGATGTTATCCACGCTCATGATTGGTTGACAGCAGATGTTATAGCTTGGATTAAAGAGAGTAGACGTAGAAAGTCAGTTTTTACCATTCATTCTACTGAATACGGAAGATGTGGTAATAATTTCTTTGGAGGCAATTCTGAAAGGATAAGACATTTGGAGTGGTTAGGAACTTATTGTGCTGAGCATGTTATTGCTGTTTCTAAGTCTCTTAAGAATGAGATAATGTGGATTTATAGTGTTCCCGAGGATAAAATAGCAGTTATGTACAATGGAATAAATTATCATCATTATAATGGTTGGATAGATCCGGGAGCAGTAAGAAGACAGTATGGTATAGGTCCACTTGACCCAATGGTATTATTTGTGGGTAGAATTGTATATCAGAAAGGTCCTGATTTATTAGTAGAGGCTATACCTCATATTTTGAAGTTTTATCCCAACGCTAAGTTTGTTTTTGTAGGTGATGGAGAGATGCGCTGGGCAGTAGAGGAGAAGGCGCGTTATTTAGGAGTTAGCCATGCTACAAGATTCTTAGGATTTGTTAATGGGTGGAGGTTAATAGACCTTTATAAATCTACTGATTGCGTTTGTGTACCCAGTAGAAATGAACCTTTTGGAATAGTGATACTCGAAGCTTGGAGTGCCGGTAAACCAGTTATTGCTAGTTCTAATGGTGGCCCTTCAGAATTGATTTGGCACGATGTTAATGGATATAAGGTTTATCCTCATTATGATTCTGTGGCTTGGGGTATAGGAACTCTATTTTCTGATTTTGAGCATGCAAGATGGATGGGTAGAAACGGTAGGGTAGCTGTAGAGACAGTTTTTTCTTGGGATGTTATTGCTGATCAGGTTTTAATGGTTTATAATAGTTAGGGGGAAGGGTTGAATAGAAAGAATTTAGAGAAAAAAACTGTGGAGGTAAGAAAAGATTATAGTAATAAGGGAACAAGTTCTTCTCATTCATTTGGCGAAAGCAATAAATTTTCAGAACAAACTAATTCTTATGCCAATTCTAAAAATACTATCCAAGTTGCTGAGGAAAATAAAAATTATTATACTCCTTATACCTACCAATTACCCAAGAAATACAATGATTATAAACCTAAGAGTAGAACTTTTGTAGAGAATTACGAATTACCTTCTCACTATAATACCACCACATTAACTTTAATGGTTAAAGATACTAACTGGATTTACGCTTATTGGGAGATAGCTCCTTCTTCTATAGAAGAGGTGAGAAAAAAGATTGGGAGAGAAGAATTAGAAAAGTCTTCTTACGTGCTTAGAATGTATGATGTAACTATGAGGGATTTTTTAAAAGAGGGACCAAATCATTGGTTTGATATAGAGGTTGGTTATGCAAATAACTGGTATATTAACTTATGGTGTGATAATGTTACTTATTGCGGCGAGTTGGGTATAAGAACAACCGATGGCAGATTTTTTTCATTAGCGCGGTCAAACTATGTTACTACTCCCAGATTATTCTCTTCTGGTAGAAACGATTTGATTTGGATTGAGGTTAAAGATAATATAAGTAGGCCTTTTGTTATTATGCCTGAAAGAAAACCAAAAGATAAAGAACAAATAGAGAAAAAATCTTTGGAAACAGAAGATAAAACCAAAGATACAACATTGAGAAAAAGAAGGAGAGTTTTCTTAACCGAAGAAGATATTAAGATGTATTACTCAAAAGTTTTCCCTCTTTTGCAATTCCTGAGTTTGCGCCAACGGCGAGAAATAAATAGGGGAGGAAATCGCTTAGGGGTAAAGGAGAAGGATACCGATTATCTTGATATAAGAGAATTTAATTATGGAGATGTTTTATTTGATAAGTTTATTTTAAAAGGTATATCAAGGAGTGAATTTTTGAAACGTATCCTTTTAGGTTCTTCTCAAGAGTTGGTCGTTAAAGGTGGAGCAAGCGAATTTATTAGTGGGGCAAGTGAATTGATAGGTGGTGCCAGTGAAAGGAAAGATTTGATAGGTAAGAAGCGTAAGTTTTTCTTTGAAGTATGGACAGAACTTATTGTTTATGGGCGTACCGAACCCGATGCGGAAGTGTGGTTAGGTAATAAAAATATAAAACTAAGACCTGATGGTACATTTACTTTGAGATTTTCACTCCCTGATACTAAGATACCTTTAGATTTTATTGCCTACTCTTACGATAAGATTGATAGAAGAAGTATCGTCACTTCTGTAGAGCGAACCAAGACGCTCTATAATCTCTAAGATAAATATAAAAAATTGTAATTATGGAAAAGGACCTATATAAAGGTTATCTATGTCTATTTCTACATGCACATTTGCCCTTTGTTCGTCATCCCGAAGAAGATTATTTTTTAGAAGAGAATTGGCTTTATGAAGCTATCACTGATACTTACATTCCTCTTATCGATGTTTTTGAACGTTTGATTCAGGATAAAGTGGATTTTAGAATAACTATGTCTTTAACACCACCTTTAGTTTCTATGTTAAAAGACCCACTTTTACAATCCCGTTATATTCGACATTTAGATAAATTGATTGAGTTGTCTGAGAAAGAAATTGAAAGAACCGCCTACGATATGAATTATCATGGTTTAGCATTGATGTATAACAAGAAATTCATAGAAACAAAACAAATTTTTTTAGAAAAATATAAGGGAGATATTGTTTCTGCTTTCAAAAAATTTCAAGATATGGGTTACATAGAAATTGTAGCTAGTTGTGCTACTCATGGTTTCTTACCACTTTTAAACATTAATCCTCAATCTGTAATTGCTCAAATAAAAATAGGGGTAGATAATTATAAAAAAACATTCACCTGTTCACCTAAAGGTTTTTGGTTACCTGAGTGTGGCTATTTCCCTGGAGTAGATGAAATTCTTAAAGAGGAGGGTATTAGATATTTCTTTGTTGATTCCCATGGTATTATAAATGCTGACCCTCTCCCTCGTTATAGTGTTTATGCACCTATTTATTGCCCTACAGGAGTTTCTGCTTTTGGTAGAGATTGGGAATCTTCTAAACAAGTGTGGAGTTCAAAAGAAGGTTATCCTGGTGATTTCGATTATCGGGAGTATTATCGTGATATAGGATACGAGTTAGATTACGAATACATAAAACCATACATTCACCCTGACGGAATAAGAATAAATACGGGAATTAAATATTGGCGAATAACCGGCAACACAGAATATAAAGATGTCTATAGACCAGATTGGGCGAGAGAAAAAGCAGCTATCCATGCAGGGAATTTTATGTTTAATAGAGAGAAGCAGGTAGAGTACCTATTTTCTCATATGGATAGAAAACCTATAGTTGTTGCTCCTTACGATGCCGAATTGTTTGGTCATTGGTGGTTTGAAGGTCCAATGTGGATAGATTTTCTAATAAGGAAAATATTTTATGATCAGAAAATTATAAAGTTAGCTACCCCTTCAGATTATCTTAAGGAGTATCCAATTAATCAAATGTGTCTTCCTTCAGCTTCTAGTTGGGGATGGAAAGGATATAACGAGGTTTGGATTGAAGGTAGCAATGATTGGATTTACCGGCATTTACATAAAGCAGGGCAGAGGATGGTAGAGTTGATGGAGAAGTTTTTTAAAGAATATAATAGGGGTAATAAAAGAAGTCTGATTCGTAGAGCATTGAATCAGGCAGCGAGAGAACTTTTGTTGGCGGAATCAAGCGATTGGCCATTCATTATGAAAACGGGAACAATGGTTCCTTACGCTCATCGTAGGATAAAAGAGCATATAGTTAGATTTACTAAGATATACGAAGATTTAATGAGTAAGGGTAGTGTAGATAAAAATTGGTTAACAGAAGTTGAAAGTAGAGATAATATTTTTTTGGATATGGATTGTGCAAAGTATTATATACCTTCATCAAAAATAGAACCTAAAGAGAGAAAGAAAGCAGGGAAATCTAAAGAGAGTAAAACCAAATTAAAGAGGAGGAAGAATGCAAAAAGATAATTTACCTCCTATTAGTGGTAGCCAAAAAGAACTATTAAAATTATTTAGCTATAAGAGTAATGTGTATGCTCCTGTCTCTAATATAGATTTCAACAATGTGCGTTCTTGTTGTGGTATAGCTTTACATATGCATCAGCCGATAATTCCCGCTGGTGGTAATAATTTGGTTAATGCTAAATTGATTTCTAATTTACAGTATATGATGGAACATCAAAATATCGGCGATAATCATAATGCACCTATATTTTTAAAATGTTATTCAAGAATGTCGGATATTATTCGCCAACTTGTTAGCTTAGGTTACAATCCCAGAATAATGCTCGATTATTCAGGTAATTTACTTTGGGGTTTGAAACTTATGGGTGAAGAACAAGTTTTAGAAAATCTTAGACTTATAACCACAGATAAAAAATACTATCCTTATGTAGAATGGTTAGGAACGATGTGGTCTCACTCAGTGGTAAGCTCTACTCCTGTTCCTGATATAAAGTTACATATAATGGCTTGGCGGTTTCATTTCGCTTCTATATTTGGGGTTGAGGCAGTAAAAAGAGTTAAAGGTTTTTCTTCGCCAGAGATGAGTTTACCCATACATCCTGATGTTTGTTTTGAATATATAAAAGCTTTAAAAGAGTGTGGATACAAGTGGTTAATGGTTCAAGAGCATACTATAGAGAACTTAGATGGCACTCCGATAAAGATGCCTCACTTACCCCATCGTCTTGTAGCAAAGAACTCTTTAGGTAAAATAGAGGAGATAACAGTTCTAATTAAAACTAAAGGTTCGGATACAAAGCTTGTTGGACAGATGCAACCTTACTATGAAGCAAAATCAATTAATAGACAATTTTATTGTGGTCGAGAAGTTCCTCCTTTTGTCCTTCAGATAAGTGATGGAGAGAACGGAGGAGTAATGATGAATGAATTTCCTTTTGCCTATAGACGAGTTTTTGAGGAGATGGGTAAGGATGTAGTGGCGATGAATGGTTCTGAGTATCTTGAGTTTTTACAAAAGATAGGATTAAAAGAAAAAGATTTTGTTGCTGTCCAACCGATACATCAAAATCGCATATGGTGCTTGGTTAAGAAATACCGTAAAGGTGCTTGCGATGAAGCGATTAGAGAGATTACAGAGAAAGATAAGAGTTTTCATTTAGATAGAGGTTCGTGGACAAATGATAGGAGTTGGATTAAAGGTTACGAACAGGTATTGGACCCTATAAATAAGTTAAGTGTAAATTTCCATAGGAAAATAGATAGAAAAAGGATTAATAAAAAAAGTGCTATATACAGAGAAGCGTTACTGTATCTTCTTCTTTCTCAGACAAGTTGTTTCCGTTATTGGGGAGAGGGTATTTGGACAGATTATGCTAAGGAGATATGTAGGAGAGGGCTGGATGTTTTAGAGAAAATATGATTTAATATAAGAAACGCGTAGAATTAATTCTGATAAGATAAATCTTAAATAAACTCAAAATCCCAAATGCCAATTGCCTATATTTTGATTATTTTGTAATTAGTGAGTATAATTTTTATTAACAGGGGGTGATTATGAGTAAAATTTATTATGCTTTAGGCTTACATATGCATCAGCCACCCGATAATCTTAAATTACTTATAGAAAGTAATGAGTGGGAAGCACAACAGATAATTAAATGTTATGAACGAGCAGTGCGTTATGCACATCTTTATAAAGATGTGGCTTGTTTCCATGTAGGATTTTCAGGAATATTACTTAGACAATTTAAAGATAAAGATATAATAGATAGATATAGAAAATTTGTAGATATTCCTAAAATGCTTGATAGTTATCGTAAAGCAAAGAATATAGAGATTATCGGGATGGGTTTTTATCATCCTATTTTTCCTCTTATTCCTAAGGAAGATTGGGAGGAACAACTTATAAGAGGTAGAGCAATCGTTGAGGAAATATTTGGACAGAAACCCAAAGGATTCTGGCCATCAGAGATGGCTTTCTGTGTGGAAATGATACCAACTCTAAAAAAGGTTGGTTACGAGTATGTAGTGATTGATCATGTTCATATGTTTAAACCACAAGGCGGTAATATAGATTGTTTTAAACCTTACAAAATTTCTTATGGTAAAGAGGAGATGATAGTGATACCTCGAAATCGTGATCTATCTAATGCTCAAGAGAGTGGATTAGACCCAAACTGGTTTATTAATGAAGTTAACCATAAAATGGCTAATTTCCCTTCCCAGGAAAAGGCTCGTTTAGTTACTACCTGGTCAGATGGTGAAAATGGTGGTTGGTTTAGGCAGATGGATGAGGCTTCAGGGTTTTTTGGCCATTTTTTTGCTCCTTTAATGGATATGGTAAGAAATGCTCATACAGAGATTACTCCTATAAAAATTTCTGATTTTTTAAAAAAGTTCCCTCCCCAAGAAGATATTAATGTAAGAACAGGTGCTTGGAACGTAGGTTCTACAAGTGGATTTGATTTTTCTCAGTGGAATGGGTTAGAGTCGCAAAAGAAAGCAATTAACGAGTTGTTTAAAACAAGTAAACTTTATTGGGATAAGAAAAATAAAAAACTTTCTAAACCACAAGAAGAAAAACTTAGACAGGCACGGGAATTGATTTTGGATGCAGAAACAAGTTGCTATTTATTCTGGGGAGAAGCATGGTTATCGAAGATATACGATAAGTTAAATTCCGCTAAAGAGTTATTGAAATAAAGGAGAGTTAACTATGGTAAAGAAAATTCTTAAGTTATGGTTGTTTATGAATATAATTTCTTTTATAAGTTATGCTGGCCAAATAAAAGTTATTACCACTCTTTTCCCTACTTACGATTTTGTTCGTCAAATTGGTAAAGATAAAGTTGATGTTTCACTTTTTCTACCTCCTGGTGTAGAACCACATACATTTGAACCTAAACCAAAAGATATTTTAAAGTTGAACAGAGCAGATATTTTTATCTATACGGGTAAATATATGGAACCATGGGTTGAAGATTTACTAAAGAGTATATCTAATAAAAATTTATTAGTTATAGATGCAAGTTATGGTATTGAGTTGATAAGTAGCGAAGAAGAGGATGTACACCATGAAGACGAACATATAAATCACCATTATCATTCTGAAGTAGATCCTCATATTTGGCTTGATTTAGAAAATGCTCAAATTATGGTTGATAATATTGCTACAGCTTTAGTCAAAAAAGATCCTGTTAATAGAGAATTTTATTTGAATAATGCTCAAGATTATAAACTTAAACTTATCGAGTTGGATAATCTCTTTAAGGATATTTTTTCCCAAGCTAAACATAGGACAATTATTTATGCTGGGCATTTTGCTTTTGGCTATTTTGCTAAACGTTATGGATTAAAACATATTTCTCCTTACCAAGGATTTTCTCCCAATGCTGAACCTTCTCCCAAAGCAATTGGTGAATTAATAAAATTCATTAAGGGATCTGGACAGAAGTATATTTATTATGAAGAATTAATTGAACCTAAAGTGGCAAAAATTCTATCCCAAGAGACAGGAGTAAAATTAGAGCTACTTCACGCCGCTCATAACGTGAGTAGAAGTGAATTAAATAGGGGAGTGACATTTATTGAAATTATGAAAGCTAACCTTGAAAAGTTAAAAGTAGGATTAGAATGTCAGTGAAACTTATTGAGGTAAGAGATTTAAGTGTCTATTACCAAGGGTTTAAAGCAATTTCTCAGGTATCTTTTGATGTTGAAAAGGGTGATTATATAGGTATAGTTGGACCTAATGGTTCAGGTAAGACCACACTTATAAAAGCGATATTGGGGTTGGTTCCTTTTGAGGGTTCTATAAAATTTGGGGGATTAAGCTTACGAGAGTTTACCTTAAAGCACCACATTGGTTATCTTCCTCAGAGATTATCTTTTATTGATTCTAAATTTCCTGCCTTAGCTAAAGAGATAATTGTTTCAGGAGTTTACTGTTGTAAAAGTTTCCCTAAAAGAATTAGTGGGCAGGATTATAGGTTAGCTGAGGAGATAATAGATATATTAGGGATTAGGAGTATTAGTGATAAACCTATTGGGGTTCTTTCAGGAGGACAACAGCAACGTGTTCTTTTAGCAAGAGCTCTTGTTCATCATCCTGAGATTTTGATATTAGATGAGCCTACGGTTGCATTAGATCCTAAAATTAGAGAAGTTTTCTATTCTACCATTAATAAAATTAATAAAGAAAAATCAGTGACAGTTATTCTTGTTTCTCACGATATTGCTTCCATAGGTAACTATACTTCCAAGTTGCTCTATTTAGATAGGAAATTAATTTTCTATGGCACATTTGAAGAATTTTGCAAATCAACGGAAATGGGAGATTACTTTGGTAATAGTCAACACTTTATTTGTCATCGGCACCAATAATGCTATAATATGATAAAAATATTTCAACAAATTGTAGAAGGGCTTTCTTATGTATTTATTCAACGAGCAATTGTTGCAGGATCTTTTATGGCTTTAGGTTGTGCTTTTTTGGGTGTATTTTTAGTTTTACGCCGTTTTTCTTTAATCGGTGATGGTCTTGCTCATGTGAGTTTTGCTACTGTAGCAATTGCCCTTTTATTGAATGCTCATCCTATGATTATTTCTTTGATACTGGTGGGATTAGTTTCTTTATTAATTCTTAAACTTAATGAGAAAGCTAAAGTTTATGGTGATACAGTTATTGGATTAATATCATCCTTAGGTATAGCTATAGGGGTAATTATAGCGAGTAGTTTTGGTGGGTTTAACATTGATTTATTTAGTTACCTTTTTGGCAATATTCTTTTAGTTAGTAGGTTAGAAGTTATAATTACTATTTTTATTTCTTTATTGGTAATATTAATTGTAGTTCTTTTTTATCATGATTTGTTTGCTATCACATTTGATGAAGATTATGCTCGCGTTTCTGGTATAAAGGTAGGTATGGTAAATAAAATACTTATCCTTTTGACCTCCCTTATCGTAGTATTAGGAATTAAAATCGTAGGGACAATGTTAGTTTCCAGTATGATTATTTTACCAGCTATCTCAGCTTTACAAATTATGCCTAGTTTCCGAGGAACGATATTAATAGCAGGTCTTTTGGGTGTGATTTCTGTAGTTATTGGGATTTTGCTCTCTTATATACTCAATTTCCCCTCAGGAGCAACGATAGTTCTAATTAATTTTTTCATTTTTATTATCTTGTTTTTATTTGGCAGATTAAATATTATAAAAATTAAAAGTTTATGAAATTAATTAAAATAATTTTTAAATTTTTCTTAGGAATAATCATCTTAATTATTGGTGGATACACATTTTTATACTTTTTCATAAACGAAAGAGGTAAAGATACATTTTTAAAATTTGTTAAAGAACAATATGGTATACAAGCTAAGTTAGATAGTTTGAATATGAAGTTTCCTTTTAGAATCATCTTTACTAATTTTCAGATGGATAATATAAATTTTAGGGAAGCAACAGTTGATATAGGTAAAGTTAATCTTATAGGAGGGGCTTTCAAAATTGATAAGATTTATGTAAAAGAATTAAATATAGAAATAGATATGGATAAATTGGAACAAGTTATTAATAGGAAGCCCTTAGGTCCTAAAAGTTTAGTTGTAGTTAAACAATCATTTTTACCGCAAGTATGGCGTGTGAAAATAGATGTTTTCGTTTTGGATAAGGGTAGTATTATCTTCTGCTACAATAACCTTTCCCCTAATTTAACTTTTGGGTTGAAAGATATTTCAGGGACCATAGAGGATATAAACTACCCTTTATTAGATAAATTCTCCTTAGATTTAAAAGGAAGTATAATATTCAATGAGAAAAATATTAACGATGATTTACATATAGGAGGCTGGATAGATTGGAAAAAGAAGAATATGGATACCTTTATTACTACGGGAGGCATTGATTATTTTGTTTTCAAAGATTATTATCCTAATTTCTGGAAGCCTGAGAATTTAGAATTAAAAGAGGCATTAATATCTTTAAAAGCACATCTGAATTCTAAAGATGATGATTTAAGGGTAGATTACACTTTAATCCTAGAGAAAGTTGTATTTAATGACAAACCTCTTGATGAATCTAAAGTGAAAACTATAAAAACTATACTTAAACTTTTTAAGGGCAATAACGATAAACCCACAATTCATTTAACTTTTAACACAAAGATGAGTTCCCCCCATTTTGAAGTTAACTCTATAGGAGAAAGTATGTTAGAGCAACTTAAAAATTTAGGTAAAATTCCTACTCCCAATATTTTTAACCAGATGATCAGTAAGACAGAGGTTCTTATAGATGATGGTATAAAAGGCATAAAAGGATTAACTATTGATCCGGCATTAAGTGCGTTAAAAGATACAGTGAATAGATTTTTGGAAAACATTAAGAAGATAGCAGAGATAGGCAACAAAAAAAATGATAGTAAAGGTAGGTAGATATTGATATAATTTTGATAATCGGTGGGTGTAGCTCAACTTGGATAGAGCACTTGACTGTGGCTCAAGTGATTGTGGGTTCAAATCCCATCACCCACCCCAGGATAAGAATTAAACAATAGCCTACGAAGACAACAATCTTGCTTATGAGGAAAAATTTCTTGTCATGATTGCTCATCGTGATAATATGGTAATAGACATTTTGAACTAATAACTTTCCTCCTGTTGAAATCATTATCATTCCTTTCTAATTTAATATAAGAAAGAATAGATAACTATACTAAAAATAATTTTATAAAAAAGACACTTACCATATCTTAAAAATAATGTTTTGGGAAAAAGAAAACACAATTATTAAATTAACCTCTTCTTATTACGTTGATGAGATAGTAGGTAATAATTATCAGAATAAATCTAACCCAAAACCTAATAATTTCAAGACCTTACAATCTTAATTGAAAATAAAAAAGTGAGGGGGTATAATAAAGATGTTATAGGAAATTAGATTAAAAAGTTTATCAAGATTTATTGTACCCAAACAGAGTTTATCATAAAAAGTAACTTTCGGGTTTTAAATCTTGTGGATGGGAATATTTGAGGGAGAAGAGATAGAATAATGGAAAAGGAAGCAATAAGGAATTGGCCGGAGGATGAGAGGCCGAGAGAAAAACTTTTAAAGTTTGGTGAACATAATTTAAGTAATACAGAATTATTAGCAATTTTATTACGCACGGGGATAAGAGGAGAAAGTGCCATGGATTTAGCGAGAAGAATTCTACAGAAATTTAAGACTTTTAGAAATATGAGCCATACGGATTTATCTTGCTGGAAGGAATTTAAAGGTTTAGGCAAAGCAAAATTATGCCAGATTAAGGCGGCACTTGAAATTGGGAGGAGATTTCAGGAAGAGGAGGCAAGAGAGAAAAGAATAAAAATCAATTCTTCTAAAGATGTAGCAAATTTACTGCTTGTGCGAATGCGTGATTTAAAGAAAGAGGTGTTTAAAGTTTTACTTTTAGATGGTAAGAACAAACTTATTGACATTATTGAAGTTGAAGAAGGAAGCATAAATGAAGCACACCCTATAATCAGAGAGATTATTTTTAAAGCCTTACAGAATTTTTCCGCTGGCATTATATGTATTCATAATCACCCTTCAGGTGATCCAGCTCCAAGTCAAGAAGACAGAGACTTTACCAAGCAAATAAAATATGCTTCAGAGATTATGCAGATAAAACTTTTAGACCATATAATTATTGGAGATAATGAGTATTTTAGTTTTGCTGATGAAGGATTAATTTAAACCACCCCAATTACACCCGCCGGGTGTAGATAAGGGAAAACAAAAGTTAGCTTTTTACTCTGTCACCGCAATATAATAATGTCATCTTATTGCAAAGTAGAAATGTCAGGGTAACTTGATGTAAAATACCACCTCTTAGGAGCAAAAAGGAGGTGGTATTATGGAAGAAGTAATTACCCTGACGATGAAAGAACAAAATAAATACGAGGTGATTAGAGATAGTCTAAAAAAGTTAATTAAGGTAAAAGAGTCAGCAATGCTATTAGG
>JAMWBQ010000047.1 GCA_023819315.1 Candidatus Omnitrophota bacterium
AGTTCCAGTTTTGAAGTAAAGACTCCCACATCAATAGTAGGGGTTAGAGGGACGATATTTTCTGTTAAGGTAGAGACTATAGAGGAGTAGGGAATAATTGGATTGTTACAGTATATTTGAATGTTAAATTTTCCTAAAGATACTTTTGATAAATTCTCTCAAGAATTTTTACTCTTTTTATCTACTTTCTACTGAGGATAATAAATGCGTATCTTAGCATCAACATCTATTCTAAGATAAATCATCTAATATTGATGAAAGCGGATATACCCTACCGCTAATTCCTCTTTAAGATACTACTTGAGAAGGTTTTAAAGTGGATACGATGTGCCTATATCAGTTCACAAATATAAAAAAGTGTTACTAAATGTCTTTAGACTTTACAAAGTTCAAAGATAAACTTATTGATTTATATTAAAAATGGCTTATAATAAAAATTGAGTTACAGTAAATAAAATAATGAGGAGTATTTTAGTAAGCTTAGTTGTTATATTATTTAGTATAATTATCGCCGGCAATATTTTTGCTCAGAATAATAAAACAGAGGCGGTTTTATTTTATTCTCCCCATTGTAAATCGTGTATAGAACTAAAAAATGAATATTTAAATAAAATATTAGAAAAATACGCTGGTAAGATTGAATTGAAGATGCTTGATACTACCGACCCGCAGAATCTTTCTTTACTAATTTATTTAGCCCACGAGTATGGTAAAAAAAATGCTTTTGTCCCTTCAATATTTATAGGGAACAATTTTCTTGTTGGTAAAAATGAGATAGAGGCTAATTTAGAAAATCTTATTGAAAGGTGTCAGGAAAATAAGTTTCTATTGCCAATTTTTTCTTACCCTCAGGAGTTGATAAATAGGTTTAAGGGTATTTCTATATTCACGATTATTTCCGCAGGTCTCATCGATGGAGTTAATCCTTGTGCATTTGCTGTGATTGTTTTCTTTATTTCTTTTTTAGGTGTTTATGGTTACGATAAGAAAGAAATATTGTATATTGGTATGTCTTACGTGTTTAGTGTTTTTTTTACTTACATACTTATAGGAGTAGGGCTTTTAAAATTTTTGTATTCTTTAAGACACTTCTACCTTATTATGAAAATTTTTTATTATTTTGTAGGTTCTCTCTGTTTCTTTTTAGCAGGTTCTGCTTTATACGATTATTTTAAATTTAAAAAGACTAAAAAAACTGATGGTCTAATTCTTCAGCTTCCTAACTTTTTGAAGAAGAGGATAAACTTGGTTATAGGAGCAAACTTAAGAGAAAAAAAATATCATCGTATATTAGAATTGTGTTTGTTGTCGTTTTTTGTGGGTTTTTCTGTTTCTATTTTAGAATCCGTTTGTACAGGACAAGTATATTTACCCACTATAGTATTTATTTTAAAGATTCCCGATTTAAGATTAAGAGCTTGGTTTTATCTTTTAATTTACAATCTTATGTTTATTTTGCCTTTAGTAATAATTTTTATCTTTTCTATAATAGGTGTTACCTCTAAACAATTTAGTCATTTCATTAAAAATAATTTAGGGAAAATAAAATTAGCGATGAGTGGTCTCTTTTTATTTTTAGGAATAATTATGTTTGGATTGAGTTAATTATGGAGAGACGCAAATATAATAGAGCTATATCTGCTAATCACATTGATTTTTACGACGTGGGAGGCGCTTATTTATGTGATGGTAGTGTGCTAAATATTTCTACAGGCGGTATCTTTGTAGCTTATGTTGATAAAAACAAATTATCTCAATTTACTCCTCATCAAAAAATTAAATTCACCTTTAATATTCCTACCGGCCAGGTAATAGGTAATGGTGAAATCGTTTGGTTGAATGAAGAAGAGTTAAATTTAGGAGTAAAATTTACTGCTATAGAGAACGAAGATGGGATTTCTCATTTGATAGATTTCATTACCAGTCCAATTTGTGGTTGGATGGATACAGAGACTGGCGTTTAATTGATAGTAACTTTTTAGGGAGGTAAATATGGGTAGAGAAGTAGAGTTAATCATTCCCGGTGAGCTTAAGGAAGAACCAATATTTTATCACATCATTAAAAATTTTGATGTTATTCCTAATATTGTAGAAGCATCTTTTTCTACGGAGATGGGATGGGCGATAGTTAAATTTGAAGGAGAGCCTCAAGAGATTGAACGGTTATTTGATTTTTTAAGGAATAAAGGTGTACGGATTAACTTTAGATAAGGTTAGAATTATAAAGAATATTCGTATCGTTTTAGTAAATCCTACGATAGAGGAAAATATTGGTCTATGTGCGAGAGTGCTAAAGAATACTTCCTTTTCCAATCTTTATTTAGTTAAGCCAAACTTAAGCACTATTTCTTTTAAAGTAGCTAAGCGAGCTAACGATTTATTGAAAGAAGCAAAAGTATTTGATGAACTTAAACATGCCTTAGAAGATTCTCTATTTGTTTTTGGCACAACTCGTAGGAGACGGGCAGATAAACTCATATATAATTTCAATTACATTCTTCCTTATATAGTGGCACAAGCAGCAAAAGGAGTGGTTAGTATAATTTTTGGTAAGGAAGATTTTGGTTTATCTAAAGAGGAATTAAGATACTGCGATAGTGTTTTTTATATCCCTGCTAATCAAAATTTTTCTTCTTACAATTTAGCCTTTGCTGTGGGAATAGTTTGTTATAAGATTTTTGAATATTTGGATAATGTTATGTATATAGATTCTTTAGATTTGGCTAAGAAGGAGGATATAGAAACTCTGCTTCTCTTTATTCAAAAAGCGATGACTGTTTTGGGAGTAAAGAAGGAATTTATAGATTCCTCATTTGATTCTTTCCGGAGAATATTTTTGAGAACCCATCTTACTTGTAATGAAGTTCAGCTTTTAAAAACTATTTTTCTTAGAATAATTAATTATTTCATTAGCGATAGAAAAGATAAGTAAATATAGTTTATAAGTAATTTTAGATTGTTTTATATCTTTGGTACTTGTAAAAAATTTGAGTTGAACAATATTTAGGTTAGCTTTATAATAATTTTTATGCAAGATTTTTGGAGAGGTATATTTTGTAACCAGGTGCTTTGGATTACTATACTTAGTTGGGCAATTGCCCAAGGTATAAAAATACTTATTGGTATAGCTGGTGGTAAAAAATTTAGTTTTTATTGGATATTAAGAACTGGTGGTATGCCATCTGCTCACAGTGCTGCTGTGGTAACTCTGGCATTTTCTTTAGGTAAGGAGGAAGGATTCTCTTCTCCGGTATTTGCCTTAGCATCAATAATTGCTCTTATAACAATGTTTGATGCTCAGACTTGGCGGCGTTCTATTGGTGTACAGGCAAGGGTTCTTAATAATATTCTTGATGATTTTCATAAAAAAAGAAGGGTGGGAGAAGAAAGATTAAAGGAGCTTGTTGGGCATACCCCTGTTGAGGTTATAGTGGGAGGGAGTATCGGTTTTATAGTTTTTCTTTTATTTTATAGATAGGAGGAGATATGAAGAAACGTATTTTTGTAATCTTAGCTATTATAATAGTAATGACTATATTGATAATAATTACTTCTCTACCTCATAAACGCCATATATCCAAAAGTATAAAAGAGGAAGTCAAACCACAGCTTTTAAATATAGAAGAAGAGAAAGACCTTCTAAAAGCTAAAGCTATTTTGCAGGAAAACTTAGATAAAGCTAATAAACCAGAAGTTATGGAGGCACTAAAAAAGAAATTAGAAGAGGTGAATATGAAGATTCTCTTTTCTCCCCTTATCGATGAATGTAGTCAGGAGTACATTGTTCAAAGCAAAGATAACCTTACTAAGATTGCTAAGAAATTTAATACTACCGTAGAATTGATTCGTAGGGCAAATAGTTTAACTTCTGATACAATTATGCCTGGTCAGAAACTAAAAGTTAATGTGTGTAAGTTTTCTCTAGCTGTAGATAAATCTTTAAATCTACTTTTTTTGAAACGTAATGGGGTAGTGCTTAAAACCTATATAGTTTCTACAGGTAAAGATAATTCAACACCAATAGGTACATTTAAGATTGTTAACAAACTTGAGAATCCCACCTGGTTTAAGACAGGAGCAGTTGTTCCACCGGGCAGTCCTGATAATATTTTGGGGACAAGGTGGATGGGATTGAATATTATCGGTTATGGTATTCATGGCAGTAAAGATGAAAATGAGATTGGTAAGCAAGTCACTCAAGGGTGTGTTCGTATGTATAATAAAGATGTTGAAGAATTATACGATATCATCCCTTTAGGTACAGAGGTAGAAATTGTAGATTAAAAAAAATAAAAATTGATATTTTTAGATTTTATTTTCTTGATAATATAAACTATGCAGTATTGGGATTTTGAGAAACCTATAATAGAATTGGAAGCAAAGATTAAAGAGATTAAAGAATTTTCTGAGTCTAAAGATATAGATTTATCCTTAGAGATTAAAAATTTAGAGGCCAAATTGAATGTTCTTAAAAAGGAGATTTACTCTAATCTTACCGCCTGGCAAAAAGTTCAAATTGCTCGTCATATTCAAAGACCAACTCCCTTAGATTATATAAATTTGATAATGAAAGATTTTATAGAACTTCATGGTGATAGGTTATTTGGAGATGATAAAGCAATAGTTACAGGATTTGCTAAACTGGAAGGTAAGAAAATAGCAATTGTAGGACATCAGAGAGGTAAAGATACAAAGGAAAATTTAGAAAGGAATTTTGGTTGTCCTCATCCTGAGGGTTATCGTAAAGCTATGAGAATTATGAGATTAGCTGAGAGGTTTTCTTTACCAATAATTTCTTTTTTAGATACAAGAGGAGCTTATCCTGGTATAGGGGCAGAAGAGCGTGGACAGGCTCTGGCTATTGCTGAGAACATAAGAGATATGTTTGGGTTAAAAACTCCTATAATTGTTATAGTTATTGGTGAAGGCGGCAGTGGAGGAGCATTAGGAATAGGGGTAGGAGATGTTATTCTTATTATGCAGTACGCTTACTATTCAGTCATTTCACCTGAAGGCTGTGCAGCAATATTATGGAGAGATGCTAAAATGGCTCCTCAATCAGCAGAAGCTCTTAAGTTAACCAGTGAGGAACTTTTTAAATTAGGTGTTGTTGATGAGATTATACCTGAACCATATGGAGGAGCACATCGCAATTATGAGGAATCAGCTAACAATTTAAAGAAGGCTATTCTAAAGAAATTAGAGGAGATATCTTCTCTTACTCCCCAAGAATTGTTAGCCAGAAGATATAATAAATTTAGGAAAATGGGAATATTTAAGGGATGATACAGAGATTAATAATTCTTGGCATTCTTAAGAATTCGTCCGCTTCCGGTTACGATATTAAGAAAATTATTGAAAAGGAATTGGGTGTGTTTTCTAAGATAGAGACGAAGTCTATATATTATCCTTTAAAGAAGATGGTTAAAGAGGGATTAATAAAGAGGGAAGAGATAGAAAGTAATAAACATATCAATAAGTTCGTTTATTCTATAACTCCTAAAGGAGAAAAAGAGTTTGTTGCTCTTTGTAAAGAGGCATTACTTTCTAAAAGACGCCCATTTATCGAATTAGATATTGCTATTTATTTCCTACCTTTTCTTAAAGGGAGAGATATTATGCCTTATTTACGTCTTAGATTAAGATTCTTAGAGAGTGTAAAAAGATGGCTTATAAATAAATCTGAGGAGTTAAAAGAATCTCCCAAAAATTTATCTTTGCTTATCAATCATCATCTAAAATTAGCAATTGCAGAAAAAGAGTTTTTAAAAGATATGATTAAAGTAGTGAAAGAGAATAAAACCTATTAATCTTATGGTTGAACCTAAAAAGATACTTATTGCTGAAGATGAGAAGGAAATAGTAGAACTCTTGGAGTCAGTACTCAAGAGGAGAGGTTTTGAAGTTATAGTTGCTTTTGATGGTGAGGAGGCAAAAGCTAAAATAACAGAGTTTTCTCCCCATATAGTTATTTTAGATTTAGCTATGCCCAAAGTTGATGGTTGGGAGGTTTTAAAGTGGTTGAGAGAGAATAAAAAATCTAATATACCAGCTATAGTTATTTCCGGTAAGAACCAGATGGATGATATAAAAAAGACTTACGATTTAGCTGCTGATTACTATATTGTTAAGCCTATAAAAATTAATGATTTAATCAAAGGTATTTCTACAATTTGGACATTGAAAGGACAGCAAGAGGGGGGAGCTGATAGTTTTGAATAAATATAGATTCCATTTCAATCTTTATTTAATTTGCATTTACCTTTCTGTTATTTCTTCTTAAATGTGTCTTCAATTCTTTATTCCAATTAATAAGCATATTTTTAGAGTTTGAATGGGATTAAAAGATAAAGAAAAAAAAAGGTTATTAGGAGAGATACTAATAGATAGAGGAATAATCAATTCTAACCAACTTCAAGAAGCCTTAGAAGTGCAGAAGAAAGAAGGTGGTCTTTTGGGAGATATTTTAGTGAAATTAGGGTTAGCTAAAGAAGAAGATATTGCTCAAGCAATTGCTATAGAGTACGGTTTGCCTTATTTACCTTTGGATAATTACGAGATTCCTAGGGAGGTAGTTAAATTTACATCTAAGGAGTTCGCGATGAAGTATTGTTTAATACCTATAGATAAAGTAGGTAATATTTTGAGTGTTGCAATAGCTAATCCTTTAGAAAGTAGTGTAATAGAAGAATTAAAAAAGTTAACTCAATTAGATATCCAAATTTTTATAAGTACAGCTTCACAGATAAGGAGGATGATTAATGTTTGTTATTAAAAGACTTGACACTCTAAACAATGAAATTAAAAATATGTAATTCATATAGAAAAAATAAACTTAGATAAATTGAGATAATAATAGGTATAGAAATTTATTGAGGTTTTTAATATATTAGCAATGAGTTTATTATAAATATGCATGAATTAAGTAGAGATTTTACCAAACTATTAGTAGATAAAGGGGTAATTACAAAAGAGCAACTTGAGAAGTTTTTGGATTTATATACTAAAAGAGGTGGTTCTTTAAGTGAACTCCTTATAGAGTTAGGTTATGTTGAAGAGAGGGACCTTATGATGTTTCTTTCCGTTTATTTATCCATACCTCTTATAAAGGTTTTGAATATTAAAATATCTAAGGAGATTTTAGGTTTAATTCCTAAAGATTTAGCGAGGAAGTATAAAGTTATTCCTTTAAGTAAGATAGGGAACATTCTTACCGTTGCTACCAGTGACCCTTTAAATGTATTGGTTTTTGAAGATTTAGAGAAAATAAGCGGATTACAGATAAATCCTGTTATTGCCTTGCGTTCGGAATTACAACAGGCATTGGATATCAATTATCAAGAGTCAATAACCACTACCATTGAAGAGATAATAAAAAGTTCAGGGGATTCTTCTATAGAGATTGTAAAAGAAGAGAAAGAAGAAATTAAAGATGAGGATATTTTGCGTTCCATAGAGGAAGCTCCTGTAGTAAAACTTACCAATCACATTTTTAGAAGAGCGGTAGAAGAAAAAGCTTCCGATGTTTTAATTGAACTATTAAAGGATCATTCTCGTGTGCGTTACCGCATAGATGGAGTTTTAAGAGAAGCATACACTTTCCCTAAGAGTATGTATAATTTTGTTATCTCTCGTATAAAGGTGATAGCCAATTTAGATATTACCGAACACAGATTACCACAGGATGGTAGATTTAGATTGAATATCGAGGGCAGAGACGTTGATTTTAGAGTTTCTGTTTTACCATCCGTTTTGGGAGAAAAAATAGTTTTACGTGTCTTAGATAAATCATCAGCTTTACTTGATTTAGACCGATTAGGTTTTGAAGAAGATTTAATTAACCAATTAAAACGTGATTCTCTGTCTTCTTATGGTATGATTCTTGTTTGTGGTCCTACAGGCAGTGGTAAAACTACCACGATGTATTCTATTCTACGCTATATCTATACTCCTGAAAAGAACATTATCACAGTTGAGGATCCTATAGAGTATCAACTACCTGGTATAAATCAAGTTAACACTAATGAAGAAGTTGGTTTAACTTTTGCTTCTGCCCTTCGTTCCATCTTGCGTCAGGACCCCGATGTAATAATGGTAGGGGAAATTAGAGATTTTGAAACCGTGGATATAGCTATAAAATCCGCTCTTACAGGACATTTAGTTTTATCTACTATACATACTACTACTGCTTCTGGTTCAGTTACTCGTCTAATAAATATGGGGGTAGAACCATTCCTTATTTCTTCAACAATTGTCGGTGTTTTGGCTCAACGTTTAGTAAGAAAGTTATGTGAGCATTGTAAAGAACCTTACGAGGTTTCCCAAAGAGTAAGGGAAGAGTTAGGGATAAAAAAAGAAGCAGTTATCTATAAACCCAAAGGATGTAAATTGTGTTACAATAGTGGATACAAAGGGAGAATAGTATTAGGAGAGTATCTACATTTGGATACAGACATAAGAAGATTAATAAACGAATCTTCCAATGAGCATATAATTAGAAAAGAGGCAAAAGCTAAGGGTATGTTGACATTAAGAGAAGATGGCATATTGAAGTTAGAGAAAGGAATAACCAGTTTAGAGGAAGTTTTAAGAGTTACTTCTGCTGAGGAGAGATAATTTGTAAAGATTTTTTTAAATGATGGAATCTTTAAAGCAAAGAATATCAAAATATCTTATTGATTATAGAAGAGATAAAGAAGAGGCGATAAAGGATTTAGAAAAAAAATCAAGCAATTTTAAAGAGTTTAAAGAGGAACTTATTAAGAACGATATTGTTAGCGAAGAGGAACTCCTCATTATATTTTCTCGAGAATATAAGATACCTTATTTGGATTTAGAAAAGTATCATCTACCTAAAGAGAATAAAGAACTTTTGCCACAAGATTTAGCTTCCCGTTATAAAGTAGTTCCTATATCAAGGATAGGAGATGTGTTAACAATAGCTACCTCCAATCCTTTGGATATCGTAGTTATTGACGAGTTATATTTAGCAACATCATTTAAAAGGATTTGCCCTGTATTGTGTAAGGAAGAAAAAATAAATAAATTTCTTAATAATTTATATGTTATTAAGGAAGAAAAAGAGCAGAATTTAAAAGAAGATATTTTTTCTAAGGTAAGCGTAAAGGAACAATCTTTTGATGAAAGTATAGGTATAGAAACTCTTGTAAAGGAAAGTAAGTTGCCACCCATAGTTCGTATCGTTGACTTGATTATTTATGAAGGTATTAAACGACGAGCTTCGGATATACACATAGAACCTACCTCATCTGATGTTTCTGTAAGGTACAGGATAGATGGTGTGCTTCAGCACGGATTGAGTTTGCCTAAAGTTAACCAGGATGCTGTGATAGCGAGATTGAAAATTATGTCTTCTTTGAATATTACCGAATTTAGAATACCGCAAGATGGAAGGTTCAAAGTTAAATTTGAGGGTAAAACTATAGATTTTAGAGTTTCCAGCTTGCCTACTAATTTTGGTGAGAAAATTGTTTTGAGAATATTAGATAGTAGTAATCTTTCTTATGGTATAGATAAATTGGGATTCTCCGAAAAGCCACTTAAACTTTTTGAAAAAGCATTAGGTTCACCTTTTGGTATTATATTAGTTACCGGTCCTACCGGTAGTGGTAAATCCACAACGTTATACTCTATAATAAGTAAATTTAACAATCCTCAGAAGAATATAATTACTATAGAGGATCCTGTAGAGTATCAACTTGATGGCGTTACCCAGATACAGGTGAAGCCAGAGATAGGTTTAACCTTTGCTCACTGTTTAAGAAGCGTTTTGCGACAATCCCCGGATATAATTATGGTAGGAGAGATACGTGATGCAGAAACTGCGGATATTGCAATTAAAGCATCTTTAACAGGAGAATTTATCTTTTCTACTTTACATACTAATAGCTCGGTAGGGGCAATAACACGTCTTATAGATATGGGCATTGACCCTTTTTTGGTAGCTTCTTCAATAATCGCTACTACCGCCCAAAGATTGGTAAGGAAACTATGTTTAAAGTGTAGAGTAAAAGATGAGATTGAAGATAATGTGTTGGAGAGATTAGGATTTAAACCTACAACCCCAGAATTATTTAGACCAAGAGGTTGCCCTGCTTGTAATTATACGGGTTATTATGGAAGATTTGCATTATTGGAAGTTCTGCTTTTTGATGATATAATTAGAGAAATGATAATTAAAAGAGCCTCAGAGGAGGATATCGTAAATTACGCCAGAAAAGAAAGAGGTTTTATCTCCTTAAAAGAGGATGGTTTTGATAAATGTTGTCAGGGGATAACCAGTTTAGAGGAAGTTTTAAGAGTGGCAGGATAGAAAATTAAATTTTGTATATTTAACAATGTATACTTTTCTATATACAATCAAGAACAAAGAGGGCTATATTGTTAAAGGTAAAATAGAAGCGGAATCTGAAGATAAAGCGATAGATTATCTTCATAATCGGGGAGAGGTAATTGTTTCTTTACGAAAAATAAGTGGTAAGATAAAGGAAGAAAGAGTATCTAAGAGAGGCAGTATAAAGATAGATGAGTTAGTAGTATTTTCTCGCCAACTTACAACTTTAATTGAAAGTGGTATACCTATTGTAGGAGCAATGGATACTTTGTATCAGCAGATTCAGAATCCATACTTTAGAAAAGTAATTAATTCAATTACTAAGGATTTACAAGAAGGAGCTTCTTTAGCCTCGTCTATTGCTAAATATCCGAATATTTTCTCTGAGTTATATGTTAGTATGGTAGAAGCTGCTGAAAGTTCTGGTAATTTGCCCGAGATTTTAGAGAGATTATCCGTTTATTTAGAAAAGACAAGTGCGTTAAGAAAGAAAATAATATCTAGTCTTACTTATCCTATTGTGGTAGTTACTATGGCTATAGGGATAACTGCTTTTTTAATTTTTAAGGTAATACCCACATTCAAGAGTATATTTGAAAGTTTGGGCGGTAAATTACCCCTTCCCACACAGTTGCTCATTAGTTTCTCTGATATATTGAGAAGCACTATCGGTTATTTAATTTTTATCTTTTTTATTTTATTGGCTTTATTTAGAAAGTACATATCTACGGATAGAGGCAAAAAAAATTATCATCGCTTTCTTCTTTCTTTACCTATATTGGGAGATATAGTAAAGAAGATTAGTATTGCTCAGTTTGCTCGCACTTTCTCTACACTGGTTAAGAGTGGTGTTCCCATATTAGCTTCTTTAGATATAGTTGGTAAAACCTCAGGTAACAAAATTATTGAAGAGGCAGTGTTAGGAGCAAAGAAATCCATTCAAGAAGGTGTTCCTATTTCTAAGCCATTAGAGGAAAGTGGGATATTCCCTCCTATGGTAGTAAAGATGATTGCTGTGGGGGAGAAGACAGGTAAAATGGAAGCAATGCTAAGTAAGATAGCTCAATTTTATGAAGAGCAGACTGAGACAGTGATAGCTTCTTTAACCAGCCTTATTGAGCCAATTGTAATTGGTTTTTTAGGTATAGTTGTGGGAGGCATAGTTATTGCTTTATTCCTGCCTATAATTAAGATAACCACCCTTTTACAACGCTAATGAATCCTTTATCGTATCAAGTATTTGTTCTAAAGAAGTAGGTTTTGTAATATAAGCAGAGATATTGTATTTTTTTGCCTCTTGAGAGAGTTGAGGACTTTGAAAAGCAGTGAGAAAAATTATTTTAGTTTTTTTATCAAACTTTCTAATCTGTTTAGCTACCTCTATACCATCTATTTTAGGCATACGTATATCTAAAATTATAATATCGGTTTGTAGAGTTTTTACTTTTTCTATAGCCTCTAATCCATCTACGGCAAGATGGACATCGTAACCGTTCTTTGTTAGAAAATTTTTAATTAATTGACGGAAGTTTAACTCATCTTCGCATAATAATATTTTTGGTTTACTCATAATTCTCCTTTCTCTAAAGTACAGGGGGAGAACTTACACATAGTATTTTTGTTGAACTATCCCTTAGATTCCTAATAGTATGTCTTTTGTTACTTGTAGAATATAGACTATCGCCCTTTTCATTATTTTTATCTTTTTTTAGAATATATATATGTCCTTCAATGCCAATTTCTACTTCTCCTTCAAGAACGATAATAAATCTTTCCACTTTTTTAATTGTTTCTTCAAGAAACACTTCTTGTTTTGGTTTGAGATTTATGAATGTGGGTAACATTTTTTTAGATAGAGGGATATATGTAAGTATCTCTAAAAAGTCTTTGTAAGTATCAGTTTTAATTTCTCCTCGATGTAATTGAGCAGGTTCATCCTTAGCTTCTTCTAAATAAGAATATAACTCAGAAAGCTTTAATCCAAAAACCTCGGCTATTTTTTTGTGGCATTCTACTGTTCCTAACATCTTACCGGTTTCTATTTTACTTATGATTGCTTTGTCTATTCCTGAGCGAAGAGATAATTCTTCCTGCGTCATATTACCTCTTAATTTGCGAATAATTTCTCCTATTTTCTCCATAAAATTAAATAAGTTTTCCTCTTTAAAATTTGTTTTCTCTCTATGCTTTAAATAACTCTATTTAAATAATATCATAAAAAGACAAATTTTTCAACTATATTGTGAAAAAAAATCAATATTATATTGAAAAATATTAAAATTTATGTTATATATAAAATAGAGTGTAAAAATTTTAATTTTACATTAAACTATAAAATTGTGTCACCGCAATATAATAATGTCACCTTATTGCAAAGTAGAAATGTCAGGGTAACTTGATGTAAAATACCACCTCTTAGAAGCAAAAAGGAGGTGGTATTATGGAAGAAGTAATTACCCTGACG
>JAMWBQ010000048.1 GCA_023819315.1 Candidatus Omnitrophota bacterium
AACAAAAGCATCGATCTTATCGGGAATAACTTTTAAGATCTCCTGCGCAGTAGTCATTCTGTGTATCTCAGGATTGGCAGGATTTTTAAACTGCTGAGGCATAAAACTATGAGGAATTTTCTTTAAAAGCTCTTCTGCTTTTTTTATCGCTCCCTGCATACCCTCAATTCCTGGAGTCAAAACTACCTCTGCTCCATAAGCCTTTAAAATATAGATTCTTTCCAAACTCATTGTCTCAGGCATTGTCAAGATACACCTGTAACCTTTTACTGCGGAAACCATAGCCAGACCGATCCCCGTGTTTCCTGAAGTTGGTTCTATAATTGTAGAACCCTTCTTCAGGAGACCTTTCTTTTCTGCATCCTCAATCATGGAGATACAGATCCTATCCTTGACACTTCCCCCCGGATTAAAATTCTCCAGTTTTGCTAAAATCTCTGAAGAATCTGCATCAACAATCCTGTTGAGCCTTACCATAGGAGTCTGACAGATCAATTCTAAAACATTGTTGGCTATTCTGTCACTAAAAGGCATATCTCCTCCTCCTCCTTACTTAACTGTTAACTCCTGAATGAAATAAATACCCCCTCCCATATAATAAACAAATTCAACCTTGTCGTTGTCTTTAAGATATACCTGGCTATATTTTTCTCTTTCAATAATCTTTTCATTAACCTCTACGGTAACAACCTCGGGTCTAATCTTTTTAATCTCTAAAAGTTTAGAAATATTTGTATCTTTAGAAATCTCTTCTTTTTTCCCATTTAAATAGATAATTATACCCATATTATTTCCCCCTTAACTTATCAAATGTTTTTTTAATAGCTTTTAAAGTTTTTTCTAAATCTTTTTCTGTATGTGCACAAGATAAAAAATTGGCCTCCCATCCAGAAGGAGAAAAGTAAATGCTTTCTTTTAATAGTTCATGATAGAATCTTTTAAAAAATTTAGTATCTTGGGTCTTAACTATATTATAATCCATTACTTCTTTTTTATCTATAAAGAATATACTAAACATAGAACCAATGAAATTTATCTTAAGTTTGATTCCATAATTTTTTGCTAATTTTATAATATTTTCACAGAGATATCGGGTTATATTTTCTAATTTTTTATAGGGATTTTCTTCAGATAATATCTTTAAAGTAGCTAAACCTGCGCTTATAGTTATAGGATTACCAGAAAAAGTTCCCCCCTGATATACAGAACCTTCAGGAGCCAATAATTCCATAATCTCTTTTTTACCACCAAAAGCACCGCAAGGTAGGCCTCCCCCAATGATTTTACCTAAACAGGTTAAATCTGCTTTTATTTTAAAATACTCTTGAGCGCTTCCATAATTTAATCTAAAACCCGTAATAACTTCATCAAAGATTAAGACGATTTTATATCTATCGCAAATCTCTCTTAAAGTCTCTAAAAAACCTTCTTTTGGTAAGACCACACCCATATTCCCACAG
Organism: Candidatus Omnitrophota bacterium; assembly: GCA_023819315.1. Classification (GTDB taxonomy): domain Bacteria; phylum Omnitrophota; class Gorgyraeia; order Duberdicusellales; family 4484-171; genus JAMWBQ01. The sequence goes on from JAMWBQ010000048.1 coordinate 1,461, forward strand.
ATAGGCTCTACGATTATCGCCGCAAGTCTTTCTTTATTTTTCTCCACCAATTCCTGAACCCTTTCTACATCATTGTAAGGACAAGTTATGGTATTTTTCTTAAAATCTTTAGGGACTCCTTCGCAATCCAAAAGATAATCGGCTGAGCCATGATAAGAGCCAGAAAATTTTATAATTTTGTCTTTTTTTGTATAAGCACGGGCTAACCTTATCGCACCCATTACTGCCTCTGTTCCAGAATTGGTTAATCTGATCTTTTCTATTGAAGGAATTGCCTTAATTATAGTCTTTGCTAACTCCATCTCCAATTTTGTGGGTATTCCCACATTTATTCCTTTATCCAAAAACTTTTTTATTTCTTCTATAACTTTTGGATTAGAATGACCTAAAATTAAAGCACCGTATCCCATACAAAAATCAATGAATTCTCTTCCGCACTCACTATAAATCTTGGAACCTTTTGCTTCTCTAACAAAAACAGGATACCCACCTACTGCTTTAAAAGAGCGCACGGGACTATTTACTCCACCCACAAGGTATTTTTTTGCTTTACAAAAAAGTTTATGGTTTATAGTTGATAGTTTACGACTTAAGCTCTGCATAGGCTAACTCCCTCTTGACTTAGAAAGTTTGCTAAGCATCTTAGCAATAATTTCTGCTTCTTTGTAAAGATTATCAAAACTTTTTTTATTTAGATAATTATTGTCTAACGCTACAAATAATTGACTCATCGTCTCATAAAGAGAACCGATTGCTAATTCTATAAATCTTTTAAAGTCGTTATCGCCAAATCTACTTGTTGCTTCTGAAATGTTAGAAAGAATAGAAATTGCACTTTTTCTTATATGTTGAGATAAACCAAACTGTTCTTCTTTTGGAAAAAGAACCGTAATTTTATAAATCTCTCTTACGAATTCCCTTATTTTTTCCCATACCTGGAGTCTCTCAAAACTAAACATATCTTCTCCCTTCGGCCATAAACTATAAACCATCAACTATCAACTAATTTTAGCCATTTAGCCACCTCTTTTGCATGATAGGTAATAATTAAGTCTGCGCCCGCCCTTTTTATGCTAGTAAGGATCTCTATAATTAACTGTCTTTTATCCACTATTCCTTTGCTTGCGCCTATTTCTACTAAAGAATATTCCCCGCTAACATTATACGCAGCAATAGGCACATTAAATTTATGCTTGGCTTTGTATATAATATCCAAATAGGCTAAGGCAGGCTTAACCATTACAATATCTGCGCCTTCTTTAATATCTTCCTCAATCTCTCTCAAAGCATCACTGGAATTTCTATAATCCATCTGATAAGATTTTCTGTCACCAAATTGAGGAAAAGAACCCACTGCTTCCCTAAAAGGACCATAAAAATTGGACGCATACTTTGCGGAATAAGCTAAAATGCCTGTATCACCAAATCCATTCTCATCTAAGGCTTCTCTTATTGCCTTAACTTGACCATCCATAATTGCACTTGGCGCCACAAAATCACATCCTGCCTCTGCATGAGATAAGGCAATCTTTGCCAAAATCTTTAAAGTTTGGTCATTATCGATTTCTGGTTGATAGTTTACAGTTGATAGTTTATGGCTTTTCTTCTTCTGTCTGCCATCAACCATAAACGATAATCCATCAACTCCTTTGATAATTCCACAGTGCCCATGTGGAGTATATCCACATAAACAGACATCAGTAATTATCACTATATCCTTAAAATTCTTTCTTATAGCCTTAATTGCTTTCTGGATAATACCATCTTTAGAATAAGCTTCTGAAGCAGTTTCATCTTTCTTATCGGGAATACCAAAAAGGATGATCGCCTTTATACCTAAATCTTTAGTCTCTTTTATATCTTTTAGCAAATTATCTATCGATAAACGAAAAACCCCCGGCATAGATCTAATCCTCTCTCTTTTATCTCTGCCTTCAATAACGAAATAAGGTGCGATCAAATCCTTAATAGAAATCTGAGTCTGACTCACCAACTCCCTTATTGATTCGTTTCTCCTTAATCTTCTTAATCTAACAAATTCCATCTTTTTGCTTCATTTAAAGTAACCTCTCCAATACAACTTATTTTGATTCCAGAAGGAATTTTACCATAACGTTTAACAAAATTCCTCACCCCCGATGGTGAAGTAAACATAATCTCATCAAAAGAATCAAGACTTAAATCAGGCAAATCTTTAGGCATAACATTTCTGTAAGCTATACAATTTAAAACCTCAGCACCAAGTTTTGTTAAACCGTCAGTTAAACCCTTATCAGCAATATCCGAACGGGGTAAAAATATCTTAACCGGAGATCTAAAAATTTTTTTAAATTCCTCAAGTAATCCTAAAGAACTCTCTTTTTTAGGAACTAAATCTGCTAAAATTCCATACTCTTTTAATTTATTTGCTGTAGAAGAACCAATAGCGGATATTTTTATCCCTGAAAGTTTACGACTATCAAATCCTAATTTAATTAATCTTTCAAAGAAATAGAATACACCATACCGACTTGTAAAGACAATCCAATCAAATATTGGTTTATAGTTTATGGTTGATAGTTTATGGGCTTGACAGATTTTTTTAATCCAATTATCCAGTTCTTTATAATCTTTTAATGGTTCAATCTTAATTAAAGGAAGATGAAAATATGTGCCTCTTAAAAAATATCTCTCCTCAGATAGCCCGGTAAAAAGAATCCTTCTGTTCTTCCTTAACCAGTTAAAATTCTTCTGTAATTTTACAACTTCTCCCATAATAATTATAGCCGGTGGTCTTATTTTTTCTTCTTTTGCTTTAATCACAATGTCCTTTAAAATTCCGGTTAAAATCTTTTGATTTATTAGACTTACATTTTGAATTATCGCTACGGGCATATCTGGGGCTTTTCCTGAATCGATCAGATTTTTTACTATCTTACTTAGATTTTCTACTGCCATATATAAGACGATTGTTTTCTGTTTAGCAATGCTTGGCCAATCCAAAAGACTTTCTTTCTTTGTCGGATCTTCATGGCCAGTAACAAAGACGCAAGAAGAAGAAAATCTTCTATCCGTTAAAGGAATCCCACTTAAACAAGATGAAGCGTTTGCTGCTGATACACCAGGAATAATCTCAAATTCAATTTTATTTTTAACCAGGGCTTCCAACTCTTGAGATAATCTGCCGAAGATAGAGGGATCTCCATTTTTTAATCTGACTACTTTTTTACCTTCTTTTGCCTTTTTAACCATTAAGTTATTTATCTTTTGCTGATGAGCTAAAAATCCATTTGAGTATCTTTTACCTAACTCATCGCAACAGATTAACTCTGCACATTCTTTTATCTTGCTTAGAAGTCTTCTGTCCACAAGATAATCATAGATAACTACATCCGCTTGTCTTAAGACTTCTAACCCTCTTACAGTTATCAAATCTGCACTCCCCGGACCAGCTCCTACTAAATATACTTTATTTATCATTTAATACCTTTAGTAACTCTATTATATCTTTATTATCTTCTCTTACCTCTATTGCCAACGAACCCTGTAATGGATGGGGTCTTAATATTTCAAAAGGAATTCGCTGGGTAATTCTATTTTCTAACCCCAATCTTTTTAACGCACAACTAGCCACTATTATTGCCTCTAGTCCATTTTTTTCTAATTTTTCCAAGCGCTCCTCAATGTTTCCCCTTATATCTACAATTTTAAAATCTTCTCTATATCTTTTAAGTTGAGTTTTTCGGCGCTGACTACTTACTCCTATCTTAGAGCCTTTCGGAAGTTCATTGATCTTTAAGCCATTCTTAGAGACAAGGGCATCGTAAGGGTCTATGGATTTTGTTATGGCTGAAATAGTTAATCCTTCAGGGATTTTATCCGGTAAATCCTTAGCGCTATGAACGGCAAAATCGATTTCACCTCTTAATAAAGCTTCTTCTATCTCTTTTGTAAAAAAATCCGTTCCCTCAATTTCAGAGATGGGCGTAATTTTATCTTTGTCTCCCTGAGTATCGATACCAATGACCTCATAACTAAATTCAGGATAAAATTTCCTTAAAGAATTTACAATCTCTTCAACCTGCTTTAAGGCAAGGGGACTTCTTCGAGTTCCAATACGCCAAGTTCTCTGCATAATCTATTAACCTCTTCTTCTATAATCTCTTTTGCTTTAGGGATTCCTTGCTTTCTTATCTCTAAGTTCTTTTCAATCAAAAAGTTTAGATCATCCAGATCAAATAGTTCTACCCCTATTATACTTTTTACTTGAGGATCCACATCTCTTGGCACAGCTAAATCGACAATCAATAGTGGCTCCTGTTTAACTAATTGTCTGTAGCCGATTATTTCTAGAATATCTTCTTTTTTTAAAATTAAATGTGGGCTAGAGGTAGCACTAATAATTATATCTATATCTTTTAATTTTTCTTTTAATCTATCAAACCTTACAACTTCAGCATTTATATACCTTGCCAGTTCAGTTGCTTTTTCATAGGTCCGATTGGCAACAAATACTAAATTTATCTTTTCCTTCTTTAAATATCTTACTACCAATTCTGAGATTTTCCCTACACCAATAATCAGTATCCTTTTATCCGAAAGTAAATTAAATTTTGTTTTTAAAAGTTTTATAACTATACTTCCTAGGGAAAGCCTACCTTTTGAAATCTCTGTCTCTGTTCTTACCTTAAGTGAGGTCTCTATTGCCCTTTCAAAAATCATATCCAACAATCTATCTGTGATCCCTAATCTTTTTGCCTGTTGCCAGGAAATTTTTACTTGCTCTAAGACCTGGGCTTCACCTAAAATTTGAGAATCAAGTCCCGAGGCAACATTGAATAGATGTTTAATTGCCTCTTTATCTATGTAGGTATAAAGATAATGCTCAATCATACTTAACGGTTTTTGATGATATTCTGCCAAAAAATCCTTCATAGAACTTATACCTCTATCTATATCTAAAACATCAGCATATAACTCTACTCGATTACAGGTAGAAAGGATAACTCCTGTTTTGATCCCTCCATAACTAACCCAATCAAACAAGGCTTCTTGGAGCCATTTTTTAGGAAAAGAGAGGCTCTCTCTTATCTCAATTGGACTATATTTATGATTCGTTCCTAAAGTTATAAAATTCATATTATCCTTAATTCTTCCTCGCTTATTATTCCTTCTTTAATCTTAAATGAGCGGATCTGGGGATTATCTTTATCTTTTAAAGAGACAATTACATAAGAGACTTCAGGATAAAATGCTAATTCTATATCTTTAGCTGATGGGTATGCAGGACTAGCTATATGAGAGTGGTATATCCCTAACATCTCCAGCCCTAGACTTCTTATCTCCTTAATTGCTTTAAGCTGTTCTTTTGCATCCATAAAAAATGAAGAAGGACTCTTATCAACATTAGTCATCTCATAAACCTTTTCTACTATTTGGCCTTTACCCGCTAATATTCCACATGCCTCATTAGGAGATTCCCTTTTACTTTGGTTTACTATTTTTTCAAAAAATTCTTTTTTTAAAATAAGCATTTTATATTTTAATTTTAAAAAGAGAAAGTAATAAATAACAAATCAATATACTCAATAGAGGAGTAAATAACCAAACCTTTAATATCTTTTTGGTTATAGGATGAACCATAGTCTGTGTGTGATTCTTCTCTTCTTTTAGGGTATGTATCGCTAAAATAGAAAAGGTAGAGAATTGAACATAGGGTACAGGAAGACCAAGGAGAGAGCAAACAATGATAAATGTTGTAACTACAAGCGAAACTATGGATGCAGATACCACACCCAAAGGAACTATCTCCTTACTAACTGTATTTAATACTCCCCTACCCAATATAAATCCCCCTAAGCCAAAGAGTAGAGAAAATATAAAAAAACCCACAGTTGGACTTATCATATTAGTGGCGATTAACGGGCCGACTACATTAGCCACATTATTAGTTCCGATACCAAAAGCACTATAGCAATCAGTAAAAAGAGTCCACCTTTTTAATTTTGACTGATGATAGAAAAATTTCTCATATAACTTTAAATTCTTAGGTCGGGGTGGAAAGATTCTCTGAGCGATAAGATATGTAATAAAGTATGAAAGAATTGATACAGCCATCCAAACCAAGACTAAATTTAAGATTAAAAAAAGATTTAGGGATTTAAAATAAAACCCCGCACCAATAAAAGAACTCACAGTAATTATACTTGTTGATTGGGGTATCTTAAAAAGATTAGCTAAGAATAACGAGATCCAACTAGAAAATAAGATTATTAAAACTACCTCTTGATTAATGAATTTTGGGGAAACTATTTTACTACTTAAGGTCTTTGCCACTCTGCCACCAATAAGTAAAGCACCCGATAGAACAAGTATAGTAAAAATAATCACCGCTATCTTTCTTTTAATTAAATTACTTCCCACAGAAGGAGCAAAGGAAACTGCTAAGCCACTTGCACCCATATTCATTGCCAAAAAAATAGAAATAATGATTAGGATTATTAAGATCATCTGTTCTGCTTAAACCACTCCATTAAGATATTTGCTATCTCCGGTCTTGTAAACTCCAGGGGTGGAATTTCACCTGAAGCTAAAAGTTCTCTCACTTTTGTCCCACTTAAAGAAAAATGCTCTTCTTCCGGATGAGGACAAGTCTTAACTGTTGCCATACCACCACAATGTCGACAGAAAAAAGCATTCTCAAAAAATAAAGGAGTAATACCGATTTCTTCTGGAGAAAATTCATCAAAAATCTCTTGTGCTTCAAAAGGTTTATAAAAATTACCTACTCCTGCGTGGTCGCGTCCAACAATAAAATGTGTACAGCCAAAATTTTTTCTCACCAATGCATGCAAAATTGCTTCCCGAGGACCAGCATATCTCATTGCTGCACCATATACCCCCATTAAAACTCTTTCTTTAGGAAAATATTTGTCGATCAATATCTTGTAACAAGCCATCCTTACATCCGCAGGAATATCGGTCTTTCTAGTTTCTCCTACTAAAGGATTCAAAAACAATCCATCGCAGATCTCCAGAGCAGTTTTAATAATGAACTCATGCGCACGATGGATGGGATTTCTTGTCTGAAAACCAACGATCCTTTCCCATCCTCTTTCTTTGAAGAGTTTGCGTGTCTGCGCAGGTGAAAACCAATATTCTGAAAATTCTTTATGTTTTGGTGGATTAATTAAACTTATCTTTCCACCTAATAGAAACTCACCCTGACTGAAGAGATAAGCCACACCTGGATGTGCAGGATCGGTTGTCTTATAAACGAGTTGGGCTTCTTTTTTCTTATCATAAGTGTAAATCTGTTTTAAGTGAAGGATACCTAAAATCTCTTTGCCATTTGATAAGGCAACAGGTTTATTTTCCTTTAAATATTTAATTTCTTCTTTGGTCGCGGAAAGACTAATCGGTATTGTCCAAACAAGCCCATTTTTTAGACGCAAATTATCTATCACACTTATGTAATCTTCTTGAGTTAAAAATCCCTCTAAAGGTGAAAAACAACCTGTAGCAATCATTTCTAACTCAGAGATCTCTCTTTCATTTAAAATAATTTTTTTTAAACCTTTAGCTTTCTTTTCTAAATCTTTTCGTTCTTTTCCTCTAAATAGCCGATTTGTCAGTCTTCCCCCATGAGGAGAAATTTCTTTTAGCACTTTTCCCTCCTTAATTTAGAAGGATGTAATCCACATTCCTTATGCTCAGCAGACTCCCACCACCAACGTCCAGTGCGGATATCCTCTCCTGGCTTTATTGGTCTTGTGCACGGCTCACATCCAATTGAAGGATAACCTATATCATGTAAAGTATTGTAAGGAACATTATTTTCTCTTATATAATCCCAAACTTGTTTTTCTTTCCAATCAGCTAAGGGATTAATCTTGATTATCTGATTATGTGCATTGTCAATCTCAATTTTCTTTATCTCTTGACGAGTTATAGACTGATCCCTCCGTAAACCGCATATCCAACTAGATAAACCTTCCAATGCACGACTAAGAGGCTCAACTTTTCTTATATTACAACAGAGTCTTCTTAACTCCACACTATTATAGAATAGATTTGGTCCATATTTTGAAACCATCTCTTCTACTTTTTCTCTATCGGGAAAATAAAAATCTATCTTAACCTTATACCTTTCTTTTATCCTCTCTATAACATCATAAGTCTCTTGAGGAAGCCTACCTGTATCTAAAGTAAAAATTTTGACTGAAGGATTTATCTTTACCATCATATCAATAATAACTACATCCTCTAATCCAAAGCTTGAAGCAATAGCAACTTTATTACCAAAAGTCTCATCTGCCCACCTTAAAATTTCCTCGGCGGTCTTATCTTCAAAGTTAGATATATTTTTCATTGCACCTCCTTTAGTTTTTTTAGTGTGCTTTAAGTTTAAATATTAAGGTAAATTCTAAGTACTAAATTGCATAAAACAATACATCGCTCTTTATCTCTTTTACCAAATCTTCAAAGCTAATATTATCGATAATCTCAGAAGTTTTTTTAGCGACCTCTCTCCATATTTTTCGAAAAACACATTTATATGTGTCATTGCAACCCTTATATCTTATGTCTACACAAGCAATTGGTTCAATTTGTCCATCAATGAAACGGATAACGTCACCCAATTTTATTTGGGAAGGAGGTTTAGCCAAAAAATAACCTCCCACTTTCCCTCGTTTGCTCTCCACAAAACCTCCTCTTTTTAATTCCAAAAGAACCTGTTCTAAGAATTTTACTGGAATATCTAAACGCTCTGCCATCTCATGAATAGTTACTGCGTTTCTTCCATAATTTAAGGATAATTCCAGTATTGACTTTAAAGCATAGTCTCCTTTATAGGTTATACGCATATATCTATAATCTCTATCAACATAGTAGAATATAACACAAAATAAAATTTGTCAAGAAAAATTTAAAAAATTTTCGTAAAAATGGGATTCCCTTGCATCTCAATATGAGAATTCTAAATTCTTAAAATAGAGAGTCTTTCCTCTTCCATAGCACAAACCAAAACTAAATTTTCTTTTGCATCTGGTGAGGATTTATTTATTATCTCTATACAAGATTTAAGGCCTCCGTCAGAATATCGGGCAATTATCTGTGAGGCTAAAAAAATACTCTCCTGATTAAAATCACCCCTTCCTATCCCCACAGGACCTTTTCCACTTTGAGGCTTAAACAAAATATCATCTTCTCGGACAAGATTCATTAACTTTCTATTCTCCTCTTCGTTTCTACCTACCACTAATTTAGCGTTATCAGAAAGTCTAAAATGCCTTCCCAATTTTAAAAGTTGTATATCATTGAGTGTAAAATCAGGATTATATCTCATTAAATCTTTCATCCTTTTGGCAAATTGAGGATCGGCAAGCAGACACCCTCCTGCTGGGCAAGGATAATCGCTAATACCCATATCTTTAGCCAATCTCATCTGAGGTTTTCTTGAACGTCCTTGAATATCCAATAATTTCTCTCTCTCCACAATACCTTCTTTTTCGGGAAGGGTCGGTTGTAAGAGTCTTGCTGAAAGTGGTCTTACTATTAATCCTTCCAATCTACTATCTCTTTCTATAATTCTCATCGCCTCTTCCCTTTGGGACATTGGCCGTTCACCCAAAACCTCGCCTGTAATCAAAAACTTCGCCCCCACATCTCTCATGTACTCACCAGCTTTTTTAAACATAAATATGCGACAATCAAGACATGGATTAATGTTTCTTCCGTAACCATATTTTGGATTTTTAACTACTTTGATATACTCTTTGCTAATTTCAAACACCTTCAGTTTAATACCTAACTTATTAGCTGCGGACTTACTGGCAAGACACGTTCTTTTGTATGGAGTGCACGTACAGAATACAGTCAAAAAGTTAACACCCTCTACTTCTATGCCTTGATCTAGAATAAGCCTCGTGGCCAATATACTATCTAATCCACCGGACAATAACGCTATTGCTTTAACCATTTTACCATTTTAGTCTTGGAGTAACTTATTCATATTCCCTGTCTTATATCCTTCCATATCAAGAAGGATAAACTTATAATCTAGAGTTTTAAAATATTTTATTATTTTTTTTCGATGATAAATAATTCTTAACATATCTCGATACAAAACATCTATCTTGGCTATATTGCCTAAGTGTCTTACCCTCACTTGTTTTATACCTCGCCTCATCAGAAACTCTTCAGCTGCATTAAGTTTAAATAATCTGTCTCTAGTTATCTTCAAACCATAAGGAAAACGAGAAGCCAAGCAGGCAAAAGAAGGCTTATCCCAAGTAGGTAACTTTAATTCTTTTGAAATGCGTCGGATTTCATCCTTTTTTAACCCTACTTCCGCTAATGGTCTTCTTATACCTAATTCGTCTGCTGCCTTAAATCCCGGCCTATAATCTGAAAAATCATCATAATTTGACCCGTCTATCACAAAAGATATTTCATTCTTTTTTGCTATTTGGCTAATTTTTGAAAATAACTCTTTTTTACACCAATAACATCTATCTCTGGAGTTAGTAACAAACCTTCTGTTTTTTAGTTCCTTGGTCTCTATTAACAAAAAAGGCACACTTAACCTTTTTGCCATTGCAATTGCAGTTCTTATCTCACGTTGCGGATAAGTCTCTGACTTCGCAATAACTGCTAAAACTTTATCCCCTAAAACATCCTTACAAATCTTTAAAAGAAGAGTGCTATCCACACCTCCTGAATAAGCTACGATGACCGAGCGCATATTCCGAATAATATCATTTAACTTATTTAATTTATCTTTGATATTACGAGGTAAATTTTCCAACATTCCCTTAGCAACTATGCTAATCTACTCTGCTAAACTGAAGCATTCTATCAATAGCCAGCCTTGCTTTTTGTATAAGATTGTTTTCAATAATAACTTCATACTTCATATCCTCTAAAGACCATAAAATTTTTTCTAAAGTAGTAAGTTTCATATTAGGGCATATGGTTTCTTCTGATGCAGGATAAAATAATTTATCGGGGTTTTCCTTACCTAGTCTATAGAGCAAACCTGTCTCAGTGCCAACGATAAGCTCTTTTGCCTTTGAACTTTTGGCATATTTACACATTCCTTCAGTAGAGAGAACCTTATCAGCTAATTCTATAACCTCAGCTCTACATTCTGGATGCACGATCACTTCAGCATCTGGATGCATCATTTTCTTTTCTTTTATATCCTTCGCTTGTATCTTGATATGGGTGGGACAATAGCCATCCCAATAAACAAAATCCTTTTGTGTCTGAGTAGAAACATAATGCGCCAAATATTTATCCGGCAC
>JAMWBQ010000002.1 GCA_023819315.1 Candidatus Omnitrophota bacterium
ATTTGAATGGTAAGGTCTCTATAGTGTATAAAGGAAGGAAGTTAAACTATAAAAAGATATCTGAATACAATAAACGAAGAGAGATTACTTTAGAAGAATTTCTTTCAAAAAGATGACATTTTTATGTTGCATTAACAAAGTTTTTTAATTTTATGGTAAACAAAGGAAGATTAGATAAAATAAAGGTTTATACTGCCGGTAAACCTATAGAGGAACTAAAGAGAGAGAGGAATTTAAAAAATATATACAAGTTAGCTTCTAACGAAATACCTTTTTCTCCCAATTATATAAAAGAAGCTATTCTAAAAGAGTTGAAAAATATAAATCGCTATCCTGAGAGCAATTGTTTCTATCTTCGTAAATGTTTGAGCGAGAAGTTAGGGGTAAGGGAAGAACAACTTGTATTTGGTAATGGTTCAGATGAGTTAATCATTTTAGCTATAAGAGCTTTAACCTTTCCTAAGAGCAATGTTATCGTAGGTTTCCCTACCTTTCTTATTTATGAAATTCAGGCTAAGGTTAGCGGGATAAAAGTTAAAAGAATTCCCCTGATAAATTACCGTTATAACCTTGAAGCTATGGCTAAGGCTGTGGATAGAAACACTAAAATTATCTTTATAGCTAATCCCGATAATCCTCATGGTACGTACGTAAATCATAAAGAGGTAGAGAATTTCTTAGATAGTATCCCTAAGGAGGTTGTTGTGTTTTTTGATGAAGCTTATTTTGAATTTGTTTCCCAAAAGGATTTTCCTAATAGTTTGTCTATTATTAAGAAAAGACCTAATACGATAGTTACTCGTACATTTTCTAAAGCTTATGGTTTAGCAGGATTGCGTATCGGTTATGCTATTAGTAGTGGGGAAATTGCTTCCTTGTTAGAAAAGGTAAGAGAACCTTTCAATGTTAACAGATTTGCTCAAGTTTCAGCTATAGAAGCATTAAAGAACAAAGGATTTCTTAGTAAAGTATTGGAGAATAACACTAAGGAAAAAGATTTTCTATATAGAGAATTCAAAAGCATAGGAATAAGTTTTATAGAGAGTGTAACTAATTTTATCCTCATAGATTTTAAACAGGATACTAAATTGCTTAACGAGTATTTACTTGAACGGGGTGTAATTGTAAGGGAGTTAGATTCTTGGGGTTTAAAGAATTTTTTTAGAGTTACCATCGGCACACACGAGGAGAATTTAGCTCTGGTTAGATATTTAAAAGAATATTTAAAAATGAGGAGGTAAACGATGATAATTGTATTTAAAAAGGGGGCTACTCAAGAAGAGATTAATCATGTGGTTGAGAGGGTAGAACAGTTAGGTCTAAGAGTAATGGTATCGCAAGGTGTGGAGAGGACAATCTTAGGGGTGATCGGTGAGGAAGATAGAGCAAGGTTACAGCCATTTGAAGTTTTCCCCGGTGTAGAGAAGGTTATGCCAGTTTTGTCACCTTACAAGTTGGTTTCTAGAGAATTCAAGCAAGAGGATTCTATAATTAAAATAAACAATGAAGTTTCTATAGGAGGTAAAGAAATAATTGTAATTGCTGGACCTTGTGCTATAGAGTCAGAAGAACAACTTTTTAAAGTAGCGGAGGCAGTTAAACTGGCAGGAGCAAAAGTTTTAAGAGGAGGTGCTTTTAAACCACGAACTTCTCCTTACAATTTCCAAGGTTTAGGAGAGGAAGGATTGAAGATATTAAAGGAAGCATCTTTAAAATTTGGTTTACCTACAGCTACCGAGGTTATGGATACAAGAAGTGTAGATTTAGTATCCAAGTACGCTGATATCCTACAGATTGGAGCAAGAAATATGCAGAATTTTAATCTTCTTAAAGAAGTTGGTCAGACACGTAAGCCGGTAATTTTAAAAAGGGGTTTAAGCGCTACCATTCAGGAGTGGTTAATGAGCGCAGAGTACATACTTTCTGAAGGGAATTTTAATGTTATTCTTTGTGAACGGGGGATAAGGACATTTGAAAATTTTACTCGTAATACGCTTGATTTGAGTGCTGTACCAATAGTTAAAAATTTATCCCATCTACCTATAATCGTTGACCCCTCGCATGCCACGGGCAAATGGAATTTAGTTCTACCTTTAAGTAAAGCAGCTATAGCTTGTGGTAGTGATGGTTTACTTATAGAAGTGCATCATAATCCTGAGGAAGCTTTAAGTGATGGTCCTCAACAACTTTTACCCGAAAGATTTGCTTGGGGTATGGAGGAGCTTAAGAAGTTAGCTAAGGATATAGGAAGGTTAATTTGAGAGATAAATAATGAATTTTAGAAAGATAAGCATACTTGGCGTAGGATTAATGGGTGGTTCCTTAGCTTTAGCTTTAAAGGAAAAATTTCCTAAAATTGCTCTCTGGGGATATGCAAGAAATAAAAGCTCTTACGAAAGACTAAATAGATTAAATATCGTTGATTTAGTTAGTCAAAGTTTAGAGGAGGTGGTTAGAGATAGTGATTTGGTAATATTAGCTTCTCCTATTAGAGTGATTCTTAAACATTTAGAAGAGATTGGTTGTTTTTTGAAAAAGGGAGCTATTGTTATCGATTTAGGGAGTGTAAAAAAGGTAGTTATAGATAGAGCTAAAAAGTGTTTACCAAAAGATGTTAGTTTCGTAGGTTGTCATCCTCTATGTGGGAGTGAAAAAAAAGGAGCCCTGAACGCAAATAAAGACCTGTATAAGAATTCCCTGTGTATTATTACATCTTTCAATGCCTCATCTCAGATAATTAAAGAGTTTTGGGAAAGTTTAGGGTCAAAAGTATACTTTCTTAATCCATCTTTACACGATAGGATACTTTCTGATATCTCTCATCTACCGCATATATTATCCTTTTCTTTGACGGAATTGGTTTCTCTTAAGGCAATGAATCTTGCTTCGGGTAGTTTCAGAGATTTAACTCGTATATCCTCCTCACCTCCTGACGTTTGGGTTGACATATTTATTTACAATGGTAAAAATATTATCAATTCAATTCAGCGGTATATTAAGATATTAAGATGGTTTACACAACGTATAAAAGAAAGTAATGAAGAAGAGCTTTTTTCTAAGATAAAAAAAATAAATAAAAAGATAGGTAAGTTAGGAATCCCTCACTATTTATGATTATCGCTATAGATGGACCAGCAGGAGCAGGTAAGACTACCATAGCTAAATTATTGGCTAAAAGATTGGGTATCTTATACTTGGATACAGGAGCGACTTATAGGGTTCTTACATTAAAGGCTTTAAAGGAAAATATTCCTTTAGATGATGCCCTTGCTTTGAGAGATACTGCTATAAATTTAAATGTTAGATGGGAAGAGGGAAAAATTTACCTTGATGGTGAGGATGTAACCGACCAGATACGTTCCCCTAACATAGACAAGAGTATATCTTTACCTGTATCTTTTAAAGAAGTTAGGGAGGCGATGGTAGAGTTTCAACGTAGACTGGTAGGAACTAATGATGCTGTGGTTGAAGGTAGAGATACTACCACAGTAGTTTTTCCCAACGCTGACTACAAGTTTTATTTAGATGCATCTTTGGATGAACGAGCACGTAGACGTCACAGCGAGATGATAAATAAAAATATAAGGGTAGAATTAGAAGAGATAAAGCACCATATAGCAATAAGGGATAGAGCAGATTTAACTCGAGATGTAGGACCTCTTAAGAGAGCTCCTGACGCCATATTGATAGATACTACCAATTTAACTATAGAAGAGGTAATAGGGATAATTTTAAGTTATATTAAGAGATGATAGATATAAGCTATATAAGAAACTTCTGTATAATTGCCCATATCGACCATGGTAAATCAACCTTAGCCGATAGATTTTTAGAACTCAGTGGGGTTGTAGATAAAAGAAAGGTAAGTGAACAGATGTTGGATAGTATGGAGTTAGAGAGAGAACGAGGCATAACTATTAAAGCAAAGGCAGTGAGTTTAAATTATTCTTATCAAGGCAAAAATTATGTGCTTAATCTTATCGATACCCCTGGTCACGTAGATTTTACTTATGAAGTAGCTAAGTCTTTAAGAGCTTCTGAAGGAGCTATACTTTTAGTAGATGCTTCTCAGGGAGTAGAAGCTCAGACAGTGGCTAATTTTTATTTAGCATTGGAAAACAATTTAAAAATTATCCCTGTTATAAATAAGATAGATTTACCCAATGCTGATGTAGATAGAACGATCAATCAACTACAAGATATATTTGGGTTTAAACCTGAGGAGGTCTCCCTTGTTTCAGCAAAAGAGGGTAAAGGAATAGATAGTGTGATTAAAAGAATTATTGAGGAATTACCTCCACCTTCAGGTGATAAAGATAAACCATTGAAAGCTATTCTTTTTGATACTGGTTTAGACCCTTATAGGGGTATAATTCTATTTATAAGAATTTTTCAAGGCAAATTAAGAACAGGTGAGGAGATACTCTTTATGCATAGAAATAGAAGATATAAGGTAGAGGAGTTAGGAGTGTTTACCCTTAATCCTATAAAGAAAGAAGAACTGGTTTGTGGAGAAGTTGGTTACCTATACTGTAATATTAAAGACCCGCAGGAAGTTGATACTGGTGATACTATTACTTCTCCTTTAAATCCTGTAGATGCACCTTTTGAAGGGCATAAAAAATTAACCCCTATGGTTTTCTGTGGAATATTTCCTTCTTCTCCTGCAGATTACCTGTCTCTTAAGGAAGCAATGGAGAAGATGAGATTATCTGACCCATCTTTTGTTTACGAGCCAGATAATTTAGGTTCCTTAGGTTATGGGTTTAGGTGTGGTTTTTTAGGACTTCTCCATATGGATATTATTCAAGAAAGATTAGAAAGAGAATTTGGATTAGACCTAATTATAACCTCTCCTAATGTTCTTTATAAAGTTAAGACTAATAAGGGAGAATTGATAGATGTGGAGAGTCCCCATCAATTACCCCCACCAAACAATATCGAGGAGATGTTAGAGCCATTTACTAAGGTTTCGATTATTACACCTTTGGAGTATATGGAGACAATATGCGATTTCTCTAAATCTCGTCGAGGAAATTTCCTTAATATGGATTACTTAGGTAAAGATAGATTAAATATAGTTTTTGAATTACCTCTATCAGAGATTATTGTAGATTTTTACGATAAGATAAAATCCATTACAAAAGGTTACGCTTCTATAGATTACACTTTTATTGGATATAGAAAAACAGAAATTGTTAAAATTGATATTCTTTTCAACAAGAAGAAGATGGAAGCATTCTCTCTTCTGGTAAATAAGGAAAATTCTTATAATAGGGCAAGGGCAGTGGTAGATAAGTTGAAGGAATTAATTCCCCGTCAGATGTTTGAAGTTAATATCCAAGCAGCTATAGGTTCAAATATTATCGCTTCTGCTAAAATATCTCCTTTAAGAAAAAATGTTACCGCTAAGTGTTATGGAGGAGATATTACTCGTAAGAGGAAGTTATGGGAAAGACAAAAGGAGGGTAAGAAAAAGCTTAAGCAGTTAGGTAATATCCAAGTTCCCAAAGAGGCTTTTTTAGAAGTGCTTAAAGCATAGTAGATACTTAACATTAATATTAGATATGCACTATTTTCAATATCGTAATAATGAACTTTACTGTGAGAAGAAAAAAGTTATAGATATAGCTAAGGAGTTTGGTACACCTCTATACTTGTATTCTTATAGAACGATAACCGAACATTTTGATAAAATCAAAAGGGCGTTCAGTTGTTTAGATCCTCTTATCTGTTATTCGGTAAAAGCAAACTCCAACCTAACTATATTAAAGATATTAGTAGAAAGGGGAGCGGGTTTAGATATTGTTTCGGGAGGCGAGCTATTTAGAGCAAGATTAGTTAAGTGTCCTCCTAAACGGATAGTTTATGCTTCTGTAGGTAAGACGGAGAAAGAGATAAAGGAAGCAATAGATTATGGTATACTTTTATTTAATGTGGAATCTTTGCCGGAATTGGTAAGGATAAATAAGTTAGCAAAATCCTTAAATAAAAAGGTAGATGTAGCATTAAGGTTTAATCCCGATATTTCTTCCTCTACTCATAGATACATAGTTACAGGTAAGAAAGAAACTAAATTTGGTATGGATATAGATAGTATCAAACATATATTTTCTTCGTGGGATAATTATTCATCTATTAATCTTAAGGGTTTACATATCCATATTGGGTCACAGATTACTCAGGCAGAGCCTTTTATTCGCGCAATTAAAAGGGTAAAAAATATTATGGACGAATTAGCTAAAGATGGTATCTATTTAGATTATTTGAATATTGGAGGGGGATTGGGAATAGTTTACAGTGAAGAGAAACCACAGAGTGCACAAGATTTTGCCGATAAAGTTTTACCTTTATTAAAAGGGATGAATTTTAAATTGATTCTTGAGCCGGGTAGATTCATCGTGGGTAATGCCGGTATACTGGTAACTAAGGTGATTTATATAAAAGATACCCCTATAAAGAGATTTATAATAGTTGATGCTGCCATGAACGATTTGATCAGACCAGCTCTCTACGGAGCATTTCATCGTATAGAACCTTTGAGGAAGAGAGCAGATGTTTTTGAGAAAAAATTGAGCGATATAGTGGGACCTGTTTGTGAAAGTGGCGATTTCCTTGGTAAGGATAGAGAATTGAATGTGAAGGAAGGTGATTACTTAGTAGTTTTTGGTGCGGGTGCTTATGGGTTTAGTATGAGTTCTAATTATAATTCCCGTCCAAGAGCAAGAGAGGTATTGGTTAAAGGTAACAGAACTTATCTTATAAGGGAGAGAGAAACTTACCAAGATTTAGTTAGGAAAGAAAGAATAGTTTCTATTTAAGTTAAAACCTTATGCCCAAAATTAAATTCTATAAGTTTCAAGCTTCCGGTAACGATTTTGTTCTCATTGATGGAAGAAAATTAACTCATCAGCTTAAATGGAGAGTTTTAGCTAAGCAACTATGCCGAAGAAGATTTGGTATAGGTGGGGATGGTTTATTGCTAATTGGGAAATCTAAGTTGGCGGATTTTAAAATGTCTATTTTTAATCCCGATGGTTCAGAAGCAGAGATGTGTGGTAATGGAGCACGTTGTGTTAGTTTATGGGCTTCATTTCAGGAGAGGAATAACTTGCCTAAATTTGAAACAAAAGCGGGAGTTATAGAGGCTCAGGTAAAGAGTAAGTTCAATTTAAATAATAGTAAAAATTTTGCTCAAGTTAAAATAAAGATGACTGAGCCGGTTGGATTAAGGCTCAAGTTTAATTTATCTATTCGCGGCAAAGGTATCAGAGCTAATTATATTAATACCGGTGTTCCTCATACGATTATCTTTGTGGAAGGTTTGGAGAAAATAGATGTAGAAAATTTAGGGAGAGTTATTCGTTACCATAAGGAGTTTTCTCCTAAAGGGACAAATGTTGATTTTGTAGAAATACTGAAAGATGATCTTATAAAAATAAGAACTTACGAACGAGGGGTAGAAAAAGAAACTTTAGCTTGTGGTAGTGGAGCGGTAGCTTCAGCAATTGTTTCCACTTATCAGCAAGAACTTATTAAAAGTAAGTTTACAATAAAGGTGATTACTCAAGGAGGAGAAATTCTAAAGGTTTATTTTATCAAAAATAGTGATAAAATAGAAGATGTTTGGTTAGAAGGGAAAGCCTATTTTGTTTATAAGGGAGAGGTAGAGATTTAAAAGGGGGAGTTATGTTTAAAGGTAGTATTGTGGCATTGGTTACACCTTTCCACGATGATGGTAAATTGGATGAAGAAAGATTAAGATTTCTAATCAACTGGCATATTAAGAATAAAACTGATGCTATTTTAATATGTGGTACAACCGGTGAGAGTGCAACTTTGACTTACGCTGAACATAAACGGGTAATAAGTATAGCAGTAGAAGAAGCAAAAGGAAAGTTTCCTGTTATTGCTGGTGCTGGTTCTAATTCTACCCATGAGAGTTTAGAGTTAGCTAGTTATGCTAAAGAAGTAAAAGCAGATGCTATCTTAGTGATTACCCCTTACTATAACAAACCTACTCAGGAAGGTTTATATCAACACTATTCTCTTATCGCTAAGAGGATAAACTTACCTCTGATTATTTATAATGTTCCTTCACGCACAGGAATAAATATTTTGCCTACTACGGTGGCTAAATTGTATAAGGAGCATAAGAATATTGTAGGTATAAAAGAAGCAAGTGGCTCTTTAGACCAAATAACTCAACTTATGAGCCTTGTGGATAGAAAATTTATTCTTTTTTCCGGTAGCGATGAGATTACTCTTCCTATACTTTCTGTAGGAGGAAGAGGGGTAGTTTCTGTTTTAGCAAATATAATGCCCAGACAGACTCATAATTTAGTCCATAAATTTTTAGAGGGCGATTGGGAGGAAGCCAAACGTTTACAGTTAGGACTTTACGAGTTAATCAAAGCTTTATTTATGGAGACTAACCCCATTCCTGTTAAAACTGCCTTAGGTCTTATGGGTATGATTACACCTAAACTGCGTTTACCCTTATGTGAGATGAACGAGGCCAGTAAGCTTAAATTAGAGGAAGTTTTAAAGAAGTACAAACTTCTATAGGAGGCAGGAATGATAAAATTAGGAGTTAGTGGTGCTTGCGGTAAAATGGGCAAAAGAATAATTGATTTAGCCAGAACCGATAAAGATTTTAAGCTCGTATGTGCTATTGAACATAAAGATCATCCCCAGATTGGTTCATTTATTGGCGATGTAATGATAGAAACAGGGTTAGATTCATTAAGGTATTGCGATTGCTTGATTGAGTTTACTTCTCCTTTAGCAACTGTTGAACATCTCGATTATTTAGTAAAATTTAGGAAGCCTGCTGTTATTGGTACAACTGGTTTAAATGAGGGTGAAGAAAAAAGAGTTAAGGAAGCAGCAAAATATATACCTATTGTTTTCTCTCCTAATATGAGTGTAGGGGTAAATCTTATATTTAAGATAGTTAGGATAGCTTCTAAGATTTTGAAGAATTATAAAGTATATATTGAAGAGGCACATCATATCCATAAGAAAGATGCTCCTTCAGGAACAGCAAAAAAAATTGCTCAAATTGTAAAAGAAGAAGGTTTTATCGTTGATTCTAAAGATATAAAGTCAATTAGAGAAGATGAGATAGTAGGTGACCATAGAGTAATTTTTGATAGCGAACTTGATAGGATAGAGATTTTTCACTCCGCCAAGACAAGAGATATTTTTGCTCAGGGAGCACTTTTAGCAGCTAAGTGGGTGGTAGATAAAAAGCCGGGATTATACTCTATGGATGATGTGATTCAAATTTAAATTATTATGGTCAAAATAGATTTCTCAAATAGATTAAAGAATTTACCTCCCTATCTTTTTGCTGAGATAGATAGGCTGAAAGGGGAGTTGAAAAGAAAAGGGGTAGAGTTTATAGATTTAAGCATCGGTGATCCAGATATTTTAGCTCCTAAAAAAGTTATCGATATTTTATATTCCTCAGCTAAGAAAAAAGAGAATCAGAAATATTCTTTAGATCAAGGTAAACTAACTTTTAGGTTAGCAGTAAAGGATTGGTTTAAACATAGATTTAAAGTTAATTTAGATGAGAGCAAGGAGATTTTACCTCTAATTGGTTCAAAGGAAGGTTTAGTTCATTTGCCGTTGAGTTTGGTGAATAGAGGTGATTATGTTATCGTTCCTTCACCGGGTTATCCTGGATATAGAGGGGGAGCTATCCTTTCAGAAGCAAATATTTACGAATTACCCCTATGGGAGGAGAATAGTTTTTTACCCGATTTAGGAAAGATACCTAAATCTATAAGGAACAAAGCAAAGTTAATTTATTTAAATTATCCCAATAATCCCACAACCGCTTTAGCCAACAAAGATTTCTTAGAGAGGGTAATTAAATTCTGTTCTCATTATGGGATAATTTTAGCTTACGATAATGCTTATTGTGAGATATACTTTGAAGATAAACCGTTAAGTATTCTGGAAATAGAAGGTGCCAAAGATATCGCTATAGAGTTTCATTCTCTTTCCAAAACATTTTGTATGACTGGTTTTAGAATCGGTTGGGCGTGTGGTAATAGTAATTTGATAGCGGGATTACTAAAAGTTAAGACCAATATAGATTCAGGGATATTTTGTGCAATTCAGGATTGTGCAGCATATGCTTTGGAAAAGGAGAGAGATTATATTGATAATCTTAGAAAGATTATAAAGGAGAGAAGGGACATTTTTGTAAATGGTTTAAAAAGAGGAGGTGCAGAAAATATTTACGCTCTAAGCACTTTTTATGTGTGGGTAAGGATACCTAAAGATTTCTCTTCTTCAATGGAATTTGTAAAATACCTTATTAAAAGAGGTGTGATAGCTACTGCTGGCGTAGGGTTTGGGAATTATGGAGAAGGATTCGTAAGGTTTGCTTTAACTGTTAATAAAGATAAATTGAAGAAAGCATTAACCATTATGGGAACCAATAGAAACTAAAGAGAAAATTATTGTTAATATTTATTTATGTTTACGGTATTCATTGGTATTGGTTCTAATCTCGGTGATAGATTGAAAAATATTGAGGAAGCGATAAACTACTTAAGGTCTACAGAGGGAGTGATTGTAGAAAAGGTTTCTTCCTTGATAGAAACCGAACCTGTGGGTGGGCCTCCTCAAGGTAAGTATTTAAATGGTGTTATAAAAATAAAGACAAGTATATCACCTCATAAACTTTTAGAAATTTTGAATACCATAGAGTATAGACTGGGAAGAAAGAGAGGTGTGATAAATGGTCCAAGAACTCTTGATTTGGATATTTTACTTTACGGTGATTTGATTATTCAAGATAAAGATTTAACTATACCTCATCCGCGTATGTGGGAGAGAGAGTTTGTTATCAAGCCTCTTTTAGAGATAGAACCTGATTTGGGGAAGAGTAAAGGGATTTATGGGAAACTAAGAAATTGATTTTTATCAGGAGGTTAGTTATGGATAAAGAAGATACTTCTGTTAATAAGAAGAAAGCATTAGAGTTAGCTATAGCACAGATTATCAAACAGTATGGAAAGGGAGCGATAATGCGTCCTAAAGAGGGAGTAAAACTCGATGTTGAGGTTCTTCCTACAGGAATAATTTCTTTGGATAAAGCCTTAGGAGTAGGAGGATTACCAAGAGGTAGAGTTATAGAGATTTTTGGTCCGGAATCTTCAGGTAAAACTACGCTCACTCTAAGCATTATTGCGGAAACACAACGTAACGGTGGAGTATCAGCATTTATCGATGCTGAGCACGCTTTTGATGCTAACTATGCTAAGTTAATTGGGGTTAATTTCGATGAACTGTTAATTTCTCAGCCCGATACGGGTGAACAAGCTTTGGATATAGTGGAGACCTTAGTTAGGTCTAATGCTGTAGATTTAATTGTTGTAGATTCTGTAGCGGCTTTAACCCCTCGTGTCGAGATTGAGGGAGAGATGGGAGAGGCACAATTGGGTTTACAAGCAAGACTTATGAGTCAGGCTTTGAGAAAACTTACCTCAGCTATAAGTAAGTCTCGAACTTGTGTAATTTTTATTAATCAGATTAGAGAAAAAATCGGTGTAATGTATGGTTCACCCGAGACTACTCCCGGAGGTAGAGCGTTAAAGTTCTATGCTTCGGTAAGAATAGATTTACGTAAAGAGACTAATTTAACTACCTCTGAGGGAGTAAACATTGGTACAAAAGTGAGAGCAAAAGTAGTGAAGAATAAAGTTGCTCCTCCCTTTAGAACTGCTGAGTTTGAAATCTTATACGATGAGGGTGTTTCTAAGATAGGAGCATTAATCGATGCTGCCATTGAGGGAGGGATAATAAAAAAATCCGGTAGCTGGTTCTCTTATCAAGATAAAAACCTTGCTCAAGGGAAAGAACAGTTAAGAAAGATTCTTAGAGAAGATGCTTCTTTTAAAGAGAAGTTAGAAGAGGCAGTTAAAAAAGTGATGTTCCAGGAAGTTGGTAAGGAAAGTTAACAATCGTAATCAGTTAAGAGGGAGGTGTTGAGATATGAAGAAGCTGATAACGTTGGTTATTGTTTTTATTTGTTTCTCCCCTTTGCTTTCTTCTTCGCAGGATTACTATAGAGATTTAGAATCTTTATCGATAAAAGTAGCTAATGAGATTGGTAAGTCGGTAGTTTCTATAAAAGCAACGGTTAAACAAAAAGTGATAAGAAGATTCTATTATAATTCTCCTCGCGGGGGGATAGAGGAAGAGTTCTTTAGGCGTTTCTTTGAGGATTTTTTTGGTGAGATACCTCAAGAGTTTGGAAGAGTTTCTGTAGGTAGTGGAGTAATTATAGATAGAGAGGGGTATATTTTAACAAATGCTCATGTGGTTTCTGATGCTGATGAGGTAAAAGTTGTTCTTTACGATGGTAGGGAGTTAAAAGCTACAGTTAAGGGAATTGATCCGAGAACAGATTTAGCGGTAATTAAGATAAACGCTAAGGATATAACCGTAGCTAAATTAGGTGACTCGGATAAACTTAGGATTGGTCAGTTTGTCTTTGCTTTAGGTAATCCTTTTGGTATATCTACCAACTATGCCAATGCTCAGCCAACCGTTACTTTTGGAGTAATAAGTGCTCTGCATCGTTTTTTGCCGGGAGCGGGGGGGAGAGATAGTTTAGATGATCTTATTCAGACCGATGCTGCTATCAATCCTGGTAACAGTGGCGGACCATTGGTAAATTTAGATGGCGAGGTGATAGGTATAAATATAGCGATTATTACTCGTTCGGGCGGTTACGAAGGGATAGGTTTTGCTATACCGATAAATAAAGCAAAGTTAGTTTTGGGAAAACTTGTGAAAGGAGAAAAAGTTCTTTATGGATGGTTAGGTGTAAATATTCAGGATTTAAGTCAAGATTTAAGAAATTATTTTGGTATAAAAGAACAAGAGGGAGTTATTGTAGTAAGGGTATTTAAGAACTCTCCTGCAGAAAAAGCCGGGTTGAAAGAGGGAGATTTAATCCTAAGTTTTGACAATAAGAAAGTTACTGATACGAGGGAATTAATAAAGTTGGTGTCTATAACTGAAGTAGGTAAAACTGTTCCCTTAAAGATTATTCGCGATGGTAAAGAACAGAACTTAGAGATAAAGATTGGAGCTAGGCCCGATGATTTGAGTAGTATAGAGACAGTGGAGAGGACATTTTTTAGGGGGATGGAAGTAGAAGATTTAACTTCTTTCTGGAGGAATAAATTTAATATTAAGGGAGAGGAAGGGGTAGTTATTGTTAATATCGAAAAAGATTCATCAGCAGAAAAAGCAGGTTTATCTGTAGGAGATGTTATTACTATTATAGGTAATAGGAGAGTAAAGAATAAAGAAGATTTTGAAAGAACAATCTCTAATATCCAGGGAGATTGTTTGGTAAAAACTAATAGAGGTTTTTTTGTTTTAAAGGAAGAATAATTGGAAGAGTTTAATAGCGCTTTAAGTTACGCCTATCTTTTACTAAAGTATAGGATAAGGACATCTAAAGAATTATCGTTGAGATTAAAAAGGAGGAATTTTTCTTCAGAAACTATAGATAAGGTTGTAGAGTTTCTTAATAAACAAGGGTACATAAACGATAATGAGTTCATAGAGATATTTGTAAAAGATAAATTAAGTAGGGGTTGGGGCAAAAAGAAAATTTTTTTTTCTTTGAAGAGATTGGGGATAGAAGAGAGTATTATTAATGAGGAGTTAGAAAAAATTAGTCTCGGTGAGTACTCGGCAAAGATTAGAGAAGTTATAAAACGTAAATTAGGTGGGAAGAAAACTTCAGAGATAGATAAGGAAACAAAAGCTAAATTGTTTCGCTACCTTATTCAGAGAGGGTTTTCTCTTGAGGAGATAGAGGGAGTTTTAAGTGATGAGCACGAATAGATTGAGAAAAGATTTTTTAGAATTCTTTAAAAGTAAAGGGCACAAAATATTCCCCTCAGATTCTTTGGTTCCTTTAGATAAGAGCGTGCTTTTTACTTCTGCAGGGATGAACCAATTCAAACCCTATTTTTTAGGTGAGAAAAAGGACATCAGCCGAGCAACTTCTTGCCAGAAATGTTTACGCACCGATGATATGGATAAGGTAGGTAAGACTCCTTACCATCATACGTTCTTTGAGATGTTAGGTAATTTTTCCTTTGGAGATTACTTCAAGCAAGGTGCAATTGAAATGGCTTGGGAGTTTCTTACCCATAGGCTAAATATAAAAGAAAAAGACCTTTGGGTATCAGTTTATTACGAAGATGACGAAGCATCTTCTATATGGAAAGAATTTATAGGTGTGCCTGAACATAAGATTGTGAAATTAGGTGCTAAAGAAAATTTCTGGCCATCCAATGCACCCAAGGATGGACCTAATGGTCCTTGTGGACCTTGTTCGGAAATATTTTTTGATAGAGGAAGTGATAAAGGTTGTTTGAAAGAAAATTGTAATCCGGGTTGCGATTGCGATAGATTTGTGGAAGTATGGAATCTTGTTTTCACCCAATTTAACCGTGTAGGAGAAAATAAATTGGAGCCTTTGCCTCAGAAGAATATAGATACAGGTATGGGATTAGAGAGAATGGCAAGTGTCCTTCAAAATAAATCTTCTAATTTTGAAATAGATATATTCTATCCCCTTGTAGAGCTTACAAAGAATTTGTTAAAAATTGAGGAGATAACTAAAGATAAAAATATTTTAATTAATGCCATCGTTGATTATACGCGAGGAGCAACTTTTGCTATAAGTGATGGTGTTTATCCTTCCAATGAAGAGAGAGGATATGTGGTTCGTAAACTTATTAGGAGAGCTTACTTTAACGGTTACTATTTAGGTATGAGAGAGCCCTTCTTATACAATTTAGTAGAGTTGTATGCTGAGCTATTTAAAGAACCTTATCCCCAATTAATTTCCCATAAAAGGGATATAGCAGAAGTTATAAGGAGTGAGGAGGAAAGGTTCATCTATGCTTTAGAAGAAGCAAAGAAACAATTGTACTCCATAGTAGAGATAAATAAGAAAGAGAATAAAAAGATAATAGATGGAGATATAGCTTTTAGATTTTACGATACTTATGGTTTACCTTGGGAGTTAA
This sequence comes from Candidatus Omnitrophota bacterium, assembly GCA_023819315.1. Classification (GTDB taxonomy): domain Bacteria; phylum Omnitrophota; class Gorgyraeia; order Duberdicusellales; family 4484-171; genus JAMWBQ01. The sequence continues at coordinate 15,084 of JAMWBQ010000002.1, forward strand.
TTTTAGAGTTAGCTAAAGAGTATAACTTAGAGGTAGATAAAGATAAGTTTAACCAACTGATGGAGAAACAGAAACAGATTTCCCGGCAAAAGAGTATGTTTATAGATACAATTTTTACTTGGGAAGATTATCCTTACGATGATATTACTCAGTTTATAGGTTACGAGGAGTTTACTACTAAAGCAAAAATATTAAGAATAATGAGAGAAAAAAAAGAGGTAGATGAGCTCTTAGAAGATGATAAAGGTATCGTAGTTTTAGATAGGAGTCCATTTTATCCCCAGTCAGGAGGTCAACTTGCTGATAGAGGGTTATTGAATACAGATACAGGTCTCTTTTACGTGGAAGATACTATCAAGGTTAAAGATGCCCTGCTTCATATAGGTATAGTAAAGGAAGGTAAGATTACTAAAGGAGAAGTTAAAGCTTGTGTGGATAGAGAGAGAAGATTAGCTCTTATGCGTGCACATACTGCTACCCATCTGCTTCAATCAGCTTTAAGAGAAATTTTAGGTGAACAAGTTACTCAGCAAGGTTCGTTGGTGGATGTAGATAGATTGAGGTTTGATTTTAATTATTTTCAGAGTTTGACTACCGAACAGTTAAATAGTATAGAGTATAGAGTAAATGAATTTATTTTGCGTAACGATAGAGTAAATAAGAAATGGATATCTTTGGAAGAGGCAAAAAAAGAAGGAGCTTTAGCTTTCTTCAAAGATAAGTATGGAGATTGGGTAAGGATGGTTAGCATAGGTGATTACAGTAAAGAGCTTTGCGGAGGAACACATTTAGATTATACATCTCAGGTGGGAGTTTTTTCAATACTCTATGAGTGTTCAGTAAGCAGTGGCATAAGAAGAATTGAAGCTATCGTTGGTGAAGAGGCGTATAAAAAATTAGCTAATTATAAGAGTTTGGTAAAAAACTTGGTTTCCCTTTTGAAAGTTAAAGAGGAAGATATATTAGATTCCTTAAATCAGTTGAGAGATGAAAATAGAATCCTAAAAGATAGAGTTGATAGTGTAGAAAGAAAACTTCTAAAGTTTCAAGTAGAAGAGGCAATAAAGAATAGAGATATTTACGGTGATACGAATATTTTTGTTTACCAGTTCGAAGATAAAAATTACAATCATTTACTTTTTCTCTCCGATATTATTAGAGAAAGATTCTTATCTTCATTTGTCTTTTTAATTTCTTTATACAATGGTAAATATATTTTTGTATGTGCGGTTACTTCAGATCTTAAAGAGAAAGGAGTAACTCCCGACAAATTCTTAGCAAAATACAGGGAGGAAATTGGTGTTAAAGGTGGAGGTAAGGAATTGGTTGCCCAGGGAGTATTTGTAAAGCCAGCGGATATATTATCTTGCAGAGAGATAGTGAAAAAATTTTTAACTCACGAGGTTAAGTTATGATTGCTTTAAAAGATATTCGTGGTTTAAATAAGATTTTGGAGAAAAGGAAGAACCGAAAACAAAGAATTGTAGAAAAAGTAAGTAAAATTATAAAAAGGGTTAGGGAAGAGGGGGATAAGGCAGTAATAGAATATACGAGAAAATTTGATAAGGTGAAATTATCTCCTAAAGAGTTAAGGATAAGTGAGTCGGAGATAAGTTCAGCTTTTAATGAGTTGGATTCACAGCTTATATCAGCTTTTAAGTTAGCTATGGATAATGTGTTTAAATTCTATCGTCACCAGGTGTGTAAACCTATAAATTTAAAGGAACCCAATGGTAAATTAATTAAAGTCAAATACGTTCCTATTGAGAGATTAGGCATATATGTTCCCTCAGGAACAGCACCTTTAGTTTCTACCGTTTATATGTGTGCTATTCCTGCTTTAGTAGCAGGAGTGAAAGAGTTGGTAGTAGTTTCTCCCGTCCGTCAGGATAAGAGCGTTAATCCCTTTATTTTAGCAGTTAGTTCAATGCTTAAAATAAAAGAGATGTATAAGATAGGAGGAGCACAGGCTATAGCTGCTTTAGCTTTCGGTACAAAAACGATAAAAAAAGTAGATAAGATTGTTGGACCGGGTAATGAGTTCGTTACTGAGGCTAAGCGACAAGTTTTTGGACAAGTGGATATAGATATGTTAGCAGGACCCTCCGAAGTAGTAATTATTGCTGGTAAGTCTACAAGAGTAGATTACATTATTGCAGATTTAGAAGCACAGATAGAACATCATAATGGATTAGGAATAGTAATTACTAATTCTCGGCGCTTGTTTAACGAGTTAAAGAAAGTAGATACTAAAGGATTCGTTATCAAGGTAAGAAATTTAGATGAGGCGATAGATATAGCTAATAGGATTGCTCCCGAACATTTAGAGATTTTAACCAGTCAGCCCTCTTCACTTTTAAGAAAGATAAGTAACAGCGGAGCGATATTCTTAGGGGAAAATACTCCTGTAGCTTTGGGTGATTATCTTGCCGGACCAAGTCATGTTTTACCTACCACTGGTAGTGCAAGGTTCTTCTCTTCACTTTCTCTTAGGGATTTTCTAAAAGAGGTCCATATAATAAGTTATACTAAGAAAGCTATAAGTGAGGAGTTTTCAGCATTAGAGAAGATTGCTTCTTTGGAAGGTATGAGTAAGCATATAGAGAGTGTAAAGAGGAGATTGTAAGAGGTGTTTTATGGTTGGGAGAAAGAAGAAGATAAGAAAAGTTATATTTAGAAGGAAAACACAGGAAGTAGATATTAAAGGTGAGTTCAGCATAGATGGTAGAGGGAAAGTGAAAGTTAATACAGGTATAGAAGCACTTGACCATCTTCTTACTCTTTTTGCTTTTCATGGTTTATTTGATTTGAAATTAGAAGCAAAAGGTGATTTGCATCATCATCTCGTAGAGGATATAGGGATTGCCCTTGGTAAAGCTATAAAGGATGCTTTAGGAGATAAGTTTGGTATCAATCGTTACGGTTCATTCTCTATAGTTATGGATAAAGTATTAGTGGAAGCAAATATAGATATAAGTGGTAGACCAACTCTGCATGGAGTGGTAACAGAGAATTGTTCATCAGGCATTTTGAGTGTAGAGGATTTTTTAAGAAGTAAAAATCTTATCAACCAGGGGTTTGATAATACCAGCTTTTCCTTTAAACATGCGCAGGAGTTCTTAGAGGCTTTAGTTAATCATTCGGGAATAAGTTTAATTTACAATATAAAGTCAGGGGAAGGGGACCTCCACCATATATTAGAGGCTTTATTTAAAGCCCTGGGTAAAGCTATGGATTATGCTACGCAAATCGATCCCCGTCGTAAACAAATTCCCTCCACAAAAGGTATCATTGATTAAATGATAGTAATTATTGATTATGGAATGGGTAATTTAAGGAGTGTTTCTAAGGCTATAGCTCATTGGGATGTTAGCTATGTTGTTACCGATTCACCTCTGGTTATAAAAAGAGCAAAGAAGATTATTTTGCCGGGAGTAGGACATTTCGGTAAAGCGGTAAGAGAATTAAAAAAGAGGAAGATTTTTAATCTCATAAAGGATAAAGTAAGAGAAGGTGTCCCTTTCTTAGGTATATGTTTAGGAATGCAGTTACTTTTTAAGAGAAGCGAGGAAGCTTTACAAGTTAAGGGTTTAGGACTAATTGAAGGGGAAGTAAAAAGATTCTCTAAAAAAGGTTTAGTTGTTCCTCATATGGGGTGGAATAGAGTAACTATAGAATCAAATAGAGAGAAATTATTTAAAGATATAAAGAATAATAGTTTTTTTTACTTTGCACACTCTTATTATTGCCTACCTTACCAGAAAGAGGTTATTTTAGGGTTTACTAATTACGGGATAGAATTCGTTTCTTCTTTAAATAAAGGTAATATCTGGGCAGTACAGTTCCATCCTGAAAAGAGTCAAGAGTTAGGGTTAAAAGTTTGTAGAAATTTTATCTTTGAATGTTGATATGTTGGTTATACCCGCTATAGATATTAGGAAAGGCAAAGCAGTTAGACTTTATCAAGGAAAAAGAGATAAAGAGAAGGTTTATAGTTTAGATTCTTATAGTGTAGCAAAGAGATGGAAAGAGGAGGGAGCAAGCATACTTCATATAGTTGATTTGGATGCTGCTTTTGGTGAAGGGGATAATTTAGATTTAATAGGGAAAATTATAGAATTAGGTGTGGATATACAGTTAGGAGGAGGGTTGCGTTCTTTAAAGAAGATAGATTATGTGATAAGTATGGGAGTTAAGAGGGTTATTATTGGTTCTAAAGCAACTGAGCCTGATTTTTTAAAAGAGGCAGTCAATATTTTTAAGGATAAAATAGCAGTAGGTGTAGATGTGCTTGATGATAAAGTTATGATCTTGGGATGGGATAAAAGAAGTCAATTTAGTTTGCGAGATTACATCCTCTATCTTAAAGATGAGGGAGTTAAATGGATAGTTTATACAGATATTAGTAGGGATGGGACCTTAGTAGGGATAGAAGCATCTGGTTTAAAAGATTTAAGAGTTATGGAAGGATTAAATGTTATTTTTTCGGGAGGGATTAGTTCTCACGATGATTTAAAAATTATTAAAGAAAGAATACCCTTTATTCGGGGAGTAATAATAGGTAAAGCTTTATATGAAGGATTGATAGATTTAAGAGAAGCGATTAAATTGCTAAAATAGGTTTTACCAAGGGGGAGTATGGATAATCGGAGAAGATTTTTAAGGTTTGAGGTGGGAGATTTCTTAGAAATTAGACCATTGAATGAAACCGGTCGTTATGTAGAGGGACAATCTTTTAATCTAAGCATTATGGGTATATGTTTTTCTTCTAAAGAAGAATGGCAAACTGGTCAGGTTTTGCTTATAGATTATTTTATAACTAAAGATTTAGATTCAGTAAAACTCAAAGTGGTAGTAGTATGGTCAGAATTTATAGATGAAGAAAAAGGTTATCTTACCGGTGCTCAGATTATAGATGTAGAACAAGCTAAAGAGGAACGATTTATTAATTACTATTATCAAAGATTAAAAGAGAAATTTTTCTAATATGGTAGATGTATTCTTTAAGAGAATAAATTATCAACAGTTACTTAAAGAACCGCAAGTTATCTTGGATTTGTTAGAAAAAGCTAATTTTAAAGAGAATATAAAGAAGGATGATTTTTTAGGTATAAAGGTCCACTTTGGAGAGAGAGGGAATAAATCTTTTGTTAATCCCAATTTTCTCTTACCTTTAGTTAGATATTTAAAAAATTATAAAACAAAGCCTTTTCTTTTTGATACTAACACTCTATATTACGGTGATAGGATGAACGCTATTGACCACATTAGTTTGGCTAAAGGCCATGGTTTTGATAGGTTGGGTATACCTATAATTATTGGTGATGGGCTAAGAGGTAACGATTATGTAGAGGTAGAGATAAATAAAAAACATTTTAATAAGTGTTACCTTTCTCTTATATGGAAAGATATAGATTTTATTCTCTGCCTATCCCATTTTAAAGGTCATATGCTTACAGGTTTTGGGGGAGCTATAAAGAATTTAGGTATGGGAATAGCGAGTAGAAGAGGTAAGTTGGCTCAACATTGTGAAATTTATCCTTATATAGATAAAAGTAAATGTAAAGGTTGTGGTATTTGTTTCAATAATTGTCCATCTCAATGTATAGAAAAAGATGATGATAAATTTCGTATAGTAAGTAAACTTTGCATAGGTTGTGGTCAGTGTATGAGTTTATGTCCTTTTAGGGCGATAATTATTAATTGGTCAGACTCATATACTCTTATTCAGGAGAGAGTAGTAGAGTATGCTTTTGCTTCTTTAAAAGGTAAGCGCAGCATTCACATAAATTTTTGTGTATTTATTACTAAAGAGTGCGATTGTATGAATAAAGAGGAAAAAGGCTATTGCCAAGATTTGGGATTGCTTTTAAGTTATGACCCCGTGGCTTTAGATAAAGCAAGTTTAGACCTACTTATAGATAGAGAAAAGAGAGATATTTTTAAAGAAATTCACCCCGAAACCCCCTATAGTGAGCAATTCACCTATGCAGAAGAGATAGGTTTAGGAACTACTGATTATAGGCTTATAGAAGTGTAAATATTTAAACTACATTCACTAAGGCGTTAATCGTATTATTATATGTCTACGATTAAACACAAGCTATCGTTTCCTGAGGTAGTGATGGTAGAATCCTCTGCAGGGGGTGGTAAGACTTATGCTCTTGCTAAGAGGTATTTAACACTCCTCATTAACCCCTATTTGTCTGCTGATGAAGTTCCTTTAAAAAATATACTTGCCATTACTTTTACTAATAAAGCAACGGTGGAGATGAAAGGGAGAATTTTAGATTTATTAAAAAAGATAGCTTTAGATGCTTTTAGTAGTATTGATGAAGAGAAAGATATCTTAGATAATTTAGGAGTAGATAAAGATTTTGCGATGAAAAAAGCGCATAAAGTTTTACACGAGATAGTTAGGCATTATAATTTCTTTTCTATACAGACCATAGATAGTTTTGTAAATTCTTTACTTTCCGGTTGTGCTTTGCATATTGAACGTTCGGCAAATTTTACTGTAAAAAAGGATTATACTGAGCTCATTTCTTATTGTCTTGATTTAGCTATTGAAGAGGCTTTTTATAAGGAAGAATTATATAAAATTTTGGAAGAATTTCTACGGCACTACCTATTTGTAGAGAATAAAAGTGGGTGGTTTCCTAAAGAAGATATAAAGAGATTAATGCAATTTTTATTTTCCTTAAGTAATAGGTATGGTAAACTTTTCAAGACCTACGAAGGAAATAGTAACGAGATCGTTAAAAAGAAGAAAGTGATTTTAAATAGTATGAAGAGACTTTCTCTTTGTTTACCTTCTGGCTTAAATGGGCAAATTAAGAGAAGCATCTTTAGTTTCCTTCAAAAGAATAAAGATTTATTCGAAATAAGCGAACTCCCCAAGGCATTCGTTCAATTAGTCCCACCTATGAATAAAAATTTCTTATCCGATAGTAAATTTGAGAAGAAATGGCGTAGATTATCAAGTATGATAAGAGAATTGGTAGAACTTGATTCTTTGCTCGCTTATAATCCTTACATTAAGCTTTTTCATAGGATTGTTGAACTTTTTAAAGTAGTAGCCGTTAAGGAAGATGTCATTTTTTTAGAGGAGTTGAATAGCAAAACATATCAGCTTTTAGAGGGCAAAGAAATTTCTCTTCCAGAGTTGTATTATCGTTTAGCTGTGCGGTTTAATCATTATTTGATAGATGAATTTCAAGATACGAGTTTATTGCAATGGAAAAATTTGGAGGCAATGATCGAGGATGCTTTATCGAGGGGAGGCAGTTTGTTTTATGTAGGAGATAAGAAACAAGCGATATATCGTTTTCGTGGGGGGGAGAGTAATCTTTTTGATGAAGTGAGAAATAGATTTATTCAATTCAACGTAAGAGAAGAACGTTTAACAAAAAACTGGCGTAGTCAAAAAGAGATAGTGGAGTTTAACAATCTTATATTTTCTCCCGATAACATAGCGGATTTTCTTAAAGTGTCCGGTATAAGTGAAGAGTTAAATAACCAGGAGGAAATTATAAAAGAGATAATAGAGAATTTTAAAGATTCCTTCCAGAATTACGATGAAAAAAATAAGTTTGGATATGTAGAAGTGGAAAGATTAAATGAGGAAGATCGAGAGGAACGTAATGAGTTGATAAGAGATAAAATCGTAAGTTTAATTAGAGATTTAAGAGAAAGATTTAAATATAAAGACATAGCAGTACTTACGCGAGATAACGATGAAGTTCAATTGATTACCTCTTGGCTTATGGAGGAAAATATCCCTGTGGAGTCGGAGAAAACACTTAATGTAATTGAACAACCTCTTATAAAAGAGTTAATTTCATTATTAAAGTTTCTATATTCACCTATAGATGATTTGAGTTTTGCCGGCTTTATCTTAGGGGATATATTTAGGGAATTAACTTCTTTATCTTATCAAGAATTAGCTGAATTTATTTTTTCTTCTTATAGAAAACAAAAAATAAATAGCCAATTACCTTTATATCGGTTATTTAGGGATAAGTATCCTCAACATTGGGATAATTACATTGAATATTTTTTTAAAATAGTAGGGTTTATTCCTCTTTACGATTTAATCGTGCGAATATATCAAAAATATTCATTTTACGATAGGTTTAAAGGTTACGAAGTTTTTTTCTTAAAATTTCTTGAAGTGATAAAGAGTAAAGAGGAGGAGTATAGAGATATAGGTGAATTTATTGATTATTTAAAGATAGCTCCTAAAGAGGATCTCTACGTTAACCTCGTAGGTAGAGATTCTGTAAAAGTTTTAACCATACATAAATCTAAAGGTTTAGAATTCGATGTGGTAATTATCCCGTTTTTACGCATAGATATTACTCCCCAGATAGTAAAGGGTTTACATTCCTATATAGACACTACTTCCCTTGAGAATGTAGGACTTATAAAGATAACTAAAATGCATAGGGAGTACTCTTTTAATTTGAATAAGGTATATATAAATAACTATAAGAATGCTTGTATAGATGAGTTAAATACTCTTTATGTAGCTTTTACGCGCCCACGTTATGAACTATACATTTTTATACCTAAGAAGAGTTCGGGTAATTTCAATAAAGCTAACTATCTGATTCCTGATTTATTTGCCAAATCAGGCAGAAAAATAGTTTACGATAAAGGAGAAGAAAAAACTAAACAAATTCTGATTAAACCACAGAATTTACAACATAAAGATTGGTGGGAAAAAGTTAGGGAGGAATTTATAGATATTGATTATTTTAAAGATAGGGAGAGGATTTTAAAAGGTGAGATGTTACATTATGCACTTTCTTTTATCGATAACCTTAACAAAGAAGATAAAAGTATTCTTATAAAGATGACAATTGGTTCTCTAAGAGCTAAATATCCTTTTGTGTCTGATTTACAAGAGTATGAAAATATTCTTAATAATATTTTGAATAGCGAGATATTGAAACCGTTTTTTTACATACCTGATGGCAGAGTCTATAAAGAAAAAGAGATAGTTAATCGTTTTGGGGAAACCAAGCGCATTGACCGTATGATTATTCGTGGTAAACAAATTTGGATTATCGATTATAAGAGTTCGCAAGAAAATTTGGAAGAACATAAAAAACAGGTAAAAGAGTATATAGATATAGTAAAAGATATATACCCTAATTATGATGTAAAAGGATTTATTGTCTACCTTGATGAGATAAAAGTTGTAACTATAGATTGATTTATAATAGATACTCTATGGATAGGATTATAATTTACGATTTAAACGAAGATTTTATAGAGAGAATAACAGAATTTTTATGCAGTAATTTTGTTAAGGATGGTAACGATTTGAGTAGGATAGCTTGCGTATTTGGAGGAAAACGGCCAGGATTATTCCTTAAGCGAGCTATTTCTAAGAAATTAAAGAGAAGTTTTTTACCACCCAAAATATTTTCTATAGATGAATTTGTAGATTATACGGTAAGTAAAGATAAAGTTGTTTCAAGAATATCAGAATTAGAATCAGCATTTATTATCTACAAACTCGTAAAAGAACATTTCCCTAATCTTTTGATTGGTAAGGATAAATTCAGCGATTTTTTGCCCTGGGCGAGGGAGATAGTTTCTTTTATCGAGCAGTTAGATTTAGAGGATATCGATAACGAGAAGTTATATCATATTGAAAAAAACGCCGAGATAGGATACGATGTTCCCCCGCTCATTAATCAGTTACTAACAGATATAAGCAGATTAAGACAACTCTACCATACAGAATTAGAGAAGAATAATATTTATTCACGAGGCAGACTTTATATGTTTGCTTTAAAAATTGTTAAGGAGGAAGAATGGGATGAGTTTGATGAAATAATATTTTGTAATTTCTTCTATCTTCACTCTACCCAACGCAAGATATTCTTGGATATTTATAATAAAGGTAAAGGTATATTTGTATTTCAAGGTTCGCCTGAGGAGTGGTCTGTGTTGAATGATTTTTTTAAAGATTTAGGAGATAAACCAAGAATAAAACCTACCCAGCCATATAAAGGTAAATTCCCCAATATATATTTCTATCAAGGGTTTGATATGCATTCACAGATTTGTGCAGTGCAAAGTATTCTTAGAGAAAGAATTAGTTCAAAAGATAGTACGGTTATAGTTGTGCCAAGAGCAGATATGGTTTCTCCTCTTTTAGGATTGATTTCTTCTCTAATCGATGATTTTAACGTTTCTTTAGGATACCCTTTAAAAAATACTTCTCTTTATGTCCTATTTAATTTTCTTCATAAAGCGGAGGAAGGTAAGAAGGATAATCGTTACTATACCAAAGATTACTTGAATATTTTAAAGCATCCTTTGGTAAAAAATCTTAAAATAATTGCTGATTCTTCGCTAACCCGCGTTTTAGTCCATAAGATAGAGGAACTATTGCAGGGAAAGATAGAGAGTTCTTTGGGAGGGAGTATTTTCTTAAGTTTGGGAGAGATAGAAAGAGAAGAACAGGTGTATTCTCTTACCTTGGAAACACTTGCCAATATGGATATAAATATAAGTAGAGATGATTGCAAAAATGTATTGAGGGAAATACACTTTTTATTTTTTAAATCTTGGGATGGTGTTAGAACTTTTAGTAGTTTTTCTTTGGTTTTAGATAATTTACTTAAAGTTTTGTTAGAAAAAAGTATGTTTGCACAGTTCCCTATTAATTTAAAAGTATTGGAAAGAATCTATTTTATCACAGAGGAGTTTAATAGTCTTTCCTTTAAAGATGAGGAATTTGAAATATTGCAGTTATGGGAAATTTTTCATCAGAGGATAGAAGGGGAAGTAATTCCTTTTGTTGGTTCACCGTTAAAAGGAGTGCAGATTTTAGGTATATTGGAGACGAGGTCTCTTAACTTTGATAACGTAATTATAATGGACATGAACGAGTCAGTTTTCCCTAAACTCAAAGTATACGAACCATTAGTTCCCCGAGAAGTAATGGTAAGTTTAGGGCTGAACCGTTTAGAAAAGGAAGAGGAGATTCAGCGTTACCATTTTATGCGACTGGTTTCTTCAGCCAAGAATGTGTATCTCGTATACGAAGAGAATTCTCAGAAAGAAAAGAGTAGGTTTATTGAACAGATTCTTTGGGAAAAGCAAAGAGAGATGAGAAAATTAGATATCGTGGATATAGGGGAAATTTATTTTCCTGTGCAGATAGTTAATCAAAGGTTAACTGTAGAGAAATCTCCCCAGATTGTGGATTTCTTAAAGGGCCATATTTATTCTTCCACTGCCCTCAACACTTACCTAAGGTGTCCATTAAGATTTTATTACGAATACATTTTAGGTTTAGAAAAAAAAGAGGAATTATTAGATGAACCGGAAGCTTCTCATATAGGACTATTTATACACGAGTTGTTAGAGGAGGAATTTTTACATTTCAAGGGTAGGAAACCTTTGATAGATAATAAATTCCGCAAAAATTTTTTTAAAAGGATGGAGGAGAAGTTTAATAACGAATTAGCACGTAGGATGAAATCTGATGCTTACCTTTTAAAAGAAGTGATCGTTAACAGATTAAATAAATTTTTGGATAACGAAGTTATACGGGATGTTCACAAAATTATCTGCTTAGAGGAGAAACGTTCAGGTTCAATATCATTTAACGGTAAAGAAATATTTTTTACTTATACTGTAGATAGAATAGATGAGTTTAGTGATGGTAGTATCGTTATTATAGATTACAAAACAGGTAGTTCAGAATTGCTACCTAAGAGGTTAACTAATTTGGAAAGTATGAAACTGGATAGAGAATCTATTTACGAGAATATAAGGTCATTTCAACTGCCTATTTACTATTATTTCGTATCACAGGAATTTTCTTCTTTTAACGTTAACGCTGAATTGTATAATTTGCGCACCTTGGAGAGGAAAGTATTTATTTCTAAAGAAGATTATCCTCACAGGGATAAAGTTATGAATATTTGTCTTAGAGCACTTGAGGCGATATTTTCTGAACTGTGGGATTTAAATGTGCCTTTTCAACCGGTGGAAGATAAACGTAGGTGTGATTCTTGCGATTTTACTTTATTATGTAGGTAAATTTATTATAGTTTATTTGATAAGGTAGTTATGTTATAATTGGTTAGCGATGGGTAAAGATAATATTAAAGCACAAAATTGGGATTTTGATTACATAAGTTGTCCTCCCGATGCTCTCTTTGCCAAGCTAAATACTTCTCTAAAAGGCTTAACTGAGAAAGAGGTAGATAAACGATTAGAAGAGTATGGTTATAATGAGCCTATTAAGAAGAAGCGTAGGACGGTTCTTTTACAATTCTTTTCTAAATTCATTAATCCTTTAGTTATTGTCCTCTTGATAATAGCAGGGTTCTCCATATCTTTGGGAGAGAAGGTTAATGCTATTTTAGTAATTATAATGGCAGTTATTAGTGTTTTCCTCTCTTTTATTCAAGAGTATCGTGCGGGAAGAGAGGTAGAAAAATTGAGCCAAATGGTGCGCACCACAGCTACGGTTTATCGTAATGGTAAGCCCAAGGAAGTAGATATTAGGTATATTGTGCCGGGAGATATAGTTGATTTATTTGCCGGGGATATGATTCCTGCTGACTTAAGAATCATCTCTTGTAAGGACCTCTTTATTAATCAATCAGCACTTACAGGAGAATCTTTCCCCATAGAAAAAACCGCTGAGCCAATTTCTTCTTCAAAGAAATCTATAGGAGAAATCGGTAATATTGCCTTTATGGGTTCAAGTGTAGTAAGTGGGACAGGTTTAGGTGTAGTGGTAAAGACGGGTCCTTATACACAGTTTGGTGTTCTCTCAAAGAAACTTGCTGATCTCACTTTAGAGAGTAGTTTTGAGAAAGGCATTCATAGATTTACTTGGCTTATGATAAGACTTATGATTATTTTAGTTTTAGTAATCTTTGCCATAAATGCTTTTACTAAAGGTAACATCATTGAAGCATTTCTTTTTGCTATTTCCGTTGCTGTTGGTCTCACTCCTGAGATGTTACCAATGATTTTAGCAATTAATCTTTCTAAAGGAGCAATCTCTATGGCAAAAAAAGAGGTTATCGTTAAACGATTAAATGCTATCCAGAATTTTGGAGCAATGGATGTTTTATGTACAGATAAAACTGGCACGTTAACTTTAGATAAGATTATATTAGAAAAATATTGCGATGTGGTACGAAAAGAAGATGAAGATGTATTGAGATTTGCTTATATAAATAGTTTTTATCAGACTGGCTTGAAGAATATATTGGATAGAGCGGTTCTTAAATATAAGAAGTTGGTGGTAAAAGAGTATAGGAAGGTAGATGAGGTGCCTTTTGATTTTTCCCGTAAATTGATGTCCGTGGTAGTAGAAAACGAGGGTAAACATAGGATGATTGTTAAAGGAGCACCTGAAGAGATATATAAACGTTGTGCCAAATTTGAGCTTGATGGTGAAATTTTTGAGTTAGATGAGAGTAAGATACTCCTTGTGGATTTAAAGAACGAATACGATTCTTTAAGTGCCGAGGGATTTCGTGTTTTAGCTATCGCTTATAAGGATTTCGAGCAACCAAAGGATAGATATACCAAGGAGGATGAGCAGGGTTTGATTTTGAAAGGTTATATAGCTTTCTTAGATCCTCCCAAACCTTCTGCTAAAAAAACTATAGAAACCTTAAAGGGATTAGGTATAGATTTTAAAGTTTTGACAGGTGATAACGAATTAGTAACTAAGAAGATATGTAGTGAGGTAGGATTGGATATTAAAGGGTTTGCCAATGGTGAGCAGGTAGAGAAACTAAGCGATAAGGAATTACAGGAGTTAGTAAAAAGCGTTAATATTTTTGCTCGTTTATCCCCTTTCCAGAAAGAAAGGGTGATAAATGCTTTGCATAGGAATAATCATATCGTGGGTTATTTAGGCGATGGCATAAACGATGCCTTAGCTCTTAAATCTGCCGATGTGGGTATTTCTGTAAATAATGCTGTAGATATTGCTAAAGAGTCTTCCGATATAATTCTTTTAAAAAAGAGCCTTCTTGTTATCGTTGATGGAGTTTTAGAAGGTAGAAAGACGTTCGGTAACATTCTCAAGTATATAAAAATGGGAGCAAGCTCAAATTTTGGTAATATGCTTAGCGTTACAGGAGCAAGTATATTTTTACCTTTCTTACCCATGTTACCTATACAGATACTATTGAATAATCTTTTATACGATATATCCCAGATAGCTATCCCTTCTGATGAGGTAGATAGGGAATATTTACTTAAGTCAAGGCCGTGGAATGTAAATTATATAAAGAAATTTATGTTGATATTTGGCCCGGTTAGTTCTTTTTTCGATTTTATAACTTTTGGTGTGCTTTTGGGATTATTTGGTTTTTCCCAGGAATTATTCCGCACAGGATGGTTTTTAGAATCTCTTTGCACACAAACTTTAGTTATTCACATAATCAGGACGGGTAAGATACCTTTTGTAGAAAGTAAACCCAGTCAGTTCTTGATCTTCACTTCTATATATATTGTTACTATAGGGTTGATATTGCCATTTTTACCTTTAGGAAAATATTTTCAATTTATCTCTCTCCCTTTGGTATATTTTATAGTTTTATTTTTTATTGTATTAGCCTATTTATTCTCCGTTCAGATCATAAAAAAATGGTTTATTAAAAAGTATGGGTACGAATAATGTGGTAAGGAGTTGATTATGTCTATACCTCTTACGGACTTAAAGTTACAATATAGGAGTATAAAAGAAGAAATTGATTCTGCTATTAAAAATGTAGTGGCAGAAGGTGATTATATTTTAGGTAAAGAAGTTAGTATTTTTGAAGAAGAGTTAGCGAAATATATAGGAGCAAAATTTGCTATTGGGGTAGCTTCAGGAACAGATGCTTTAGTTTTAGCCTTATCTGCTTGTGATATTAAAAGAGGGAATGAAGTTATTACTACTCCTTTTACTTTTATTGCTACTGCAGAAGCAATATGTAGGGTAGGGGCAAAACCTGTTTTTTGCGATATTGAGGAGGATACTTACAATATCGATCCTAAGAAGATTGAGTTAAAAATTACAAAGAATACTAAAGCGATTATTCCTGTTCATCTTTATGGTTTACCTTGCAATATGGATGATATTTTAACCATTGCTAAAAGTTATAAATTAAAGATCATTGAGGATTGTGCTCAGGCATTTGGTGCAGAGTATAGACACAAGAAAGTTGGGGTATGGGGTGATTGCGGTTGTTTTAGTTTTTTCCCTGCAAAAACTTTAGGTGCTTTTGGAGATGGAGGTATGGTAGTAACTAACTGTGAAGAAATTGCTCAAAAGATAAAGATGCTACGCAATCACGGTTCTACCAATAAGTATTACTATAGTTTACATGGTTTTAACAGTAGACTGGATACATTGCAAGCAGCAATTTTGCGAGTAAAATTAAGGCACATAGATAATTGGATAGAAAGAAGAAGAGAGAATGCTTTGTATTACAATAATCTTCTTACAGGAAAATCTATCCTAACTCCCCCTTACGATTTGTTTAACTCTAATACTTTGTATAAGCACACTTTTAACTATTATACCATTAGATTAGATAGTAAGCGTGATTTTATCCAACAGTATTTAAAGGATAAAGGTATTTATTCGGCGGTTTATTACCCTTTGAGTTTACACTTACAGGATGTTTACAAAGATTTAGGGTATAGATGGGGTGATTTCCCTGTAGCTGAAGAGATGCAAAATAAAGTTTTATCTTTACCTATGTTTCCTGAATTAACTCATGCTCAGATAGAAAATATTGTAGAGGTAATAAAAGAAGCTTTAAGAGATGATTAAAGATATGATTGCATATTTTTATGGTTAGTTTATAATAAATGTAGGATATAAAAAAAGGGGGGTATATGGTTATATTATTTATAGTGATAATGGTTTTAGGAGTTGCTGTGGTGGCTTTTTCTTTTCGTTCTACAGGAGGATTAGATAAAGATAAAGGGGAGTTTACCTTACCTCAAGATGATTCTAAGAACACGCAAGATGATTTTTCTTTAGAGGATAGACAAGCAAGAGAACAACAATTATAATATATTTATTTGGATTAGGATTAATTCTTTCTTTAGATTTATGTAAATAGATATTGGGGTAACTATGGGAGAAGAAAAACCGTTAGAAAAAGATATTTTTTATCTTAAATTAGGTGAGATACTTATAAAATATGGAATTATTAACAACGAGCAATTGCACCATGTTTTAGATATACAAAAGAAGACAGGCAAAAAATTAGGAGAGATTTTAATAGAGGAGGGAATAGCTAATGAACAGATGATAACAGAAATATTAGCTCAACAACATAAACTTCCTATAATTGATCTTACCAAAGTAGAGCCAAAAGAAATTGTGTTTAACCTTTTTCCCCCTTCTTATCTTAAAAAACATAATATAGCCCCTGTAGATGTGGATAGTGATTATGTAATAGTAGCGATAAATGACCCTTTAGATTTTGTAGTTCTACAGGAGTTAAAAAATATGAGTAATTATAAGATAAGACCAGTTATGGCAAGTTTGAGCGATATAAAGAATTATTTAGATAAACACTTTGGGGACTTGCGTTCTGTAACAGAAGCAATAAAAGAGATTTCTACCAAGGATAGTTTAAAAGAGGAAGAGTTACCTTTGGAAGAATTAGAAGCTAAGGCTCAAGATGCTCCCATAGTTAAATTAGTTAATTCTGTAATAATGGAGGCAGTGAAACAGAAAGCTTCCGATGTTCATTTTGAACCACAGAAAACAAAGTTACGTATTCGTTTTCGAGTAGATGGTATTCTTTACGAGAAGATGGTTGTGCCTAAAGAACTTCAGGCGGCAGTAATTTCTCGTATAAAGATTATTTCTGGTATGGATATCGCGGAGAGGAGGAAACCTCAGGATGGTAGAATTAGTTTAGGTAAAGATGCTCCTGATGTAGACGTAAGAGTATCTACCTTACCCGATATATTTGGTGAGAAAGTTGTGCTTAGATTATTGGATAAGAAGAGTATTCTAAGACCATTAGAAACGTTAGGGATGAATGAAGAGGAGTTGAGGATTGTTAAGAATCTTATTAGTAAACCTTACGGGATGATTTTGGTTACTGGTCCTACAGGTAGTGGTAAAACTACTACTTTATACTCTATACTTAATATTCTCAATGATGAGACTCGTAATATCGTTACTGTAGAGGATCCTGTAGAATATGAATTAGAAGGGATTAATCAGACTTATATCAATGTGCGCGCCGGCTATACTTTTGCTACCGCTATAAGACATATTTTAAGACAGGACCCTGATGTGATAATGGTAGGAGAGATAAGAGACACAGAAACAGCAGAAATTGCTATTCAATCAGCATTGACTGGTCATCTTGTACTTTCCACCCTTCATACTAACACGTCAGCGGGAGCAATTACAAGGCTTTTAGATATGAATATTGAGCCATTTTTAATAGGTTCAGCGGTTATAGGAGTAATAGCACAGAGATTAGTTCGCGAGCTATGTCCATTTTGTAAAGAGGAATATGTACCTACATCTTCGCTTTGGGAGTGGATTAATTCGTTACTTCCTGTTTCACAGACAGTTACGCTTGCCAAACCTAAAGGTTGTGATAAATGTTTTGGTATGGGATATAAAGGTAGGGTTGGTATATTTGAGATTTTTGCCATGGATGATTCTATAAGAGAGTTGGTATTAAAAAGAGCGACAGAATTAGAAATTGCAAAATTAGCAATTTCTAAAGGGATGGATATTTTAAAAATTTCCGGTTTGAAAAAAGCATTAGCCAAAATAACTTCTTTGGAAGAGGTTAGTCGTGTAGCTTTTGTGGAGGGTATATAATATGTCAATTTTTGTTTATAAAGTAAAAGATGAGACTGGTAGAGTATTTTCTGGTGTTGCTGAAGCAGAGGATATAAAATTATTGAAGAAACAACTAAGAGAAGCAGGTTACTATATTATAAATTTATCTCCTAAAAAAAGTAGAAGGAGTATTTTTTCTAAACGAATAACCATGGATGATATTATTATTTTCACCCATCAACTTACATCTATATTAGAGGCAGGATTACCTATACTTAAATCTTTTGAGATTATTTGGAAAGAGACAGATAATCCTCAGATGCAAGTAGTAATCAGTCAAATACGTAATCGTCTTTCTACAGGAGCAAGTTTCTCCCAGGCGATCAATGAGTTCCCCGATGTTTTTCCTGTAATGTATCGAGCATTACTACCGGTAGCAGAGACAGGAGCTGGTTTTATACCTATATTGAAACGGATTTCAGAGTATCTTAATAACCAGAAAGAATTTATAGGTAAAATTAAGAAAGCTACTAGTTATCCTATGTTCGTTTTAGGATTTGCTATTTTGGTGGTTATACTTATGCTTGTAATAGTCGTTCCTACATTTCAAAAAGTATTTGCCAAGATAAAAGTAGAACTACCTTATCTTACCCAACTTATTATTAAACTTTCTTTAATTATGCGTAGTTTTATTTTTTGGATTATAGTAGGATTGGTTTTTTTAGGGATAATTATCCTTTACAAAAAATTATCTTCTCATCCCCAAGGTCGTCTTTTCCTTGACCGATTAAAATTAAAAATACCTATATTTGGTAGGATTTTTTATATAGCATCATTGAGTAGATTGGTCCGTTCTTTGGGATTGCTCTTAGGTAGTGGTGTGCCTGTATCTCAGAGTATAGAGGTAGCAAAAGCTACGATATTAAATAAAGAGATAGAGAATCATTTGGTTTGGGTTGGGCAAAGAATTACTGAAGGAGAGTATCTTAGCGAAGCATTAAGAAGTACAAATATTTTCCCTTCCCTTCTCATCGAGATGGTAGCTGTGGGAGAACATAGTGGGTCTTTAGCAGAAATGCTTATAAAAGTTTCTCAGTATTTTGAGGAAGAGCTGGATAAAAGGATGAATAAATTTCTCTCTCTTCTCGAACCAGCATTAATTATTATTGTGGGAGGGATAGTTATGTTTGTCCTTTTGGCGATTTATTTACCTATTTTTAAACTCTGGCAAGGTCTACCAAGAAGCTAATAAATTATTATTGCATTTATATATATTTTATGGTATAAATAATAAGAGGAGGTGATTAATTATGAAAAGAGGTTTTACATTGGTAGAGTTATTAGTTGTTCTTGTTATCATAGGTGTTTTGATTGCCATAATTTTACCTAATACTTTGCGGGCAATTCGTCAAGCAAATACTAAGGAGTGTGCTTCTAATATTCGTGCTATTAACACAGCTATTCAGATGTGTTATACAGAAACAAGAAATTGGGCAAGTTGTGATACGATTGATGAGTTAACTGGAGGGGGATATTTAGAAGGAACACCTACCTGTCCTTTTGGTGTAGCGTACAATATTATAGGGGATGGTGCAAATGGATATCATGTAGATGAAAGTGCTCATTTTGCTGGCTGGCCACAAGCAGAGACACATAACTAAGGATTGATGTCAGAAGTTTTTTTAGGGTTAGGGTTAACCCAGCAGGAAATAATTTATGTTTATCTTGAAAAGATAAATAAAAAAAATTTTGTTTTCACTAAATGGGGTAGATTGGATATCCAATCTACCCTTTTTTCTCCCTCAGCTATTAACTCAGCTCTCCAACAAATTTTAGCTAAAGATAAATCTTATCCTCAAAAGATATTTATTTCTCTTCTTCGTAACGATATAGTTACTCACCAACTCGTTTTTCCCAAAATGTCCCATCAAGAGATGGAGGAAATTGTTCCTGGGGAAATTGAGAAGATACCTAATTTTTCCAATAAGGAGTTTGAATATATCTATTTCCCTTACGAACCGACAGATAAGAAAATCAAAGTTATATTTGTAGCTATCCTTAAAGAGTTACTTAATTGTATTGTAGAAGGAATAAGACCGTTTTTAACTTCTATTTCCCTGGAGAGTATAGAAATATCACCCCTAAATTTTCTTAACGTTTTATATAGATTAGATAATCTTTCTGAAGGGATTTTGATAGTTTTGGATGATAAATGTAGTTATATTTTAATATTTTTGGATAATGAGTGTAAAATTTTTTATGTAAGTAACATAGGGAAATCTGAGTTGTATTTATCTAAAGATGAGGAAAGAAAAGTTAATAGTATTGTTTTTTCAAATTGGCAGGAGGAATTGAGGCGATTGTTTAGAGCTTATAGTGTTGAATATAAACGCGATATCCCTCATAATGTTTGGTTAGTCTGGGATGATAAAGAGGATATACCTTTTGATAAATTATTAAACGAGGGATTAGGTAGCACAGTTAACAGATTAGATATAGAACGATTATCTAACATTAAAGTTGAGGATAAAGAGTTGCTTAATCCTATCTACTGTATCGCTGTTAGTTCTTTAATTTCTTATATAAAAAACTATAAGAGTGAATTTTCTTTTGAGAAATTGGTTTTACCGCTTAAATTTAAGAGAGAACTTAATAAACTGCTATTTTTATCTATTAGTTACATAATTATTATAGGTTTTCTTTTAGGTGGAATCATATTTATAAATTCTTTTCGTGAGAGAATTCTTACCAAAAAATTAAAAGAAATAAAGTCTGAAGTAGTTTTATTAGAAAGCAAAGCTAATCAGCTAAGTGCAGAAATGAATGAACTTTTAGCTATTAAAGAGCGTTTACTCAATCAAGCTGAAGTAATAAGAGAGATTAATAGAATCTCATGGTCAAGAGTTTTTGGCGATATTGTGGAAAATTTACCTCAAGAGGTATCTCTAAATTCTTTTAAGGTAGCTAAATCGGGTAGGGTGGAGATAAAGGGAGAAACCTTACAGATAGAGTCTGTAGCCCAGTTGATGCGGAATTTAGAAAATTCAAAAGTACTTACTGATCTAAAATTTGATTTTATGCGGAGTAAAGAGAAGGAAGGCAAGAGAACTTTTTCTTTTGGAATAATTGCGAGGTTGAAAGAAAGATGAGAATTATGAAAGGAGTAAGTATTTTTCGTATAAAGTTGTTAGGGGTAATAATATGTATTTGTTACACTTTATTTCTTGGTTTTTTTGTAATAAAGAGTAGTTTAAGATGTAAAAGTATAGCTAACAAAGTAAGAGAAGAGGAGAATTTTCTCAATGATTTTAGGGATGAAATTAAAAATTTTGAGGAGATTATATATAAGTTAAGGAAGGAGAAAGAAGAGTTTTCTCAGTATCTGTTTAGCGATAAAGATATTGCTTCATTTTTAGAGAAGATTTCTTCTTTTGCTAAGGAAAGTAAAGTTAATATCATTAATATGCAGACAAAGAATTTTGAAAAGGTTGAAGAGGTGGATAAAGAAGGAGTACTATCTCCTTTAGCAAAAGCAAAGGTATCAGCTAAGAAAGGTTCTCCTAATGATATGGGTAATCTTAAAGATAAGGATAAACGTAAGTCTTCTAAAGAAATTAGTGGCCCTATTATATCATTTTTGCCTATTGATATGAAGGTTGAAGGAACATTTCAAGATATTGTAAATTTTTTAATTTATTTAGAGAAATATCGTCAGCTCATCGCTTTACCTGAAATAGAAATAAGATTAAATAAATACCCCCTACTTACTTGTTCATTTGTATTAAATATTTATAGTCTTAGAGATTGGGAGGAAATAAAAAGAAAATGAAAGTTTTTGTTTTATTATTCCTATTATTTTTTATAATCACTGATACGGGATGTAAAAAAGTAAATAAGACAACCAGAGTTACCAAGAGAACAGATAAGAGAAGAATAGTTTATCTCTCAGAGACAGATGAACTGGTCAAATCGATTATGCGTCTTCAACCCTATGATTTTAAATTTAGCCGTGACCCTTTTAAGCCATTATTAGGGGGGAGTTTAAGCAGATTAAATGTTAATATTGGAGACGAGATAAAGATTATAGGAGTAGTTAGATTAGAAGGTATCCCTTACGTTTTTATGGAGACTCCTTTTAAAAAGGGAGTATTTAAGAAAGGTGATGTTATTGGCGAATATACAATAGATGATATAGAGATAAATAGGATAATTTTAAAGAAGGGAGATGAAAAGTTAGTGGTAAAATTAGGAGGGAATGATGAGGAGTAAGATTTGTGTTATTTTATTTATGATTTATATCTTAACTTTTTGTATATGTGTTTTTAGTAAGGATGAATTGAAAGAAGGGGAATTAATGAAAAAGAGTTCAGATATATCTAACGAGATTGAAACTTACCTTGAAGAAATTCGTCAACTTTCTCTACAGGGAAGGAAACAACCTTCTCAGCCAGAAATAATTTCTGGTTCAGAAAGGATTATTCAAGCTTACCTATCACCTCATATAAAGGATAAAAAGATTGATTTAGAATTTAGTGATGCTAAGCTGGAAAATGTTCTAATAACTGTAGCTGAGGTGGCTGGTTTAAATTTAGTTATTGACCCTCTAATTAGGGAACAAAAAGTAGATTTACATTTAAAAGAGGTTCCTTTAGAGGATGCATTTAATATAATTTATAGTGCCTATGGATTAGCCTCCTATCAGGTGGGTAACTCCCTATTCATTTCTACAAAAGAAAATATTAGAAAACAGACAATTATGACCAAAGTGATAAAATTAGAAAACTTAAATGCCCAAGAAGCAAAAGAGATGATAAAAGATATTGCACGAACAGTTAATATTGGTGAAGAGACGAATACTTTAATCGTTATGGGTAATCCTGAGGAAATAAGTAAGATAGAGAGCATAATTGCAAAATTAGATAAACCTCAACCACAGGTTATTTTGGAAGCAAAAATTATTGAGATAGATAAGGATGCTTTAAAAGAAATTGGTATCGATTGGGCTAATTCAGTTACATTAAATCTTCAGGAAAGTCAACGCCAGAAAGCTCTATCCGACCCGGCAACTGCCTTAGAGACACCTTTTAAAATTTATCGCCTCTCACGCAATGCTATTCAATTTGATACAATTATTAAGATGTTGGAGAATAAAAATAAAGCCCATGTTTTATCTAGCCCAAGAGTAACCACCTTGAATAATAAAGAATCCACGATTTTTGTAGGTGATTTAGTTCCCTATACGGTTACTACCATTACCAGTGGAGCCACTACTACCGAGGTTAGATTCGCTGACCCGGGAATAAAACTAAAAATTACGCCTTCTATTATTGAGAATGATTTTGTAGTAATTAAAGTGGAGCCGGAGGTAAGTTATATCTATAGTTGGCGAGGTCCTAACGAAGAGTACCCCTGGATGAGAACAAGAAAGGCTACAGCTAATGTTAGGGTAAAAAATAACGAAACCTTTATAATGGGAGGTTTAATTACTAAAGAAGAAAGAGAGAATATTTATAGAGTACCATTCCTGGGTAATATTCCCATCTTGGGAGTACTTTTTTCTTACAAGAAAGATACAGTTATAGATAACGAATTGATAATTACTGTAACTCCTACCATTATCACCGGTAATTAGTCTAATATGATTATTGGACAAAAATTATATCTAAAATTAGTTAAATGATTATTTGATGATAGAGTATTTAATTTTGGAGCAAAGAGAATCAAACCTTATAAGAGATTCTTCCCAGATAGTTTGTGATAATGATTTGTGGGAACACTGTCTTAAAGAGATATGTCTTTTACGAGGGAAAGTTTATATGGAAGAAGGTCTCTACGATGAGAGTGTGTTAACTAAGGATGGCGAACTCAGAGAGGATTGTGATCTCTATTCTATCCATATCTCTGCTTTGGATAACGGTAAGGTAGTGGGGGTAGTTCGTATCACTCCCTTGCGTCAGGGAGAAGAGTTGGAACATATTGAGATAAATTATTTTTTTAAAAAATTTAATTTACCCCGACATGCTCACACGTTTAATTATTTGCTTAACCAATTATTTACCAATAATAAAAGAGTAGCGGAGGTTTCTCGTTTAGCGGTTGATGAGGAGTATAGACGATTCAGGAATGTTCATAGCCAAGTTGGTATGGTTCTTATCACTATGTGCTATTCGTGGGGATTAGAGAACCAGATAACCGATGCTTTTATCATCCAGGGAAATAAATATTGCACTAGTGACATATACGAAAGATTAGGGTTTAGGATAGTTAGGGATATTGTAACAAAAATACCTTTAGAGCCATTTTTTGATGGTAGTGATATTTGTCAGCTTATGCATTTAGATTTAAATAACCCCACAGCTCTTTTTATTAAATTCGTAGATAGATTTAAACAAATTTATCAATCGGCTAAAATAGTTAAACGCGCAAATTAGATTATTACAATCTATAGAAAGGAGTAAGCGATGAATAATATAAAGAATCAAGAACGGAGGAAAAGTCCACGGTTTACTATATCTTTGCCAGTAAATTATAACTTTAATATTTTACCTAAACGTGGTAGTGTAAAAATACGAGCAAGGTCTAAAGATATAAGTAAAGATGGGATCAGTTTTGTTTCTAGCAATCAACCACCAAAATCTTTCATAGATATCCAAATTGAATTATTACCCTCTCCCAAAAATAAGATAGTTAAGAGGGTATCTTATAGCTTTATTAAAGCAAAAGTAAAAATACTTCATAGCCAACCAGTATCTAAAGAGGATATAGATATATTTTCTACTGGTGGATGTTTTGTTAAGATGAGTAAAAAAGATGCAAGTTTACTTAGAGAACTTTTAGAACAGTATCAAAAGTGAGAGAGAAAGAAAAATCATTTTATAGATGTCAAGGAAGATACATCCTGATTGTGAAATAGATATAGATTACAATAGAGGAGATGCCTTCTTAATGTTAGCAAAGGTAACCTTAGGGGAATTGTTTTATAACCATATAGTGTGGTTAAAAGATAGAAAAATTTAATTTTAATTAATAATGGATTAGGAAGGTAGAAAAATGAGTAGGATGATTCCCAAAGAAATTGAAAAAAAGATAAAAGAGATATTTTTAAAAGAGAAAGGGATCGAACCCGATAAGATTAAACCCGAGTCTTTATTAGTAGAAGATTTAGGGATAGATTCTTTCTCAGCTATTGAAATTATATATGCAATAGAAGAAACATTTAAAATAGATATTCCTGGAGGAGCTTTTAAGAATGTAGAAAGATTTAGCGATATAGTTAATTATATAGATAAGCGTTTAAAAAGTAAAAAATGATATTTTATGGATAAAGAAAAGATAAAAAGATGTAAACGGTGTGCTTTACCTGAAACTTATCCTGGCGTAAAATTTAGTGAGGAGGGTATTTGTAATTATTGCTTTTACTACGATATTTATAAAGAGCGGGAGAGTTCGATTAAAATACAATTAAAAAAAGAGTTTTTGAATTTGATAAATAGTTTAAAGAAAAAGAAAAAAAAATACGATTGTGTAGTAGCATATAGTGGAGGTAAAGATAGTACTTTTCTTTTGTACTTCTTGAAGAATAAATTTAAGTTAAATATATTAGCTCACACTTTGGATAATTGTTTTCTTTCTCCTCAAGCAGTGAATAATATAAAGGTAATAGTTAAGAGATTAAATATTGCACATATCTCTACAAAAATACCCACTGAGTTATTGGTAAAGATATTAAAGTCAGATCTATCTTCTCCCTTGCCCTATCCGAAAGAACTTTTATCTATGATGAGTAGTGTATGCGTTGTCTGTCAAGGGATGGTTTTTGGCACAACGCTTAAGCAAGCGCAGAAATATAAGGTCCCACTTATGTTTATTGGATATACGCCTGGACAATATCCTATTATTAGCTTAGAAAATTATTTTAAGGTAAAATCTTGTGTTTATTTTTCCTCACAGGTATACAAAGATGACCCATTGGATATAATAAAGATAGCAAGAGATCCTTTAGATGAACGATTTGGTAAAGAGATAGAACCTTACTATTTTAAAAGTCAGTATATTGAAAAAGATGAATTTGTTCCTAGCGTACTCTTCCCCTTTCATGCCCTTGTAGATTATGATGAAAAGATAATTTATGAAAAAATTTATGATTTGGGATGGAAGAAACCTCAGGATACAGATCCCTGTTCTACAAACTGTTTGTTAAATATGATTGGTAACTATTTCACGATGAAAAGATTTGGTTACCATCCTTATATTGGAGAATTAAGTTTTCTTGTAAGAGAAGGTAAATTATCGTATCAAAATGCTTTACAGTACGAATATATGGATGAAGCTGGCTTTGCTTCCCATCCCATAGTTAAACAATTAGGCTTGAGTAAATATTTATAGTTATGGATAAGGCTTTAGATATTACCAACTTAAAAAAGATAGTTAAAATAGCTACTAAATTGTTTGAACCACTTAAAAATTATTTTTTATCACCCTATTCTGTTATTCCTATCCTTTCTCAAGTTTTAGGATTGAATACCCCTTTACTCGGCACAGGTAGTTCCCCTTATTCTATTTTTTTCATAGCTATTGATTTAGCAAAAGAAAAGTCTTTATTGAAAGAGGCATTTGAAATACCATTTTCCCAAAAAAGAATTATCGTTGACGAAATTTACGATGTAATAGCACCTTTTCTTTTGGGAGAAGAAAAAAATTATATTCATTTTTTAATTACTACGCGTTATAAAGGATATAATAAGAGCAAAATAAAAGAAAGGGTAGAAATTATTAAAGAATTTCTTTCAATTTTTCCTATGGATAACCTCGGTGATTTTGCTCATATAGCCCATTACGGCTATGAGGAAGATTTGAATAGAGAGAACGCTTTTATAAGAAACTTTTCCCAAAGAGAGAAAGAAGCTTGGTTCCGAGATTCTTATCCCATAGTTAATGAGCTTGTATTGAGAAATAAAAGATTTGAGATTAAAGGATGGATTATTCTTGTGGCAAATTCCACCGATCAGCTACTTAGAGATAAAGAATTAAGAAAAAGAAAGATTTTTCAAGCTGCTAAGTTAGCTAATGTGTTGGGAGCAAAGATTGTTGGGATGGGGGGATTAATAGCTTCTTTTGCTGAAGGAGGATACTATTTAACGGAAAGGTTTAAAGATGTAGGATTTACTACGGGACATGCTTATACGATAGGGAATTTACTTCAAAATGCAGAGAGAGTGAGTAATAAAGTAGGTTTAATTTTGACTAAAGCAATAGTGGGTATAGTGGGAGCTGCAGGGTCTATTGGTTCTGGTTGTGCGAAGCTTTTTGTAGATAAAGGTATAAGAAGATTAATTTTAGTGGAAACAACTGGTTTTGCTATAAAAAGAAAGCTTGAAATTTTAATTAAAGAATTAAGAGAGATTAAAAAGGATGTAGATCTATTTATTTCAGATGATCTTAACGATATTAAAAGAGCTGATTTAGTAATTGTAGCAACCAATTCACCTTTTTCTATAATAAAGTCAAAATATTTAAAAGAAGGGGCAATTGTTAT
The DNA here is from genome assembly GCA_023819315.1 of Candidatus Omnitrophota bacterium. Classification (GTDB taxonomy): domain Bacteria; phylum Omnitrophota; class Gorgyraeia; order Duberdicusellales; family 4484-171; genus JAMWBQ01. Next base: position 42,434 of record JAMWBQ010000002.1, read on the forward strand.
AGATGATTCTTTTCCTAAGAATGTATCTAAGAATATTCTTGAGCAACGTAAAGATATAATACTTTTAGAAGGAGGAGCAGTAACTTTACCTTTATATACAGATATTGATATCGCCAGGAATATGCCAGATTTAATGGATGCTCCTTTAACAAGGTTAATTAGTTGTAAAGAGGTGTATGGATGTTTTGCTGAAGTTTTGACTCTGGCAATAAGTGGACATAGAGGCAATTATGGTTTAGGAGTAGCTAACCCTAAGTTAGCTAGAGATATAATCAATAAAGCGAATAAACTTGGTTTTCAACCTGCTCCTTTCCAATGTTTTGATCACGGAATAGAAGAGGATAGATTCAGAATAGTAAGAAGAATAATAAAAAGGAGAATAGATCGTGAATTATTTTAATTTATCCGCATTAATAGGAAGTAGCTCGGCAATAGTGATAAGTTTATTTGTATATTTTAAAGACAGGAAAAACCAAATTAATAAAATATTTGCTGTGTTAAGTATTAGTTCTGGACTATGGGGATTGGGATATTTTTCTGCCATCACTGTTATAGATAAATCGCTTGCATTATTTTATAGCCGAACGATGCACGCTATAGCTACACTTATTCCCCCCTTTTATTTTCATTTTGTTTTAATTATATCTAATTTTAATGAAAGAGTTAGAAAAAGATTATTATCTATTATGTATGGATTAGGTTTTGTCTTGTTGTTTTTTATTGGTACACCATGGTTTGTAAAGGATATGAAGCCAAAGCTTATTTTCCCTTGGTATAGTGAAGCTGGTATCGTATATAATTTCTTTACCATATATTTTTTTATTTTGATAGTTTATAGTTTTATAATTTTATGGCAAAAGATTAAATATTCCTTGGGTAGCAGAAGGATGCAAATTAAATATATATTATTTGCTTCAATATTTGGATTCTTAGGAGGAGCTACTACTTTCCCCTTAGTTTACAATATACCTATTTTACCGATTGGTATTATTTTATTCTCTTTCTATCCTTTAGTAATAGCCTACGCTATTATTAGACACCGGCTTATGGATATAAGGGTAGCGGTAACCAAGGCGGGTATATTTTTTATTCTCTACGCAATAGTA
>JAMWBQ010000049.1 GCA_023819315.1 Candidatus Omnitrophota bacterium
TGTTGTTCTGTATCTCAACTACACATTATTTAACTTAGCTTCCCTATCGTTTATTTTCGGTTTAGAGATTGTACTTCTTTTAGGTAAAAAAGGTTTAGATAAAATTATAAAAAATTTAAATCCTCAGTCAAAACCTATTCGGCCGGATATAGGTTATAAAAAACTCAAGGTAAGCTTAGGATTAAAAATCTTCCGATTGGCTTTTTGGCTAACTTTAGCTGGACTTAAACTTAGCTGGAATATAATTGTATGGAAGTATTTAGCTATAGCTTTAAGTGAACTTTTGGGTGCAGCTTACGCACCTCTGTTAGGGATAAATCTTAATCTAATCCTAATTGGTGGTTTGTTACTTCCATTTATTTTATTCTTCTTCTTAGATACCTTCTCAATTTTCTATTTAATGGAGGCAGTTGTAGGTTATATTTATGGTAAATATTTAGGATTGGGAATTGTAAAAGAGGGAAGGATTTTAGGCATTAGAAATATAGAAAGTGAAAAAGAAACATTTATAAAACTCATTCAAGAAAGATTTATTCCTGAAGAATTGAACCTTACTGAAGAACAGAAAAAAGTTGTAGTAGCAGAAATAATCAATTTTATTTTAAAAATTTTAAGAGAAGAAGATATGATTACTGATGAAGAATTAGAAAATAATAGGTGGGAGGTTAAAAGAAGTAAAGAAGAAGATTTCTTTAACGCAAAAGTAATTGAACCCAAAAGCTTTTTCTCAACAAGAAATTATAAGATTAGAAAACGTATTTCTGTATTCTTAAACAGTCTACTTATGGATATGCCAAAGATGCCGGTTTGGGAGAAGATAAAGAGTTTAACCGCAATGCCACCTGTTGGTCCTATTGAAAGCATTGTTTACTCTTATAAAGAATTAGATGAAAAATTAGATACAGGACTTACAGTTTTAACTTATCTAATTTCGCGTTATCCTGATTTATGGAAAAATTTTATTGAGAGGATGAAAAGAGAAAAGAAGGCCAACGATCAAGAGATACAAAGGATGGAAAATTTAAAATTAGGTGAGCGATTGGGAACAGTTAATGAAGAATTAGAATGGGAGATCAGACGTTGGGCATCTTTAAGATTTCAACCTTTCTTAAGAACCTTAAATGGTCTTATGCATTATGCAGTAGTTCTTAGGTTATATGCAAAGATCAATCATCCGGATTGGTCTGAAGAAAAAATAAAGGAAGAGATAAATAAGAAGTTTCAATTACTCTGGGGGCATCAAGGCTATGGTGATTTTGTGGCAAAGAATGATCCGAAAACGCAAGAAACTCTTAAATTAGCCAGAGAATATTACAAAAAATATGGATTCTTAATTGATATTGCCTATGTGCAGAAGCGCCCAGATGGTTATTTCTATAGTGTTTTAGCTCGGCTTAATCCAGAAACTCAAAATATTGAAAATGTATTTACAATTAAATTAAGCAAAGAATTACCGATTATAAGCGAAGGAAAGCCTGCCAATCAAACTCATACTCGTAGATTTGCTCGCGGTGAAGCAATTATGACCATTGATATAAATCAGGATTTTTATGTTGAACAGACATTTAAATTACCACAACTTCTCTCTACTTTTGATGAAGATAAAGATATTGCTATTGTGGGTTATCCCGAAGATATCTTTACTGATGATTATTCTTTAATCGGAAAATTCCATGCATTTGCGGATAGAACCTTTACTACTTTGGTTCAAAGAACCCTAACTTTATTGGGTGCAAGATTTCATTATGGTCATCCAGATATATGGCGTGTTTCCTATGTTGATGCATTTGGTGGTGTCTCGCGTTCTTATCCAGTTAATGAGGATATCTTTGGTGGTTATGAAATGACTTTAAAAGGCAAAAAAATTGTCTATCGCGAATATATTGAGGCAGGAAAAGGGCGAGAGGTATCCTGGGGAACTACTTTTGGTATATTCATTAAGTTTGGTATGGGAGCAGCACAACAGTTCTATAATCGCTATCTTTACTATCTTAATACTTCACCCAATTTTAGTTGGATACAAAGGTTAAGTCATTTCTTTGGTGGAATTGGATTTTTCTTCCGTAAACCTTGGGTTATCTGGGGTAATTTGGGATATGTATTATTTATGTTATTTATGGGTATAAGTGGATTTCAGGCATTTCCTGAAGAGATACTTTATGGTTTATTAGGTATATTTATCTTTTCTCAAGCTATTACCTTTACTGGATTCTTCCAATATATATTAGAAAGACCATTAATTAGGGGTATTTTAGATTTTCTCTGGATGTGGATGAGAGACTTTATGTTCTTTATGGCGCATGTATTTACATATGCTGCCGGAGTAAAAAGAGCAATGTTAGGGATTGCTAGTTATGTTCCCACCGGACGTGGCTTTATGCTTACTCATACAAAACTATCGGATATAATTAAAAGTTATTCTAAAACACATATTATTTGGGGGCTTTTAGGCACAGTTATAAGCTTGGTAGGTATAAAGATTTGGTGGAATCTTACGTTTTTATTCTCCTTACCTTTTATCTTAATGTTCATTTCTGCAATGATTATACCTTTTATTACTAATAAAGGTTTTATTGTGCCGAGAAATATGAGTTTGAAAGAAAGATATCTTATTTGGCGTGGGGATTTAAGTGATGGTTGGAAATTTATAAAAGATAGTTGGAAGAAATCAAAATGGGATAGTTTTGTTTATTTATTAAGTTTTGGTATATGGCTAAACCTTGTATCCTTTATACCTATACCTGTGTTCTTAATTATACCGGTAATTTCAACAATACTGTTAGGAGTAAAATGGGGTTTGGTAGTTACACTATTGTCTGAGTTTTTAATAGTAGCAGCATCGCTTAAAAAATCCATTTATAAATTTGAAGATAAATTAGGGAAATTAAGAAGAGGGAAAATTGATAATATAAGGGATGAAGAAACGAAAAAGGCAACAAAATATTTCAAAAAATTTATTATGGAATTGCTTAAGCTAAAAAGAAATTATAAGTTAGTAGTCTTTGGTGGTGCAGTAAGAGATTATTTATTAAAGAGAGATGAAAAAGAAGAGCAAAGACTTCATCCAGAAGCAGATATAGATTTATTGGTGAGAGTTGATTCCAATGAAGTAACAGGAGACGAAAAGATTCAAGAATTAATCCGGCAGGCAATTCAACAATTTATCACAGATAATTTTTCAGATGAATTATTAGAGAGTATTATTGCTTATATTAAAGAGACATATCCAGATTATAAAAATTATTTTGAGGGAAAGTCCCTTCAAGCAATTAGGAGATTAGTTAAAAGATTTGTTGATAATATAGAGGATACCGTTCGGCCTGTACCAGGAAAACCGTTGCCAAGACCACAAGAGGTTGATAGCGAAATTCAACAGCATTGGAACAATTTAACAACCATTTCTGTAAATAAAGAAGAGGTTAAATATGCTATAGATTACTTAAGAAAAATTAATGAAGAAGAAAAGGCTCAGTATTTAGAAGAGATTGCTCATGCAGGAAGAATTAGAGCGGGTCCGTTTGAAAGATTTCTTGCAGCGATACATTTGGATAAAAATGGTAATGAGTATATATTAGTTTCTAATAAATATCCAGAGTATGTTTTTTCTAATTTTATATATATAACAGGATCTAGTTATAAATTTAATTCTCATAGGTACTTTATTCTTGCAGTTAGATATTTCCCCAATCAAATGATATTTCCTGAATACGAACTAATTAAAGAAATTGAAAATTATGATTTAGATAAACTCAAGATAATCGATACTAATTCTTCCGAAGTAAGAGAGGTTTCGAATTATTTAGAGAAAGAGAAAATTCTAGTAGATAAAATTTCTTTATTACAAAACATAGCCAAGCATCATTTTATAAGAGAGGGCAACTTTACAAAATTTTTAGCTATATGGTTTATAGACCCATTTGGAAAAGAATATATACTTCTTTCTAATAACTACAATAATTATAATAGCGCCGAAGAAAGAGCTAAAAGTATTCTATATTTATTAAATGAATTATTTAAGAAGTCTAATATTGTTTCCCAAAATAATACTCTTTATAGTATTTTCATTCCATTTTTATTATTACCTCCGCTCACTCCTATCTTACTTTTAAATATCATTCTATTTACACTACTAATAGCAACAATAATTTCATATATAATTTTGAGATTTAAAAAACTTAAATTGAAAAAAACAATAAGTAACCTAATAGAAGCATTACCTTATAATTGGGCTATAATAAAATTAGGTAAATTTGGAATTAAAGCAAAACCCGCTATTTCACTATTAATAGAATCGATAAAATATCCTCATTTTACCAGCGATATTGAGACCAATCAGAATATATTTGAAACTCTTGTGAAGATAGGAGACCCTATAATAGTAGAACTTTTGATTAAACGATTAACGGAGATGCTTGATTATAAAATAAAAATGGTTAATGATGATGACTATTCCCATCTTTTAAACGTAGAAGTCGATATCGATAAAGAAATCAAATTTTGTGAGTCCGTGGCGAGAACAATTATTAAATTAACATTACTTTCTAAACATCAAGTTATACCTATTTTGTTGGAATATTTAAAGTGTGGAAATTGGTTTGTTCGTTTAACAATTGTTAAAGTATTTAAAGGTCTAGGGCCTGATGCTAAAATCGCAGTTCCTATTTTAAGAGACTTGTTAGAATGTGAAAATAAAAAAGGCTATATTTCAAGAAATATTACATTGCTTGAACGGCTGGGAATTTTAGGCATTATTGATGTTTTAGGAAATATTGAAGGATTTACCATAGACCTTAGTATGCTACAGAAAATTGTTTTATTAAATACTAAAAAATTATCCGAGCTTAGGAAAATCTTAGAAAATATTATAGAAATGGGTACTAAAGCAAAAGACACGATACCTTTATTGATAAAAATACTATTTAGGTTTAATAATCTCGATGACAATACTCGTCAATTTATTATTAGTATAATTAATAAGATAGGACCACCGTCTATAGATTCATTACCTGATTTGTTATTTTTATTAGAGAAATATAAATATAGTAACGTCGAGACCAGAAAGATACTTATTGAAAATATTGGAAAAATAGGGAGTGATGCAAAAAAAGCATTATCATGTTTGATAAGAGAATCTGAGAGAGAATATGATTATTCTATTTTTAAAATTATTTTATCAGCAATTCAAAATATATCACAAGACAAAGATTTAATTACAAGACTTAAGTTATTATACGAGGAGAGAATGGAAGAGAAAACACTCGAGCTTATTGAAAAAATAAAATCTGGGTTAGGAAATTTTTTAAAAGAATCATCTTGGATAAGAAATCTAATAGAAGCTCTAGGCAAGATAGGTCCAAACAAAAATACCCCTATAGCTATTAATTTCTTATTAGAAATTTATGAAAAAATTGCGCTTACTCATGGTAGCGAAATAAAAGATGCTTTGCTTTCTATATCCACGGTTACTAAAAATATTCCAATATTGATTAAACTATGTAATTGGGATTACACAATAGCTTATAAAGCCGCACTTTCCCTTATTGAGATATCTTCCGATGAAGAAGTTCTTCAATTGGCAATGGAAACGAAAAAACGAATAGAAGAGTTTAGGGAATGGCAAAGACGAGTAGAAATAATGGAAGAAAAGAAAAGAGAATCGTATAGCACCTCAGTTAGTTATGTCAGCGATTGGTCTTCAGATCTTCCCCAAGACTATGTAGAAACTGTTTGCCGGGCATATGAGCGTAGAGAAAAAGGTGATCCAAATGCAGAATTTGTTGATGTTTTAAGGCCAAGACCACCTTATCGCAATCATGCCACTATTTTAAAGATTGATTTAAGGGAAAGAAAAGTAAAGCACATTAGTTGGGAGGAATATCAAGCACATCCTAATAAATACTGGGATGGTTTAACTTACAGAGGTCAAAGTGAGGAGGATTATAAAAATTGGAGAGCTTGTGGTTATGGTGTATATAGAAATGATGAAATACAAAAAATAATGGCTGAAATAAGAGAGACGTTAGTCAAACGCTACGGGAAAGTTTCAGGAGAATTAAGAGCAAGAATTGATTTTTACAAGCCAAATGATAAATTAGAGATAACATATACTACAAAAGTAAAATATACCAAAAAAGAAGGCTTTCAAGATTTATTAAGAGTGCTTATCTCTTGTCCTCACATTAATTATGATAAATCCACTGGTTTACTTACTGTTAATTTAGGATTAACTGAAGATGAGAAGCAAAAAATCTTTGAAGTCATAAATAAATATCCTATTTTAACCCCATATAGAGAGAAAATTCAAAATCTTTTTAATAGAGTAGAGGTCTGGAATGAGTTTTTAGACACGGTTAAATCCTGTCCTCGTATTCAGTATGATGAAAGAAAAGGTATACTTATTGTTACTTCAGGTCTAACAGATGAAGAAAAAGATAAAATAATTAAAATTTTAAATAATATAGGAGATGGTGAATATAAAGAAAAAATTTCTAATCTTTTTAATCAAGTAAAAGCCAGGGATGAACTTTTAAATGTAGTTTCAAACTCTACCTACTTTAGCTATGATAAGGACAAAGATCTATTAACTATTACTTTAAGTCTAACTGAAGATGAAGAGAGAAAGATCTTTGAAGTTTTAGATAAACATTCTTCTTTAGTTCAATATAAAAAGAAAATTTGCGCTATCTTTAAGGAAATAAAATCTTGGGGTGAATTCTTAAATGCAGTAAAAAAGAGTCCAAATTTGACTTATGATGAGAAAACCGGTTTACTTACTATTAAAGGAAAGATAACAAGGGAAGAAAGAGAAAGAGTCTTACAAGTTATTCCTAGAGTAAAGAAAACTTATGAAATTTATACTAAATTAATCAGTTTATTTGATAAATTAGAAAAGGATAAAAAGATATTTAATTATCAAGAATTACCAATTGGTTTAAGAAAGAGATTAAAAGATTTGCCTCAGGATGTAAAGAGAATTTTATCTAACAAAGACATTTATATTGTAATTTCTGAAGATTCTGTTGATATTCCTATTTTACCGTTCATTTGGTATAAATCAGTAGATAAATTTGTAGTCGCTTGTGTAGATGAAAAAAGAATTTATCTACCATTATCACTAATTGAGCTTTTGATCAAAACTAAAAATTTAGATTTACTTACTAGAATAATTGAACATGAAGAAAGGCATCTTCGTGAAGAAAAAGAAGATGTTCAAGAAGCCCAAGACTTAGCCCAAGAAGTATTGAAAGAAATCTTAAAGTATATTTTCTCTAAAGTAAAAGTAAAATATGATACGAATAAGTTAAATTCTTTAAGGATTGAATTTGGCGATCTTGAAATTCCTAATGGTAATTTGTCAGTGTTGAAAGATAATACTATCTATGTAAAAAGAGAAGTTTTAGAATCACAATATCTGCTCTATTTAGAGATAGAGAAACAAATTCTTCGTTTCTTGTTTAATCCAAGTAATCCCAATGAAGAAATGAGTATTGTGCTTAAAGTTTTAGAAAGTTTCCGTAATCTTTCTGAAGCTCAACAGCAAGAGATTTTAATGATCTTAGAGAAAATTAATATGGGCAAAACCGCTTACTATAAAATGCTTGAAAAAGCAAAATATGAAACTGAACGATTTTTAACGAGCACCGCACATATTAATGGTAAACGGATAGATATCTTAGGTGCAATTGATGAGGAAGGAAGAATTTATATTAAGCCTGAACATAAACCTTTATTTGAAGAAGATCAATTCTATCCATCCATAAGTAGATTAGGTGTGGCTTTAGGTGATACAGATGATATTTATTATGCGGAAGGGACATTAGAAGATCTGCAGAATAAAGTTTTAGCAGTAAGGGATAGACTTCATAGGCACTGGAAAGATATTACCATTGAACAAGTATTTATGTTCTTAAGATTATTGGTTCAATATCCTGAATTAAAAGTAGATAGCGAACTTATGGATGTTTTAGTAAAGTTTTTTGCTGAACCAGGTTATTTTAAGAAGGGATTAAATACTTTAAAACAAAGAGGTATATCTTTTACAGTAGCAGGAGGAGTTCCATCAGTTCCTGTAGGAACAGGCGCTTCACAGCAAGCAGCTGTGGTAGCAGGGGGTACAGGGGCACCGCAACAAAGAGCAACTGTCGGTGGAACTGGTGCACCACAGCAAGTAGGTGCGGTAGCAAGTGGTACTGGTGCACCACAACAAGTTATGATTGCCACAGGAACAGGAGCTACCCAACAGGTTAGCCGACCCGCGGGAGGAGTTGAAGCAGGAGGGGTATCTGCAACTGCCAAGCAGAGGTTAGAAGAGTTAATTTTAAATCTATTCAAATATGCTGAAAATAGTGAAACCGTCGTTACTCTTTTAGAACATTTGGATAAGAATAATTTCTTTGGAGAAATGGGTATAGATTTAAGAAAGTTAGCAAAAAGACCAATTGCCAAAGTCGACGGAAAAACAAATTTTGATAGAGATGACAAAGAGTTAGAGTTGATTCAATATTTTGAATATACAGGAAGAATAAATATTAAAGGAAAAACTCGTCAGGAACAGCGAGAACTTTTATTAGATTACCTTTTAGGTCGCCAGGATTACACAATTCCTTCTACCTTTTTAGCAGAAAATAAACAAGATATGGATAGTTTTGATGTAAGCAAAAAGACTGGGGAAATCTTGAGTGAGGCAGATTTGGATATAATGGTAAATAAGATATCTAAAGTATTTAGTCAAGTTATAGATTGGTTGAAAGATAAGTATCCAGAAGTAAATCTGAATACACAAGGTATGCTCCATATCCTTTATATAGTGAGTAACACTGTATTAGTTTTTGAATTTAATAAATATATAGGATTGGATAAGAAAGCAGAGAAATTAAGACAACAGAAACCCAAGATAGTTGAAAGAAGAGGTCATTCTTGTAATGTTCCTTTGGTAGGAAGAAATCCACATCCAATGCCAAGAGAGAAAGGATTAAATTTAATTGCCAATTTAATAGAAAAAGGAATTCCTTTCTTTGTTGCCTTTATGGATATTGATGATATGACAAAGTATCATGAGGCTTTTGGAAAACATTTAAAACTTGCCGGAAAAGTAAGATTAATTATTGAGGAAGTCATAGAATATATGAATGAAGAATATAAAAAGCAAAATAAAGAGATTAAAATTTATCAGATAAAAGGAACTGAAGATGAATCCTTTATTCTTATTCAAGGAGTTAAAGAAGAAGGAGAGAGAATAATTGAAGAAATCCGACAGAGAGTAGCAGTACAAAGTAGCTTTAGATTAGCAGTGGCAGAATTAGAGAATGTCCATGAATTCAATAGAGACGATTTCGAAGTTATATCTGGCGTTATTGGATATGATATAATAAAACATGGTGAAGCTTACACTATTCTATTTGATATCCTACCCAACAAGACAGTTGAGGAATCATTAAATATACATCTTGAAAGTTGGAATGAGTTTCTATTATTAGAGCAGGGGATTTATTTAAGGGCAAAGGTAGTTTCTGTTGTTCCCGCCTTCAGTATAAGCATTGCCGGAGCCTTCAATTCAAAACTTGACGATTCTCTCCCCATAGATAAAGATAAACGCATTGAAGAAGCAGAAAAAAGATTAATAGAATTAGTCGAAGTTATTGATCCTAAATTAGATCAGATGAAGAAGAGAGGTCCTAAAAGAGTAACAGAGATTACTGAGAAATTCCAACCTATAAAGAAAGAGATACAAAGAGCATCTATTGCCTCGGCGAATATACCTGATGAGTTAGCAAAAAGATTTCAAGGCGATATTGCTATAATTGTACTTAAAGGCGGAAGATTAGGAGGATTATATTCAAGAGTAAAAGTATTATTGTTAGATAAATTAGGTCAACATTTTAAAATACAAGTAGGCGGGGTAAAGAAGCTTTTGTTTAATGAGATCTTACAAGTCTGGGGGCATGCCATAAAGGATAGGTTAGAAAGATTAAGAGGCGATTTAGAAGAAGAGGCGGATAAGAGTAAGGTGAATGAGGCTATTGGTTATATAGAATCCAATAATGGAGGTGAGTTTGATAAGTGGATAAAGGTAATAAAGCAGGAAATTAACCAGCACATAGGTCCCAAGAAACATTCTTTTGATAATCCTCATTTTCATGCTTTGGTCTTCTTATGGGATTATTTAAACAAAGAAGTTCAAGTAGTGATTTTAAGAAGAAAAGCCGATACTACAAATGAGAAAATTATAAATAAATATGCACTCTCAATAGATGAAAACAGTTCCCTTCAGGATATAGTGAATGCCATAGTAGGAGATGCAGCGCATCCTCTACCCAAAACATTAAGGGCATTTGTAAGATTAGAAGTAAAAGAAGGAGTTTTATCAACTGTTTATGATGAAGCCAGAAAAACCGGTGTTCCTGAAGCAGCCTTATTTGCTACCGCTAATGCTATTCATTGTCCTTCTTATGAAGAACTAACCGAAATCGGTGAATATAAAATTTGGGAAAAGGAAATTACAGCAATATTAAATGAAAGAGAAGAGCCTAAAACCTCGCAAGGACCTCCAGTGCAAGATGTTCAAGAGATTATCGATCTAAACTCTGCTTACACACCTACCATAGAATTAGAATATAGGACACCTACAGAAATAATCCAACTTCTTCAAAAATACAAAAATAATTTAGCTAATTTAACTCTACCCGAATATCAAAAAGAATTATTAGAGAGAAGGTTAAGCTTCTTTATTCAGGCCATAAAAGAAGCATATCAATCTCAAGATAGATACACCTATTACCATGCCTTAGTTGCTATTAGTCATTTCTTAGTAAAGATAGCACAATATATTCTTCAAGATGGGGGTGCGTTGAATATTTACATCGCTAGAGATGCTGCTAACTTCTGGCTGGCTGGATATATGCTGGCAGAAGATAAAGAAACATTTAATCAGAATAATATCATCTTCCATCTTTCTCGTGAAAAGATGGGTATTGCTCATAGAGTAATGGGTGAGTTGATTGATGAGACAACTACATTAGCAGATAAAGGTAATTTCTGGAATATCCTTATAAGGAAATTTAAAGAAAGAAAAAAAGAAGATTATGAATTTAATGAGATTGTAGAAAGAATTAAGAAGGAGTTGCCTAATTTAGATAGTGTTAAGAAAATTCGTATTATTGAGAGTATGGCAGAAGGGATTATCACTGCATTTTTGAAGGCAATCATTTTAGAGAATTATAAGGATGTCCAAGTGATAGAATTTGTTGCTTTACCTAAGTTCCCACAGGATTTAGCCTTACTTAAAGAGAAAGGAAGAGAAATTGAGACTTTTAAATGGTCAGCTGTAGATAGAGATGAAATAGAGATTTGGTTTAGTAAACATAAGCTTAGTATTCCCGAAATTATTTATCCTGAAGAAGAAAGAGAAGGAGACTTATTTAGCGATAAGAAGTTATTATTGAAGTCTCTACAAGGTCAGATTTATCATTTACATTATCCTTATTCTGAAGTGAACTTAGGTCATCCGATTGAAGCAAGCGATGATAAAATCGTTAGGTCTTCAGCGGTAAAGCAATTAGGATTTTACTTAAGACAGATACTTCTAATTAATGCTATTAAAGAGGCAGTGGAATTTAGCTTTGTCCCACAACAGGTTCCTGAGGAACAAGATTTATATGATTATCTTATTATGCGCCACAGTGAAATATTGCTTACAGTAGCCGATAACCAGCAAGGAGAACTTTTAGCCAGATTGCGTATCTGGATAGATTTGTTAAAGGAAGCATCTAAGGAAGAATCTAAAGCATCTGGAGATAGATACGCTAAAGTTATTCAAGGTATAAAAGATGCACATCAAGATTCGCAATACTCTCACCAGTTAGAACGCTTTATCTTTGAATTACGACAATTTGAAACTTTTGACGATACATACTTGGCCTTAAAAGGACTTGTGGGAAGAGAAGGTGCTACACCAGAAGATTTCTATAAAGTAGAAACCAGTCAGTCCGGCGGTACAATTCAGAAGCATTACCCAATTTCAGATATTGCCAATGAATTAAGAGAAGCCAGAGAAGCAATTGCCAGAGAAAGAAGAAGGAGAATAGAGTTTAAGACAGATATTTATGGAGAGGAGAGGACATCTGGAAGACCTGACAAACCAATAGGAAAGAGTAGAGAAATAAGGGAGAGAATAATTAGAAAAATTCTTCCAGAAGAACCGAGAGCTACTTCTCTTCAACCTTATTTAGTCTCGATTTCTGCACGATTCACTATTGAAGAAAAAGATAGGATAGTTACTATAGAGAATCCAAGACATTTAGTTGGGCATAAAGAGGTAGAGGAGTGGTTTGGTGCTTGGAAAGAAATACTTGATAGAAATATGTTAGAGACAGGTTATGTAATTGATGATGATGAAGGACCAATTAGAGGCGACCGTGAATTTACGATGCTTTATTTATTAAACAGCGTAGAAAGAGAAGTATTTGAAAAACAGATGAAAGATATTTTAACAAAGGTTTCGAAAGAATTTGAAGAAAAATTTGAAAAGAAATATCCAGGAATACGTTTGACCATGAACCTAATTTATATGTCTCTACCATATCAGATAGAAGAATTTAGGCAGATGTATGATTCGTTACCTTTTGCCCTTTTATCAGCTCAACCAAAGCAAATTCAAGGAAAAGAATTTAAAC
>JAMWBQ010000003.1 GCA_023819315.1 Candidatus Omnitrophota bacterium
GAACGCTTTTTAGATAAAAGAGAATACCAACTCTGTCCTGTTTAAAATTTAACATCTTTGCTTGGTAAAAATTTAACATCTTAGCTTAGTAATAGCATAAAATTTATTTTGGTATACTAATTATAATAACTCAAAATGAAGTAGTATTCTCTGACATCATAATCTCCTCTTCCAGATTATATCCTAAAAATTTTGCACATTTATTAGCTTCTCTTTTTGCTCCTATTTCTTTAAATAATTCGTAAGCTTTACTACGATATTCTCTCGCTAAATCAAATTCGCTTACCTTGTTTAGAAAATTACCATAATCCTTATAAGATCTTGCTAATTCGTATTTTCTCCCTACACGTTTATTAAAATTTATGCTCTGCAGAAATAATTTCTTAGCTCTTGAGTTTCTATTTAAAATCGAATGGTAGTCTGCCCATATCCTAAGAGCTGATCCCCAATGATGTGGCCAAGATTTACACTCTCGTAAAGCAGAAATACACTTTTCTTTTAATTCTCTTAAAGAAATAATCTTTAAACCTATTGAAGAACTTACCTCTCTATTCTCAAAAAGATACAAATACGCATCAGCTAAGTATAGGTATATAAATACCGTGTAATCCTTTATAAAACTTTCTTTTATGTCTATCAGTTTCGCTTTATTTAAAAGCTCTATAGCCTCTAAATAGTTACCTTCCTCCCACGCAATCATTCCTAAGAACATATGAGACATACAAAGGAAAAAAGGAGTATTATTTGATTTACTTATATTCAATGCTTTATTACCTAAATTCTTTGCTAATTCTAAATTACCTCTCTCAAAATATACATGGCAATTACCTAAATAAGAGAAACATATACTATTTTCGTCTTCTATTTTATTGCCTATATCTCCTTGATAATCTCCATTCTGAATACTCCTTTTATAATCTCCCATCATCACATACACATCTGCAAGCATACCATGAGTAATGGCTATCTCCCACATATCACCCATACTTTCAAAATCATCTTTTGCCTGAGATAAAAGCTCTAAAGCTTTAATATGTTCACTCATAAGATAATAACAAAAACCTAAAAGCTGTTTACTCTGAGCAATATCCCACTTCTTACCTAATTTGCTCCTTATATGCAAAGAACTTTCTAAATATAAAACAGCACGTTTAAACCAAGGTATAAATGCTAACAAAGACCCATAAGAAACACGTACGATACCTAATTCATTTGATTCCCGAAAGCGAGACTCGGCAAAATTAAACATCCTTAATGTCACCCATACTAATTTATGTATATTATTCAAAGCATATACCCAACTCAAGTTAAGATAACCTATAATTATCTCCTTTTCTTCAAAAGATGGCAATCTACGAATCATTTGGTGTATCAAAGGAAGAAAAAGAAAATAAAATAGATGTAAAAGTCCATCTTTAAAGAGGAAAATATTCTCTTCCAATTTACTCAAAGGGACTTTTTCTCCTAAAAGAGATAAAGATTTCACCAAATAATCCTCACAGTAAACCCAATTGCCTTTGATAAAGTAAGCTCTACCTATTTTGCGAAATATCTTAGCCTTATCTAATCCATCGGACACATAAGATAATATCTCTTCAAGAACAGAAATACATTTCTCACTTTCACCTAATAAAAGATAAACATCAGCCAACTGTTCGTTCAATAAAACCCATAAAGAAGAGTTTTTATCTTCAAGAGTACTTATGGCTAACTCATAATATCTCTTTGCTTCATAATTAGCGTAGGTATTCTTACTCTTTTCTCCTGCTAACATTAGGTATGGAAAAGCTTTTGTAAAATTCTCTGCTTCATAAAAATGGTGTGCCAAATCAAAAACAAAATTATCTATACGTTTAACGTATAACTTTTCTATAGCTACACCTACAAGATAATGTAAGTTCTTCCTCTCTGATATATCAATACTTTCATAAATGACATCCCTAATAATCTCAAAGGCAAAGAATATATTACCCTCCTTACTTTTAATTAATATCTGTTGTTCAACCGCATTGTCAATCAAATTAACTATCTCTTCACGAGTTCGTAAGGAAATTTCACATAATATATCAGTATTAAATCCTTTGCCAATTACTGAACAAAACTTTAGAAACTCGTATAGACCTACCTCTAAATTTTTGAGTTTTAACTTTATCATCTCAATATTTTCTAAAATAGTAATCCTATCTATCATTGCCCAATTTTTTTCCCATTTATTATCCTTCCGCACGATAGTCTTAGTTTCTAACATTTCTTTTATCATATTTATCGTATAGAAAGGATTCCCTCTTGTTTTCCTAAAAATAACATTGGTTAAATCCCACGTGTTGGCTTCCTCATCATTTAAAATAACAGAAACCATCTTATTCAAATTATCCTCATTTAAAGTTTCCAAATCAATATTCTTAAAAGAATCATAATTGCTCTGCAAAATATTTTTTAAACTTTGTATATAATGATTGGAGTCTATCTCCTCACAACGATAGTTAGCCACTATCATTGAATAACTATTCTTGATATTTTTACCAATTTCTTCTATTAGATGCAAACTACCTTCGTCAGCCCACTGTAAATCATCTAAGTAAATTACGCAAGGTTTTAATTTCTTACCAAGTTGAACAAAAAAATTAGATATGGTTATAAGAAAACGCCTTTCTTCTCTGTTAAGTTCAAGTCTTTCCAACTTTTTTGGTTCACCCAATATATTCTTCATATTAGGATTAAAACTAACTACGACCTCTCCTAAATCACCAACTATACTTTTTAATCTGTTCTTATCCTCTATAACAATATCTTCTTTACATTTCCCTACATAGTGAATATACTCGTTAAGAATATCTCTAAATGGTTGATAAGGGTTTTTTTTAGCATATTTAAAACAACTACCTTTAAGGAAGATTCCTCCTTTTATATAACAATAAGATCTTAGTTCCTCTACAAGTCTACTCTTACCTACTCCTAATTCACCGCTAATAAAAATTATTGAACCTCTCCCCTCTCTCACCTTATCAAAAACATCTTTAATTATTGCTAACTCCTTTTCTCTATCTATTAGGGATATTTGACCGGATATACTTACTTTGCTATCCTCTTCTCCCAAAGAAAAAGAAAAGTTACCATCTTCGTATTTTTCTATATCCATAAGTAATCCTATCGCACTCTGATATCTATAATCCGGCTCTTTTTCTAGTAGTTTTAAAATTATATTCTCTATCACATAAGGTATTTGAGGTCTTAAGACAGATGGCTTTACTGGTAACACAAAAGCATGCTGGTATAAAACTTCGGTAACATCCTTACCAACAAATGGTAATCGACCGGTTAATAATTGATAAAAAATAATCCCTAAAGAATATAAATCGCTTCTCGCATCTATCTGCCTATTTAATAAGCCGGTAACTTCGGGAGGAATATAAGCTAACGTACCCAATGTTTCTCTTCCATCACCATAAAATTCAAATCCTTTAAAAAATGCTATCCCAAAATCTAACAGTTTAATCTCGTAACTATTGTCTTCCCTTATTAATATAATATTTTCTGGCTTTAAATCTCGATGAATAATTCCTTTAAGATGTATGTAAGTCAAAACTCTACAAACTTTCTTTACTATATCCAATGCTAATGGGAGAGATATTATCTCCTCTCTTTTTATTTTCTCTGCAAGAGATTCACCTTCCAAAAGTTCCATAACAATATAAGGGATACCATTATAATCCCCTGAATTTAAAATCTTTATAATATTAGGATGTTCTAATTTACTTACAATTTCTATTTCTCTCCTAAAACGAATTAAATCATCTATATTATCTTCTATAATATTTGGGTTGAGAAATTTGACTGCGCAATACTTATCCCTAATTATATCCTTAACTTTATACACCACCCCCATACCACCTTTCCCAATTAACGAAAGTATTTGATACCGGTTATTTATAATAATATTTTCTTCAATAATAAAATTATTCATCTATTAAATCCAAAAATATTTACTAAAGATTATACTAATTTTTATTACCCATACACTGCCAATACTTTCTTAGAATTTTTTTTAACTCTTTAACCATCTCCTTAGTTTCCTCTAAACGAGCATTTGGTGAAGGAGGGGTTTCTTCTTTAAAATCACCTAAATCAACATCTAAATCTAACAAGCCACAAATAAGGGCTGTCCAAGCATAAGGTAAAACCTCTATGTTGTAGCCGGAAAGCTGTAAATCGATAAAACTACCTTGTGTAATTTCTTCTGCTATAAATCTAACCTTTTCTCCCATCATTTTAAAACCACTTAAAGTTAAGCCTAAATTAGTCAACTCATCAAGATAATGAGGGTCTGAGCCTCCGTAGCGAATAATGACCTCTGGTTTAAATTCAAAAGCTAAGGGGATAATAACTTCCTCAAAAATATATTCGTAAGAAACAGTGCTCGCTCCAGGTAAAACAGGTAGATTGACATTAAAGCCTTTACCTTTACCATCTCCGATTTCATTAACATAACCTGTTTGAGGATAAAGAGTATAAGGGTGTTGATGAATATCTATAAATAAAACCTCGTTATCAGAATAAAATATCTCTGCTGTTCCATTACCAGCATGGGCATCAGTATCAATCACAAGTATCTTATTAAGATTATACTTCTTTTTAAGATTATTTACACATATAGCAATATCGTTATAAAAACAAAATCCCTCACCAAAATCTGGTTTGGCATGATGCATTCCACCAATACCAATAACTTTTTTAAATTCATTTTCTGCTATCAACTTACCTGCTAATATAGCTCCTCCCACAATAATTCTTGAACCTTCATCTATATCTTGAGGTATATAACCAGTTAAAGGATTCAAATTATCAGAACTCACATAGCGATAAATATCATCTAATATTATCCCTTTAGAAGCAGTAGATATTGCTTTAATATAATCTTTAGTATGAACCAAGCCTAACTCCTCATCGGTAGCAAGCGGTGGTTTTATTAATTCAAATTTATCTTTAAACGCCGAAAGGTGGGAAGAAAAAAAATTAAAAAATCTTTGGAAACGGGCTCCTATAAAAGGGTGCCCTTCTCCAAAACTATAAGATGAAAGGGAATCATCATAAATAAAAGCAGTTTTCATTAAGTTTACCTTCTATTGGCCACAACATAAACCAGAATAAAACCGCTAAACGTAAAGATTATAATTTGTATCAAAAATTAGGGACTAAGAAGCAAAATACTCCTGAAACAAGACCTAAAAAGATAATCTTTCCTTATATTAAATTTCTTTTCTATTTTTGAACTAATCCCGAAAATAATTCTAATCACACTCTCTGAGAAGAAGTAAATAGAAAACATCATCCTAATAAAATAATCACTGTGCTTACCAAACATTCTAATCTTATCCTTAGGAGTAATCTTTTCACTAAAATGCGAGCTTAAGTAGTGGTAATATTTTGAGTAATTACAACTTATTTTAACTTTTAAATTATGAACATTTATAATAATCTTATCTACCCCCATTTTATAAAGAGATTAAGAACTCTCTTGGGATAATTTAAAATTATATTTTATCTCTTCTAATCTACGTAAAATTTCTTTATATATATAAGAACTCTTACCTCTTATTTCCTGGAAAGCTCTTTTAAAATAGACCGAGGCTAAACGATAATCACCAATGTTAAAGTAAGTATCAGCTAAACTGTATAGTGATTCTGGTCTATTGGGTTCTATCTCTAAAACCTTTTTAAAACACATTATTGCATCTTTGTAGTTTCCTAAAAGATTAAGTAACCATCCTTTATTATGGTAAAGGACAAGAGAGTTTCTATCTCTCCTTAGTCCTTCATCAAAACAAGCAATGGCTTCCTCTAAATAACCTAACTCAGCTAAACATATAGCTTTATCATTGTAAGTGCATCCATCGTTAGGACGAACTCTTAATGCTCGATTAAAAAACTCTATAGCCTTATTAAAATCCTCGTTTAACATATATTTTTGACCAGTAAAGTAATTGATAAAAAAAAGCTCATTATGCTTTTTAGCTAATCTTATAAGCTTTATTAGTAATCTGTTAGCTTTTTTAAAATGAAAGTAAGTAATCTCTCTATCCAGTCTTCTCCTCTCTTCCTCCCAATCTATGCTTTGCATATTCCCTCCCTCAATCAATCTTCCTTTGTAGTAGCGATACCTATTTTTTCTATCCCTAATTTACGGCATATATTCCAGATACTTACTACTCCTCCTAAGCTAGCTTCTCTATCAGCCTTTATGAATATAGATTTGAAAGATTTTCTTCCCAAAAAGTCCTCTAATTCTTCCAAAGTATACACCTTGTCTTTAACGTAAATAATATCTTCTGAAGAGACTACTATGGTAACTGTATTTGTTTCTACTTGTTCGGATTTAGAAGCAGAGGGTAGTTTTATATTTATTCCTGGAGCGATAACAAAGTTAGAAGTAAGCATAAAAAAAATAAGTAATTGAAATACACAATCTATCAGAGGAGTAATCTCCATCTGTTTTAAACCTTCTTCAGAACTCATCCTTCGTTTAAATCTCATAGGATTGTAACTTAAAATTATTTACGATTACTTAGTAATATTTCTAATAGTTCTGTAGAGGCACGTTCTGTTTCTAAAATGTAACTGTTTACTTTGTGAACAAAAAAGTTATAGGCAAGATAACTGGGAATAGCTATACATAATCCCGCTACAGTAGTAAGAAGAGCCTCCCATATTCCTCCTGCTATATCCGAGGGGTTAACCATAGAAAAATCCTTAGTTTTTTGTTCAATAAAATAGAAACACTTAACCAAACCTAAAACTGTTCCTAATAATCCTAAAAGAGGGGATACATGAGCTAAGGTGCTTAAAAAATTTAAATGGTTCTCTAATATAGGTAATTCATAGAAAGATGCGTTCTCCATAGCTTCCTGAATAACTTCTTTGGAATCATTATAGTGTAGGATGCCTGCTTTAAGAATATTGGTAAGATGGTAAGGATGTTTATCACATATTTCTAAAGCTTCTTTTATTTTATTTTGTCTAACTAAATCAAATATCTTTTTTCGCAACTCTAATTTCTTGAATTTCTTAAGACTTAAATAGAAAAATGTTCTCTCTATAATTATCGTAAGTGCTATCAGTGAACAAACTCCCAAAGGAACCATCACCCAACCACCTTTGATAATAAAACCTAATGCATCACTAAATAGTTTAAACATACACTCCCCCTATCGCAATGATTTAATGTTCTCTAATTTCCCTAATCTCTTTTTAGCTACCTTTGCCTCATCGTAATTACCGGCAATTATTTTTTGATAAATTTTTCTCGCTTCTTCCCAATTATTTTTTTTCTCGTAAATCTTTGCTATACGAAAATATGCTTTTATTTTCTCTTGGCTATCTACCTCTTCGGTAATCAATGAATACTCTTTAATTGCCTCTTCGTATCTATCCAATTTTTCCAAACATAACCCCAAGATTAGTCTTACCTGAGACGAATCTAAACCTCGATAAATTGCTTCTCTTAAATGTTCCACTGCTTGCTGGTAATTCCTCATTTGTCTTAAAATAATTGCTTTTCTAAAAAGTGCCTCTCCTAAAAATTTACTTTTACCTTTTATAATTTGTTCATAGACGGTTAAAGCTTCCGAGAATCTTCCTTGTTCAGTTAAAATATTAGCTTTGTCAATATAAGCTAAATCTTTTAGTTTACTATCCTTAGTTACACTCATCAAAAGTTCTAAGAATCTTTTTGCCTCATCGTATCTTCCCTTAGTAATAAAACATTTGCTTAGTAAGTAGTAAACTCTATCTAACCAAGGATGTTGGGAATAGTTGTCCATAAAACTCAATAGTATACTTTCTGCTTCTTCAATATTTCCTTGCGAAAAATGAACATAAGCTAAGTAATAATCTACCTGAGGTAAAAATTCCCAGGAAACAAAATTATCCTTTAATTTTTTAAGTTCTCTTTCTGCTTCTTCTATGCGATTGTTATTCAAAAGAGAAAGAGCAAGATAGAAACTAATGTGCTCGTAATGGGTATTCTGAGAGTAATCTTTTATAAGCTCACTATATAGTTTAGCTGAATCTTCAAATCTTCCTGCCTCGTAATAAGTATCCGCTATACGCAAAGAAGCATTAAACTTAAGAGAAGGATTAAAACTATTGTGGGTGATAAACAAAAAGTCCTGTAAGGCTCTATTAGTTTCACTTTTCTGGAAGTAACATAAACCTCTCCCATAGTAAGCTCTTTCTAAAATATCTCTATAGATAAATCTGTCTTTATAACTAACAACTCTTCCCTCCATATCATAACTATATTTATCTAATAAATCTTCTATAAGAAGATTGTAAATGGATATAGCATCGTTTATCCTACCGACTTTATATAAACACTCTGCTTGAGCAAAATAAATAGTAAAGTCTATATTTTCCCCATTTAATTTTATAAACTTTTCAAAGTTGTCTAAAGCTTGAGAATACTCTTTTATTGCCGAATAGTAAAAACCTCTATATAGTAGTTCATCATTCTCCACCCCTATTTTTTCTATATAATTATTTAGTTTGTTCAAATAGCTTTTGTTCATTAAAGAGAATATTATTTTTTCGTAAGCTAACTTACTGTAAATAGTTTTTTTACCTAAACAGTAACTGTATTCCTCTATAGCTTCATCTAAGAATCCTTCTCTATAGTAAACTTCTCCTAAATAAAAATGTATTTTATCTATTAAACCCTCTTGAGGATAATCATTCAAATAACTATGTGCTAAAATTTTTAATCTATGATAATCACCAATATAATAAAATAATCCTAAGAGCTCATCGTAGGTAAGAACTACCACTTCTTTATCACTGGGATTAACTAAAATTTTCTCTAAAATTATCTTTGCTTTATCTATACGATGCATCTTTATATAACCTTGAGCAAGTAAAAAGTAAGCCTTACCTAAGAAATTAGAATTGGGAAACTTTTTGATAACTTCTTTGGCGTAAAGTATTGCCTCTTCGTATTCACCGTTCAATAAACTCGTTATCCCCAACCAATAATTTATCTCATCTGTCCAGCTAACTTCTTTATTCGTCAACATCTCTTTAAATATGTCTTTTGCTCTTTTATAATCTCCTTTAAAATACAAAGATTTTGCCATATAAAATTTAGCCAAAGGATATAGATAAGAGTTAGGATAATTATTTACGAATTTCTCAAAAAGGGATAAGCTAATATCGTAGAAATTATCGTTAAAACAACTAAGAGCGTGATTAAAATATCTATCTTCATTATTTATCTTCTCTTGAGCGTATAAAGGGTAATAGATGAAACCTAAAAAAATAATTAAGTTTAAAAGAATTGCTAAATTTATTCTCTTCACTTCTAAAAACCAACCTTATTTCATTTTAAATACATACCACAATAAATTTATTTATCCCTCCTATCATTAATCACAGAGCTCACACCTGACATAGTTGCTTAGTTTCTATCTCTAACTTATCTCTAAGATACTTTGCTGTGTAGGAAGAATAGTTATTAATTATTTCCTCGGGCGAACCACTTGCTACTAAATACCCTCCCTTTTCTCCCCCTTCAGGACCCAAATCAATGATATAATCAGCACTTTTTATAACATCTAAATTGTGTTCAATAACGATAACTGTATTTCTCTTATCTACCAATCTATGCAAAGTATTAAGTAATTTCTTAACATCATCAAAATGAAGACCAGTTGTAGGTTCATCGAGTATATATAAAGTTTTACCAGTTTCTTTTTTCCTTAATTGAGAAGCAAGCTTTATCCTCTGTGCCTCCCCTCCTGAAAGAGTAGTTGCTGGCTGACCCAAAGCAATATAACCTAATCCTACATCTATAAGTGTTTGCAAAATGTTTTTTATCTGGGGAATATTTTCAAAAAGTTTATAGCTTGTCTCCACATCCATATTTAGGACATCGGAAATAGAAAAACCTTTGAATTTTATCTCTAATGTCTGCTCATTAAACCGTTTACCTTTACATACTTCACAATCCACGTAAACATCGGGTAAAAAATGCATCTCTATCTTCTTTGTTCCTTCTCCTTGACAAGCTTCACATCTGCCACCTCTTACATTAAAACTGAACCGACTCGGTTTATAACCACGTGCTTTAGCTTCAGGAAGCTTACTGAAAACTTCTCTTATATAGGTAAAAACTCCTGTATAGGTAGCAGGATTGGAACGAGGTGTTCTACCAATGGGTGACTGATCCACTATAATAACCTTATCTATATAGTTAATTCCTTCAATCTTTAAATGTTTACCAGGTTTATCTTTTGAACCATAAAGTTCTTTATTTAAAGCACAATAAAGTATATCGTTAATGAGCGTTGATTTACCCGAGCCGGAGACTCCTGTTACACATACAAATACTCCTAAAGGTATCTTTACATCTATCTTCTTTAAATTGTGTTCTTCTGCTCCTTTAATAAGGATAAAAGGCTTATCTTTGTATTCTCTTCTTTTCTTAGGTATATCTATTTTTTCTTCACCCTTTAAATACTTACCGGTAAGAGAATTAGTATTGTAGATACCTTCTAATCTGCCCGAATAAATTACCTCTCCTCCATAATTTCCTGCTCCTGGTCCTAAATCAACGATCCAATCGCTATTCCTTATAACATTCTCATCATGCTCAACAACTATTACTGTATTAGACAAATCCCGCAGTTTCTTAAGGGTATCAATTAATTTAATATCATCGTGGGGATGTAAACCTATAGTTGGCTCATCAAGTATATAAAGCACACCACTCAAAGAAGATCCAACCTGAGTAGCTAACCTTATTCTCTGTGCTTCTCCTCCTGAGAGAGAGGAACTCAATCTATCCAAGGTAAGATAAGAAATGCCCACGTTATCGCAAAAAGATAACCTCTTTTTAATCTCCTGTAAAATATGATGACTAACTTTTTCTTCAAAACTGGTTAATTTAAGTTGGGAGAAAAAATCTAATGTTTCTCCAATACTCATCTTTAAAATATCGTAGATAGAACGACCGTTTATGTAAACAGAAAGGCTTTCTTTTTTTAGTCTCGCACCTTTGCATAGCGGACAAGGTAAACGTGACATATACTTTGAAATTTCTTCTTTAATATAATCGCTATCAGTGGTGTTAAATATCCTCATTAAATGGGGAATAACTCCTTCGAAAGGCTTGCCCCATATCCAAATATCTTTGCTACCATAGAGAATTGTATTTTTTATCTTTTTGGACAATTTATTAAATGGGGTATCCAAACTAAAATCTAACTCATTAGCTAACTCTTTTAGTAGACTACGATAGTATAGTATGTATCCTCTATTTCCTCTTCTCCACGGGTCAATCGCACCTTCTCGTAAAGATTTACTACTATCGGAAATAACTAATTCCGGGTCAAATTCCAATTTTGTTCCTAAACCATTGCAGGAAGGACAAGCTCCCTGAGGAGAATTAAAAGAAAACATTCTCGGTTCCAACTCCTCTATAGATATTCCACATTTAGGACAGCTAAATTTTATATTATATAATACCTCTCTATCATCATCTATCTTAACAGAAACTAACCCATCGGAATGTTTCAATGCAGTTTCTATAGAATCACCAATCCTTTTTTTATTCTCTAAGGAAACTACTACTCTATCAACCAATATATCTATGTTATGTAAACGATACTTATCAAGTTTTATCTCCTCCTCTAAATCGTAAATCTTACCATCTACGCGCACTCTTACAAATCCATCCTTCTGTAAACGCTCAAATAGAGATGTGTACTCCCCTTTTTTACCTCTCACTAAAGGAGAAAAGATATGCAATCTTTTACCTATAGGTAAACTCATTATCTCCTCAATAATCTCTTGAGAAGTCTTATTAGTAATAGGCTCACCACAATTATAACAATGGGGTTTACCAATGCGAGCAAAGAGTAAACGTAAATAATCGTATATCTCCGTTTGTGTAGCTACTATAGAACGAGGAGAACCACCGGCTGTTCTCTGTTCAATAGCAATAGCAGGAGATAAACCTTCTATATGGTCAACGTCCGGTTTCTGTAACTGTTCTAAAAATTGACGAGCGTAACTAGAAAGACTCTCTACGTAACGCCTCTGCCCCTCAGCATAGATAGTATCAAAGGCTAAAGATGATTTCCCCGAACCAGAAACTCCTGTTATCACTACAAGCTTGTTCTTGGGTATCCTAATATTTATATTTTTAAGATTGTGTTCTCTTGCTCCTTGAATATAAAGGTAATCCATAACTAACTACCCACTTTTATATTCTCTACCATCTTCCTTAAAAGAACTTCTGTGGAGAATATAGTTACTAAACTCGTCTTAGGATTATCTTCGGAAGGAATATTAGCTAACTCCACAGTTAGTTTACCAATATTTGATTCTGCTTCTATACGATGAGTGTTATTCTTAAGATGAGGATTAACTTTTATTATAACCTCCATATCCTTATAACGGGAAGCTAAAAGCAAAGTTGATGCAACATTTATATTCTGAGGAAAATGCTCTATCGCTTTATTTATACTCCCCTTAAATATAATTTTCTCCTTCCTTAATTTACTCAAATCTATCTTCATTTTTTTAATAAAAGGTGCACCTTGTAAAGAAGAAGGTGGCTTAGAAGTTACTAACCTCAGTTTTCTTATCCTCCCCATACTAAAAGAAGCTATACCATCTATACCACTTATCGCTCCCGAAGGGATAAATATTTGAGTATTAGATAACCTTATAAATTGGGGGTTATTTACGAATACTCCACTACTCAAAATTATTAATCTTTTCTGAGTGTTTTTGGTTTTCTTTATAATCTCCTCAGCCGCCGATATAGATGCTGATTCAATTATAAGTTGGCTATTGCGGCATAGATTATCTAAATCTAAAATTTTAGGCTTACTTTTTAACTTTCCCACAAGAGATTTAGCTTTTCCTATATCCAAATCGCATAAGGCAACTAAATCAAAATATTCTCTTAATTCTTTATCTATAAAAATACCTAACTGACAACCTATTGTGCCGCAACCAACAATACCTGTTTTTATTCGCCTATTCATAATTAAGATTATCTACTACTTCTATTAATTTTATTTATTACCTTCTAATTATTTTCCACCTCTAACCCTAACTACCATATTATCTATCAATCGCGCTCTCCCCACATATACTGCTAAGGCTAATAAAACCTTATCTTCTATTATCTGTACATCCTCTAAACTATTAGCATTTACAATACTTATATAATCTATCTTTGCAAGAGGCAAATTTTTATAGATAAACTCTTTCATCTGTTTGATAATTACTTTGGCTTCTCTCTCTCCCCTATCTATAATAGCCTTACCTAACTTCAAGGCTCGATAAAGACAACTTGCTTTTTCATATTCTTGCGGGGTTAAATATTTATTTCTTGAACTCATCGCTAAACCATTTTTTTCTCTAATTGTAGGTAGAACCTTTATTTTTAAAGGGAAATTAAGGTCATCTACCATCCTCTTAATTATCAAAGCTTGTTGATAATCTTTTTGTCCAAAATAACTGATATCCGGTTGAACGATGTTAAATAGTTTAGTTACCACTGTGCATACCCCTCTAAAATGCCCTGGTCTTACTCTCCCACAAAGATACTTGCTCAATCTAACTTCTTCTACATACGTAGAGAAACCTTTAGGATACATCAGGCGCGAGGAAGGATAAAAGATCAAATCCACTCCTTCCTTTTGCAACAATGCTTTATCTTGAATAAATGTTCTCGGATAAGAGCGATAATCTTCCTTAGGTGAGAATTGGATAGGATTAACAAAGATACTTACTACTACAAAATCGGTATCTCTCTTGGCTTGCCTCACCAAGGATAAATGCCCAAGATGCAGTGCTCCCATAGTAGGAACAAAGCCTATTGATTTTTTATCTGCCTTTGCTTTCTTAACTATCTCTTTTACAGCTTTGATCCTCGTGGCTACCAGCATATTAATTTGTATTTACCGGCTTTCTCCAACCTAATTCTTTACCGTGAATAAGATTAACTATATTATTTTTATGTCTAAAGATTAACAAAAGGAGGAGTAATAAAGATAAAATCTTTATATCTCTACTAACAGGTAGAATCAAAGAAAATATAAAAAAAATAGAACCTGCTAATAAAGAAGCTAAGGAGACATATCTAAAAATGAAAAAAGATATTAGCCAACTTACTACCGCTATAGTCAAAACTAACCAAAGATAGGTGTATACAAAGCTTAAACTACTCATAACTCCTAAGCTCGTCGCTACTCCTTTACCTCCTCTAAAACCCAAAAATATTGGCCAGTTATGCCCACATACAGCAGCCAATCCGCAAAGGAGGAAAAGATACGAACTTCCACTGGGAAAAGGAAATAACTTAAATATCCATATAGATAAAGATCCTTTAAGAAAATCTAAAAGAAAAACATAAATACCCAATTTCTTGCCCAATATTCTTGCTACATTAGTTGCTCCAATATTACCCGAACCATAATCTCTAATATCTATTCTTCTTATAAGATAAGTTAAAATAAAACCAAAGGGGATACTTCCTAAAAGATAACTGATTATTAAAGGTAAAATCCACATAATTTAATTAATTTTTAACTCCCTTTTATCTTAGCAAAAAATAGAAGAACTTTGTTGGACATTGCTTGGGATTAAAGATTTAACAATTTTATGGCAAGTAAAAAAGCTAAAAATATATTTAATCTTAATTTGACCTCTTTACAATCTTTGATTAGTATTTAAATTTATAGTTTTTATACCTCTAAAAATATACCCCATACCGGAAACAATAGTAAAAAATATCGCTAAACTCCATGTGTAAGGAGCAAGTTTTAATTCTTTTTCTATAAGAACTATTAATATAGTAAACATCTGAAAAAAAGTAGTAAGTTTACCCCAAATAGAAGGTGAAATAGTTATATCTATCTTCAAAAAGTTAAGAACAACCACTCCTAAAAGGATAATTAGGTCCCTACTTACTATTATTATTACCACCCATAGAGGAATAGCAAATTTTAGAAAATAGAGGCTAATAAAGGATATAATCAAAAGTAGCTTATCGGCAAGAGGATCAATAACCTTACCAAATTTTGATTTCTCCTTTTTTATTCTCGCTACCAAACCATCAAAAAAGTCACTCAATACAGCTACTACGAATACTCCCAAAGCAAAGTATCTTAAAATACTGTGATAACGAGAATATATAAGTAAAGAAACAAAAAATGGTATAAGGATTATCCGCGCAATGGATAATTTATCAGCAAAACTCATTATAGATAATTTTTAAAATATTATTTTTTACTTTAATTACTCTTCTCGCCAATTGGTTTTAGTTCTGTGCCATCGTAAGGACAATACTCAACCGAAGAGGTAAATCTCCTTCCACATACTGGGCAGAATTTTTTTTCCAGTTGCTCACCAATAACTGCTCCTGTTATTGCTCCTGCAGCCGCACCAATACCAGCTCCTTCAGCGGTATGCCCTGATTGATGACCAATGATCGCTCCTAATGCTCCTCCTGCTACTGCACCCGTAGCCGCTCCTCGTTGTACAGTTGTACAACCTGCAAAAACAACTAACGCTAAAATAAAAATAAGCACCAAACACCTCATCCTTCTCACCTCCTTTTATTCAATCATACCAATCCTTTTAGGTGGCCACCAGATAAATATAGCTTTACCTACAATATTTTTCTCATCAACCATACCCCAAAATCTACTATCCAAAGAATTAATAGAATTGTCACCAAGAAAAAAATACTTACCTTCGGGTAAATAAATCTCCTCATTACCATAGAAACCAGCATTCACATAGTTATTCTTGGCTATCTTAGGGTCAATTACTATTTTACCATTAATGTAAATATTCCCATTCTTAATTATTAAGCGTTCGTTAGGTAATCCTATTAATCTTTTTATGAAGTGTTTACGAGAAAAAAATAATTTATTCTCCTCCTGAGGGGGTAAAAAAACAACAACATCGCCTCTCTTAATTTTAGTAAACCCAGGTAATCGCCAGCCAAAAAAGGGAACCACCGGACCATAGGAAAGTTTACTTACAAATATCTTATCACCCGGCATTAAAGTTGGAATCATTGAGCCAGTGGGAATCTTATATATTTGGAAGAAAAAAGTTCTTACAAATATAGCTAAAGCTAAAGCAACAACTATTGCCTCAATCCACTCTCTTAACACACTCTTTCTCTTAATCTTTCCCATTATCGCCTACCTTTCTATCATTCTTTAAAAAAATAAAATCACTTTCTCAAACTCACTACATAACGAGGATTCATAATCTTCTTTAAATTAGCTACCGTAAGATAAACATGAAATTTCTTTAATTCCTCATCACTCAAATCTCTTAAACTCACTCTCTTTTCTTCACAGTAACGGACAATTTTCCCAATAATCTTATGAGCTTCTTTAAATGCTAATCCTTGGAAAACCAAAAACTGAACTAATTCAGTAGCATACAAACTATCATCTTTTAGTGCTTCCTCCACAGTGTTCTTATTAAGTTCTATCCTCTTTATAAACTCAGTCATAATCTTTAATTCTTCTTTCACAATCTCTACAGAAGAAAATAGAGGTTCTTTATCTAACTGCATATCTCTGTTATAAGTAAGGGTTAATCCTTTCATCGTTGTTAAGAGAGAGAATAAATTGCCATATACTATACCTGTGTAACCTCTTACTAACTCCAAAAAGTCGGGATTCTTTTTATGCGGCATTAAAGATGAGCCGGTACAGAACTCTTCAGGCAAAATAAAATAGTTAAATTCCTGCGTAGAGTACAAAATTAAATCTTCACATAATCTTGATAAATGCATCTGTAGAATTGCCAAACAGCTTAAAAACTCAATTATAAAATCTCTATTAGAAACATTAAAAGGGGGAGAGGAAGACACTTCAATAGGGATAAAATTAAATCCTCTTTTATTAGTGAATATTTTTATAGCTTTCTTATAAGCATCTTTTAACACTGTTCCTGCAACTGCTCCTGAACCTATATAAACTTTTTCTCTCCTCCTTAAAGAAGATAACCTTTCTTTATCCGAATTAAACATTCGGGAAAATGTATCCATATAATCTTTAAAAGTAATTATCTGTGCACGACGAGTATGGGTGTAAGCAATAAAAAATTCTCTTTTGAATTTTCTACATAATCCCTTAAATACATTAACTAAATCCTTAAGAATATCTATAAACTGATCTATCTCTTCTATACAGTACCATTTCTCATCAAAACTGACCTGATCGTTCCTTGATCTTAAAGTATGCAGTTTATCACCTAAATTGCCCACTATATTATTCACCTTATTTTGTATATCGGTATGAATATCCTCAGATGAATGGTCGTAAGAAAAACTTCCCTCCTCTACATCTTTCAATATATTCTCTAAAGCTTGATTTAAGCGTTCGTACTCATCAGAAGTTAAAATATTTGCCTCTTTTAAAGCTAATATATGGATCATTGAATGATAAATATCAAACTTAGCTAACTTATAGTCGTAACGTATAGAAGTTGAGAACCTCTCAAAATTCTTATCAATTTTACCTTTAAACCTTCCTCCCCAAAGTTTTCCTTCCATAATATTCAACCTCTTATGTAAGGCATACCCCATAATTTTATAAATCCATCAGCTAACGAACGGTCAAACTGTGAACCTTCTCCGTAAGTAGCCATACCTTTATTATAAAGAGAATTTTTAGACTCTCGCTTACTAACAATTATATTTCCTTTATAAAGGGTTAACCCCACTGTTCCACTAACAAACTTTTGAGTAGATTCTACAAAAGCATCTAAAGCTTTTCTTAACTCAGTAAACCATAAACCCTGATAAATTAACTGGGCATATTTTAAAGCCACTAAATCTTTAAAAAATAGAGTTTCTCTATTCAAGGTTAAACTCTCTATCTCCCGATGAGCTGTGTATAATATCCAAGCACCAGGAGCTTCATAAATTTCTCTTGATTTTATACCAACAACCCTATCCTCAATAAGGTCGGTTCTACCTATCCCACACTCACAACCGAGCTTATTTATCTCCTCAATCATCTTTACAAGAATCATTCTCTTACCATTAAATTTGAAGGGAACACCTTGCCCAAATTCAATCTCCAAATACACTTTACTTTTCTTTGCTTTATCCGGTGGCTTAACTAAATAGTAAGAGTTAAGAGGTGGTTCTTTATTTAAATCTTCTAATTGACCCCCTTCAATACTCACTCCCCAAATATTCTGGTCTATACTATACAATTTATCTTTATTAACTTTAATGGGTAATTTGTTCTTTAAAGCATATTCTATTTCTTCTTCTCTAGAATTTAAGTTCCATTCTCTTAAAGGAGCAATAATTTTTAACTTAGGATTTAATATTCTTATCCCTACCTCAAATCTTATCTGATCATTACCTTTACCTGTGCAACCATGAGCAACGAACTGAGCTTTTTCTTTTTCTGCTATATCTACTAAATGTTCAACGATAAGTGGTCTTGCCAGTGCCGTAGATAAAAGGTACTTTCTTTCATAGATTGCTCCCGCTTTTAATGCTGGTAGAATATAACGATAAGCGAATTCCCTTCTTAAATCTCTAATATAAATCTTTTCTGCTCCACTCTTTATTGCTCTTCTTTTCAAATCATCAGGAGAAAATTCACTACCCAAATTTGCTGAAAAACAAATCACCGTAAACCCTTTATCCCTAAGCCATCTAATACAACAAGAAGTATCTAATCCACCAGAATAAGCTAAAACTACCTTCTTCACAATTTACCTCCCATTACAAATAAAAGAATCGCTTTGGCACTATGCAATCTATTTTCTGCTTGCAAAAAAACAATGGAATGCTTACTATCTATAACTGAATTCGTTATCTCCTCTCCTCGATGAGCAGGTAGACAATGCATCACCAAACTATCCTTTTTTGCCAACTTCAAAAGTTCCTCGTCAATAGTAAATCCTCTAAATTCTTTTTTTCTTTTTTCTGCTTCCGCCTCCTTGCCCATAGATACCCAAACATCTGTGTATAAAACATCAGCATCCTTAGCTGCTTCCTTGGGATTATTGGTTAGATATATTCTTGCTTTAGAAATATTAGCTATGCTTCTACACTCTTCTACTATCTTACTTTGAGGCTGGTAAATTTTAGGCGTAGCAACATAAATATTACCTCCGAGTATAGAAAAAATATAGAGAAAAGAGTGGCATACGTTATTACCATCACCAATAAAAGCAAATTTTATTTTCTTTATATCCCGTTTAAGTTCGTAGAGAGTGAATATATCGGCCAAGACCTGGGTAGGGTGCAATAGATCACTTAAACCATTAACTACGGGGATAGAACTACTTCTCACAAACTCTTCTAAAACCTGATGGGAAAATGTCCTTAACACAACTGCGTCAAGATAACAAGATAATGTCTTAGCAACATCACCGATACTTTCTCTCTCCCCCATTCTTACCTCATCGGGAGCGTAGTAAATTACCTCTGCTCCTAACTGCTGTGCTCCTAAATAAAAAGCACTCTTAGTTCGCAAAGATGGTTTTTGAAAAAGTAATCCCACAAACTTATCTTTTAACTTGTATCTATATAAAGCTCTATTTTTTTTAACCTTACCAGTAAGTTCTATAAGCTCATTTATTTGAGAAGGGGAAAAATATTTAAGAGAGATAAAATGTCTAACCATAAATTTTCAAATCTTAAAATCCCTAAACACACTTTCTAAAATATCTAACCCTTCCTCCAACTCTTGTTTACTTATATTAATTGCCGGCATAATTCTTAAAACGTTTCTATGTGTAGAATTAACAATTAAACCTCTCTCCAATGCTTTCTCAAAAATAGGATAAGAGTCTATTTTAAGTTCTATACCGAGCATAAGCCCTCTACCTCTTACCTCTCTAATAAATGTGACCATTCTCTGCATCTTTCTTATACGTGTAAAAATGTAACTACTCATTACTCTAACATTATTTAAGAGGTTTTCCTCTTTTATAATCTTAAATACCTCCAAACTCGCCCTACAAACTAAAGGTGCCCCCCCAAAAGTAGAAGCATGATCTCCCTGCTTCATTATGTCAGCTATAGAATCTCTCACCACCATACATGAAATTGGTAAACCTCCTCCCAAACCTTTAGAAAGAAGCATTATATCAGGTTTTATACCATAGTGCTGAAAACAAAACATCTTACCTGTTCTACCCAAACCTGTTTGTACTTCATCTAAGATAAATAGGAGGTTTCTTTCTCTACAGAACCCCCATAAATTTTTTATGTATTCTTTATCAGCAACGTTAACTCCTCCCTCACCTTGAATTAACTCTAAGATAACCCCCACGGTTCTTTTATTCACTTTAAGTTTAAAATCTTTGAAATCGTTAAATTTTACCTCTCTAAACTTAGGAAGAAGGGGTTTAAAAGGTAACTTATACTTACTCTGACCAGTAGCAGACATAGCCCCAAATGTTCTACCATGAAAAGAATTTTTCATCGTTATAATTTCGTATCTTTTACCTTCACCATAAAGACGACTAAACTTAATTGCTGACTCAACTGCTTCCGCACCAGAATTAGCGAAAAAAACTTTGCCTTTAAAAGAATTATTAACTATCTCCTCAGCTAATAACCCCTGCCAGGGATGATAAAGATTATTGGGTAGATGAATAAGTAGCTGTGATTGTTGACAAATTACCTTAACCAATCTACTATAACAGTGTCCTAAAATACTTACCCCCCAGCCAGGGAAAAAATCAAGATATTTTCTCCCTTTATCATCCCAAAGGAAACTACCTTTACCTTTAACAAATAAAGGTCTAACTTTTCTATATACAGGTATAAGAAAGTTAACTTTTTCCATTAAGCAATAATCTCTGTGCCAATACCTTCTGGGGTGAATATCTCTAAAAGTAAAGCATGTGGTATTTTAGCATCGATTATATGGACTTTCTTTACTCCGTTATTAACTGCCTTAATAGCTGACCTCACCTTGGGTATCATCCCCTCATCGATAACACCATCTTCAATTAACTCTTCTACTCCATCCTTATAAAGGGTAGGTATTAAAGAATTTTCATCACCAGGGTTACGCATCACCCCTAAAACATTGGTAAGAAAAACTAACTTTTCCGCTTTTAACTCAGAAGCAAGAAAACAAGCTACCTCATCAGCGTTAATATTAAAGGTTACTTTCTGTTTAGATACTCCCATAGGAGACACAACAGCGATTTCTTCAACTATAACTCTATCTATCTTTTCTCTATCTATACCAACAACTTCACCAACAAAACCTAAATCAAACTTACTCTTTTTTTTCTCAGCTATAATTAAACCATCTTCTTTCTTAAAACCTCTTGCTTTTATACCGTGTAGACTAATTTCCTTAACGATTGTATCGTTAAGTTTATCGAGTTCCTCCTCAACAACTTTTAGAGTCTGGTGGTCAGTAACTCTACAACCATCTATAAACTCGCTACTTATCTTTAATTCTCTTAACCGTTCACTAATAGTTGGTCCACCACCATGAACTATTATTGGTCTAATACCTGTATATCTCAAGAAAGCAATATCCTCTAATACCGACCGCCTAATTCTCTCTTCAGCAAGGATAGAACCTCCATACTTTATAACGATAATTTTCTGATGAAATGCTTCTATATAAGGAAGTGCCTCAATAAGAACATCTGCTTTTTTAATTGCTTCTTTTACCATATTTACCTCTCCTTTTAAATATCATTTATCTAACTATATCCAGCATTTATTTTAACATATTGGGGAGTTAAATCGGAAGTATAAACTGTATAGGAAAAATCTCCCCTACCTAAATATACGTTTATCTTTACCTCTTTTTTCTCTAAAGAAGAAGCTAAAACCTTAAACCTATTCTCTTTTACCCTAATATTTGCGTGACCCAGAGCAGAAATTATCCTTCCCCAATTAGGATTATTACCATATAGGGCACTCTTAAAAAGAGGTGAATTAGCTATGTACTTAGCGGCTAACTCTGCCTCCTTTTTTGTATAAGCACCTTTTACATTTAACTCCACGAATTTAGTTGCTCCCTCACCATCTTTTACAATCATCTTAGCTAACTCCAAGCATACCTCACTCAAAGTATAAGAGAAATCGTTTATCTCCTTAGAGCGGGAAATAAATTTTACATAAGAATTGGCTAAAAAATATACACTATCGTTTGTGCTCATACACCCATCGATGGTAATAGAATTAAAACTTGCTTCTATAGCTCTCTTACAAATCTCTCTAAATATTTTCTTATTGATACCAGCATCAGTAAGAATAAATGCAAGCATAGTGGCTAAGTTAGGGGCAATCATACCTGCTCCCTTAGCGATACCTAAAACATTTATTCTTTTCCCTCCCATATCTATCTCTCTTGCTACGATTTTCTTAAAAGTATCTGTGGTAAGAATGCTTTGGGAAAATCTATCAGGCTCATTATCCAGACTACTTACCAATTTAGGTAATTTATTAATTATTTTGTTATAGGGTAACTTCTTGCCAATAATACCTGTAGAAGCTATCAAAATATTATCCTCTTTAACTTTTAAAATCTCAGCCAGTTTCTTACATAAATTTTTAGTATCATTAACCCCCCCCTGATGAGAAAAACAGTTAGCATTACCACTATTAACTAAAATGGCTTTTATCTTATTGTTTATATTCTGCTTACTTACTAAAACAGAATAAGAAGGATTAGCATTCTTAGTAAAGAAACCTACAGCTGTAGATAAATTTTCACAACAAATCAAACCTAAATCAAAGCCATCCTTTTTAATCCCGCTTCTTATACCAGAAAAGAAAAAACCTTTAGGTATATTCATAACATAAGTCCCTCAGTTTCTTTAAATCCCTCCATAATATTCATATTCTGTATAGCTAAACCTGCTGCACCTTTTATCAAATTATCTATAGAAGATACAATAACTGCCTCCTTACCATCACTATTTAAAGCAAAACCTATATCACAGAAATTTGTGCCTATAACATCTCTAAGCTTAGGGAGAGGTTCTCTCAAACGAATAAATGGGCAAGCTGAATAGTAACTCTCATATATACTTCTAAGTTTATCTAAACTTATCTTACTCTTAAAATTAACATATATAGTGGAGTATATACCACTTTCCACTCCTACCACATGGGGAGTAAAGGTTAACTCTATAGTCTTGCCAGAAATATCTTTTAATACCTGCTCTATCTCAGGTATATGCTGATGAACAAAAGGTTTATAAGTCCATATGTTGTTTAACACATTGATAAAATGGTGCTCAACATTGGGTTTTCTACCTGCTCCGCTAATAGAAGATAAAGAATTAACGATAATCTTTCTATCAATAATTTTCTCTTTCAAAAGAGGAGCAACAGCTAAAATCACTGAGGTGGGGTAACAACCAGGATTAGCTACTATTAAAGCCTTCTTTATATCTTCCTTAAAGAATTCAGGTAAACCATAAACAGCCTTTTTTAAATTCTTGATATCATTATGTTTAACACCATAATATTTTTCGTAAATTTTATTATCTTTTAAACGGTAATCCGCAGATAGATCAATAACTTTTCTACCCTCTTCTAACAATCGAGGAGCAATCTCCATAGATACAGTATGTGGTAAAGCTAAGAAAAAAAAATCTGCTTTTTTTAAAGCTACCTTAACATCTAATGGCTCACAATAAATGTCTACCCTTCTATTAAATCTGGGGAAGATATCCTTATAAGGAAGTGGTTTCTCTGTTCGTGAAGCAAGGTAACTAATCTCTATAAAAGGGTGGTTTAAAAGCAACTCTACTAATTTCTCCCCTGTAAAACCTGTAGCTCCTAAAACTGCTACTTTTACTCTCATAAACTTTACCTGGATAAATTACAAAAAGATATTAACATTATCTTAGAACAAAAATTATCCATCGTCAATACATTTTACCTGTGGTGTTTTCAACAGTAATCAGAATAATAAATATAATAAACCTCCCTCGTCCACTCTATAGTATAACAGATAAATAAGGGATATTTAGATTTATTGTCGGGTAGGCAAATTTTTAAGAAGGCTAACTTCTTGCTCTAATATTTCTATTCTTGATTTTAATTCTTCATTTTCTACTCTCAATTCTTTAATTGCATTTATCAATACAGGTATTAACTCTGTATAGGAAATACTCTTTTCTTCTTCGCTGGTGTTAACAACCTCAGGAAGAACCTTCTCTACCTCCTGGGCAATTAAACCAAAATGCCTACCTTGGGGAAACCCTTTATCTTTGTATTCTTCTCTTTTCCAATTAAAAGACACCCCTTCTAATTTTAAAATTTTATCTAAAGCATTATCTATAGGAACAATATTCTCTTTAAATTTTATATCTGAGGACTGCCAACTTCCGGTAGCATAGGCTGTTCCATTTACATACAATATATAACTTTGTGGATTAGTTGTCCCTATACCTACTCTACCGTCATTAGTAATACGCATACGTTCTACACCTGTAGCACTACCATCAGGAATAGTAAAGAACTGTATGCGCATAGGCATATCGTTCACCCCAGTATCACCATCTACCGCTGCTGCTATAACGTGTGTCCCCCTAAAAGCAGTACCATCATAACCCGAAGCAGTGAAAGCTCCTAAACTGTCATTGTTTTGCACTCTCAGAGGAACATTCTCTGTACCACGTGCCCTACGTGCAATCCATTCAGAAAATATACCCGGATTATTATTAAAACTAACTATACCCGCATCAGCATTATTCCCACTTATAGTTAAAAGATCAAGAGGCAGAGTTGTCCCTATACCCACATTCCCCCTAATCCATACATCACCGGCATTAGGAGGAACATCATTGGTATTTACGATGCCATCGTTATTATTATCTCCCACCCCTAAAGATTGCGCTTCTAATCTGTTATAAACTCCCAAAGGAGCAGGATAATATGTAGTAATAGTTATTGTTTCTTGAGCAAATGCACAAGAAAGGGAAATAAATAAAAATACCCATACTTTTTTAAAAAACATCTCTACCTCCTTTAGTCACTAAATTAACTACTTTTTAGCCAAACTTATCAATTCGTATATTAACTTGTTACCTAAAAGTTCACCTAATCTACCTCTTTTTGCCTCGCTTTCTCCAAAAATAATCGTATTATCTTTAAAATTTTTTAAATAAACTAATAAAGGGACGGGGTCAGGGGTATGAGCTTTTAGTTTACATACTGTAGAATGATCACTGGTTACACAGATAAGATAATCATCCTTACTTATAGAAGATAGGAGATTGCCAAAAAAATACTTATCGATTAATTCTATACACTCCTTCTTTTTATTAAAATTACCATCGTGAGCAGGCTCATCAGGCCCTTTTATATGTATGTAGAGAGCATCAAATTCTTTAATTTTTTCCTTTGCTAACTCTGCCCAGAGGGTATAATCATCCTCTAATGAACCTG
Source organism: Candidatus Omnitrophota bacterium (assembly GCA_023819315.1). Taxonomy (GTDB): domain Bacteria; phylum Omnitrophota; class Gorgyraeia; order Duberdicusellales; family 4484-171; genus JAMWBQ01. The sequence continues at coordinate 25,442 of JAMWBQ010000003.1, forward strand.
AGGGAAAAGGAACATCTATTACTTTCATACCACAAAGTAAAGCAATCCCTTTCTCCACAGGCATTTGAACGAAACAACCAAAATTTAAACCGATTGTTTCCTTTATAGGTTTAAACTTTGGTAATCTATCGCCGGCATCTCGGGAGAGTACAATGTTAGCGGGAAGTTTACCTTCATTTTCTCTTTTTTTATTTATCTGGCTATTTTCAAGAACTTTACGAGATTTATTAGTAAATTCATTAAGAAGTTGTGATGAAGCTATAGCTTTCTGGTCATCCTCGTAACCAGGCATTGGTTTAGCCTCTAATAGATATGGCTCAAATTTTTCTAATGCTACTCCAAATACTCCCTTTCTTCCATAAGCAGGGTCAGTATTAGTTATCCAACCACTTAAATTCCCACCTTTTCTTATTACTAAAACACCTCTATGACCAATTGTGCTTTTAAATTCAAATTCTGCTCTTTCGCTAAGTTTTACTTTTTCATTAATCTCCTTAGCTAAAGCTTTAGCTTCCCCGCTAGTAAGGTTCCTACCTACTCTACGGTCAATTATCTTAGATGAATTAGCCTCAATAACGGCAAAATTAACTCTTAAAGCTAAATCACCATCATTTACTTTCAAACCCTCAGCAAAACTTTCTAAAGGTCCTCTACCAGTATAAAGTTTATGAGCGTCGTAGCCTAAAAGAGAGATTACCGCTATATCGGATTCAGGAGCTATATCTTTAGCAACAGGATAAACTAATCCCTGTGCTCCCTCTCGTGCTAAAGAATCCATATAAGGCTTATAAGCTATCTCTAAAGGAGTCTTACCGCCCAATTCCTCCAAAGGTAAATCTCCTAATCCATCAAGAATAATGTAAAATATCTTCTTCATCTTCCCTCCTCAACATTTAGAATAACCACATACATCACAGATAACACAGCCTTCCTGATGCCTTAAAGCAAAACCACACTCAGGACAAACTCCTACGATATTATGTAGAGACTCGTTAGAATCTTTCTTTATAACAGAAACTTTCTCTTTTATCGGTTGTTTAAATTTTACCTCTAAGAGTTCCTTCTGGTCAACTGCTCTCTTCTCTAAAACTCTTGAGATAGCATCGGCGCAAGAGAATATCTTACCACCATTAGCCCAACTCGGCGATGGACACCGTATCCCTTTAAGTTGTTCTACAATAACTTTTAAATCTATACCCCCTCGTAGAGCTAAAGAGATTAATCTACCTATTGCCTCTAATTGAGAAGCAGCACATCCACCGGCTTTTCCCATCTGAGTAAAAACTTCAAAGAATTTACCTTCCTCATCCTGATTAACGGTAATATAAAGATTACCACAACCTGTGTTAACCTTAGTGGTTGTGCCTACAATAACCTCTAACCTTGGCTTAGGGAAAGTAACCACACCTTTACTTTTTTCTTTCGTTCTATCCTTGGTATCTTTTTCTTTATTCTGAATAAGAACCTGTTCTGACCTACTACCATCTCTATAAACTGTAATACCTTTACAACCTAACTTAAAAGCTGAAATATAAGCTTCTTTTACATCATCTATAGAAGCAGAATTAGGTAAATTAATCGTTTTAGATACTGCATTATCGGTAAATTCCTGAAAAGCAGCCTGCATTTTTATATGCCATATTGGCTCTATCTCTAAAGCAGTAACGAATACTCTTTTAATATCTGAAGGTATATCCTCCATACTCTGAATACTTTCCCCTTTAGCTAATCTCTCTATAAGTTGAGAGGAATAAAAACCTCTTTTTTTAGCTACGTATTCAAAGGAAGGGTCAACTTCTATTAACTTTTCTCCTTCTAAAACATTCCTGAAATAACACAAAGCGTAAATTGGTTCAATACCCGTAGAAGTTGGCCCAGCAATAATACTAATTGTTCCCGTAGGAGCAATCGTAGTTAAAGTAGCATTCCTTACCCTTATACCTCGTTTCTCCCATATACTTCCTTTCCATGCGGGGAAAACACCTCTTTCTTTTGCTAAATTGATTGAGCACTGCTGAGAATTATCATAGATGAAACTCATAATCTTCTTAGCTAACTCTATTGCAGACTCACTATTATAAGGTACTCCCAAATAACCTAACATAGTTGCCCACCCCATTATGCCTAAGCCAATTTTTCTTGTTTTTAAAGTATTCTCTTTAATCTGGGGAAGAGGAAATTTATTAGCATCGATAATATCATCAAGGAAACGAGTAGCTAAATGCGTAACTCTTTTTAGTTTTTCCCAATCAACGGTAAATTTATCACCTTCCTCTTTTACCATCTTAGCTAAATTTATAGAACCTAAATTGCAACTTTCGTAAGGTAGAAGCGGCTGTTCACCACAAGGATTTGTGCTTTCAATAATACCTAAATGAGGAGTGGGATTGGCTTCGTTAATCTTATCTATAAATATAATTCCCGGCTCACCATTCCTATGAGCATATTCAGCAATAAGGGTAAAAACTTCTTTTGCATTTAATTTGCCACAAACCTCTTTATTTCTTGGGTCAATCAAATTGTAATCTTCACCCTTAAAAAATCTTTCCATAAAATCATTAGTTATAGCCACGGAGATATTGAAATTGGATATCTCTCCTTCTCTTTCCTTACATTTTATAAACTCTAAAATATCAGGATGGTCAATTCTCAGGATTCCCATATTTGCTCCCCGTCGTGTTCCTCCTTGCTTTACTGCCTGAGTAGCAGCATCAAAAACTTTCATAAAAGATACCGGTCCACTGGCTATACCACCTGTGCTTCTAACCATACTGTTCTTGGGACGTAAACGAGAGAAATTAAATCCTGTTCCTCCTCCTGTCTTATGAATAAGAGCGGTTGATTTAATAGCATCAAAAATAGATTCCATAGAATCCTCTACAGGAACAACGAAACAAGCGGATAATTGTCCTAAACTTCTTCCTGCATTCATCAATGTGGGTGAATTAGGCATAAATTCTAAATTAGCAATTATATTAAAAAACTCTTGCTTCCTCCCTGCCAATAACTCATCAGAAGTAACATATCTTTTCTCTATATCCATAACAGCTGAAACTATCCTTTCCACCATATCCTTAGGTTTCTCTATTACTTCGCCTTGGCTATTCTTCTTAAGATAACGTTTTTTTAAAACTATCAACGCATTAGGAGAAAAATTTAAATTCTCTTCCATAATATCCCCCCCCCTTCCTTGAATTCCTTTAGATATAGATAGACACATTATATTGTATCTATAATAATCTTTGCTACTATATTTAGTAAAAACAAACAAAAATACCCCTTTTTGAGCAAATTTAAACCTCACGATTAAATTTAAAAAAGAACTCTTTTTAGGAACTTATGAAGTGAAACTTACTACAGAAGCCTTCTCTTAAGGGGCAATTGATAAGATTATTAATTAATGTAACTTACACTATCTCTTATCACTAATTCGGGTTCAAGGATTATTTTTTTTATAGTTGTATCTTTCTTCTCCACTATCTCCATAAGAATATCTACACCTAACTGTGCCATTCTATCCAATGGTTGACGAACAGTAGTTAGCCCAAAAGAATCATAGATACAACGAGGATTATCGTCGAAACCTATTATACTTAAATTACGAGGAACATTTATTCCTTTCTCCCTTACACTATGTAAAACCTCTTGAGCCATCTCATCGCTAGCACAAAAAATAGCCGTGGGCTTCTGAGAAAGAGCTAACAATTCTTCTAAACATTTTCTTGCTTCCAAAGGTGAAAAATTAGCTAATTTTATAATCTTTTCATCTATAGGCAAACCGTTCTTTTCTAAAGCAAACTTATAACCACTTAGTCTTTCGTAAGCACATTGCACTTTTAAATCTCCTCCTATATGGGCAATTATTTTATGCCCATGACTAATTAAGAATTCTGTAGCTTCTACTGCCCCTTTAAAATTATCTATAGCTACAAAACTTACTTTTTGCTCCTCTAACTTTTTATTAATGACTACCGTGGGTATACCCTCTTTAAATAAACGAAGAAGTTGCTTATCATTATTTATTATATCAGCGAATATTACTCCATCTACCAGAGATGTTCTTAAATTATCTTTACCACGATAAATATTTAAGTGTAGGTCATAACCAATCTTTTCCAAAGCTATACCTACATTCCTTATTATTTCCAGAGCATAAAAAGAATAGAATATACCTTCGTAGCCGGGAATAACTAAACCTAAAGTATTTAACTTACCTCCTGCTAACCTCTGAGCAAAAACCTGAGGTTCATAATTTAGTTTTTTTATTGCTTGGGAAATCTTTTCTCTATTATTTCTCTTTAAAGATAAAGGATTGTGAAGAAAACGAGAAACACTTGCAATAGAAACACCAGCTTCTTTTGCTACATCTATAATAGTAACTTTGTGAGATCTCACAAGCCAAAAAACTTACTTACTAATCACCTTATCGCCCTCGTTAATGGAGTAGTTAGGTTTAACCTCTTTTATATCAGCAGCAGAAATCTCCTTTCTTGTCTCAATAACTTCTATTGTTCCTATATTTGTATCACCCCTTACCACATTAAATCTCATTCCCGTTTTTATACCACTCTCTTCTCCCAAATCTATAATAACAAAATTATCGCTCTTATTAACTGCTAAAATCTCACCTTTGAGTACATTCTGACTCTGAGTCCCTACTACTATAGGAGGTAATTCTACACTTTCTTTCTTAGGCAACGAACTTACATTCTGTTGAGGTAAAGTTTCCTTCTTCTGAGGCAAGGTAGAAACTACTTCCTCTTTACCCTTGACTATATTTGTTAGTTGGGCTTCTAATTCAGATAGTATGGATTTTTTCTCCAACATAATTCTTTCCATCTCAGATACTCTTTTCTCCATAGCTTCTTTTCTCTCTAAAGTCTCTTTAAGTTTATTCTGGAAATTAACTTTCTCTTTATTGGCTAAAATTATCTCTTGTTTTAATCCCATATTCTCATCCCTCAATTTTGCTACCTCTTCGGAAAGTGCTCTTCTCGACTCTCTTTCCTTCACTAAATCTCTACTTATAATATCTATGGTTTTATTATTAAACGATAAATCCTTCTCTAATCTTTCCTTCTGTTTAGTTAACTCATCTATCTTTAAACTAAGTTCTTTATTTTCTTTTTCTAATCGGCTAATTGTGGTCTTACTATCTAATATTTCTTTCTTTAAATCCTCTAACTGAGCTTCTAATTCTGCTTTAGCCTTTACTACATCCATCCAGTAATCTTCTGAAGAAACAACCTCTTTAGAAGGAGTTTTAACTACTGTTGAACTAACTCTTCCCTCTAATTCTTTTATCTTGTTCACTAATTCTTCTTTTTCCTTTAAAACTTGTTGGTATTTTTTAGACAATTCCTCCCTCTCATTACCCATAATAGAGAACTGAGAAGAAATAATCTCTAAATTTTTTTCTAATTCCTTCTTCTTGTCAATTAATGCTCTATACTCAGCTTTCAAAGATTCATTTTCTTCTAACAATCTTTTCTTTTCTCCTTCGTACTGAACACTTTCTTTACTTAATTTCTGAGCATCAGAATAAAATTTTATACCAATCAAACAACAAACTATCAACAACACCAACATCAGAATTAAAGGAACTTTTTCTTTTGTCATACCATCTCCTTTTTAAAAAAATTAAACTATAAAAAATTTATTTTTTAAAAATTATACTACACTATTCTAAACAAGTAAAGAATTTTCTTTAAGAATAAGCAAACCTGCTCCTAAAGAAGCAGCATCTCTACCCAAATGTGGGAATACTATCTTTAAACCTTTTCTCATCTCATTAAAAGTGAACTCTTTAATGGCTGAATTAACTTCTTCTAAGAAAAATTCTCCTGCTTCCTCTAATCCTCCCCCAACAATTACTAAGTCGGGATTAATAAAATTAATTAAAAAAGAAATCTTTACTCCCAAAGAGAACGCTGCCTCTTTAACAATATTCTTAGCTAAACGATCATCTTTTTTTGCTTGAGTTAATACCTCCTCGAAAGATAAATCTCCTGTAGAAGAAATTTTTTTGAGTAAGATAGTATTTTCCCCTAAAGCAATTAACTCTTTTGCTTTTTTCACTATTCCCAGATCTAATGGCCAGGGAGAAAGAAAATAAAAATCACCTAAGGAAGAACTCATATTCTTACGAACATTTACAAACAATTCTCCTGCTGCTCCATCCCTACCATGATAAAGATTGCCCTCTAAAATTATCCCACATCCCACTCCCGAAAACATATAAATTATATTTCTATAATCATTAAATTTCTTTACATATTCAGCCCAAACACAAGCATTTGCATCATTCTCTATAATCACAGGTAACTTAAATTTTTCTTCAATATATTTTTTTAAAGGAACACTTATATATACACAGGAAGAATCTACTCTCTGTGGCCAATATACCAATCCACGTCTTTTATCTACCACACCTCCTAAAGCTATACCTAAACCTTTTATAGAAACTCTGTGCTTGGATGCCTTAGCATTAATTTTCTCAAACAAATCCAAGATAACTTCAATAGTCTTGTGCGCGGTAACTTCGTATTTTTTCTCTACCTTATCAACAATTTCCTCTTTCTCATTTAGGATAATCGCCCGTGCATCAAAAAGATTAAGTCCAATACCTATAACACCTTTCTTCTCCATAAAAAAAATTATTAATTATAAACTTAAATTTAACACTCTTATCTTAGGTGGGTATTTAATTTTCTTCCTCTGTTTAAAAATTTACTTCCCAAATAATAACACTGGTTGCGGGGAGCCGATTTGAACGGCCGACCTTCAGGTTATGAGCCTGACGAGCTACCTGTCTGCTCCACCCCGCGAGAGTTATTTTATTTTATTCTTGTTTAGTAACAATGTCAACTAATATTTCTCCTTTCTTCACCACTCCTAAATTCTGGCGAGCTAATTTCTCCCAGATAAAAGGGTCCTCTTCTAATTTCTCCATATCCTCTCTCAAATTAGCTATCTCTTTCTTCAAACTATCAATCTTTAATCTCAATCTCTCATTCTCTTCTCTTAATTTTTTTAGTCTATAGTAATCGGGAAAATAAATAAAAAGAGCAATAAAAATTATTATAAAGATGAATAATCCCCAAACTATCAACCTCAAAAATAATCCTTTTATTCTCTCACCCATAAATTTACCCCTTGCAACAAATCGATAAAATTTATTTTTTTGTGCTTAGTAATTGTAATTTAGAATTTCTCAACGATGACTCTTCTTCCCTTTATCTTTAACTTGCCATCTATAACTAACTTTATTGCTTTAGGATATAATCTATGTTCAATACGATGAATATTCTCTTCTAACTCTTCTAAAGAGTAATCATCCTTAATTTTCAAACTCTCCTGTAAGATTATCGGACCATTATCAACTTTTCTATCTACAAAGTGGACAGTAACACCGGTAACTTTTACTCCATACTTATATGCTCTTTCAATAGCACTCTTCCCTTTAAATGCTGGTAAGAGGGAAGGGTGGATATTAAGGATTCTCTTCCTATATAGATTAACAAAATAGGGGGATAATACTCTCATAAATCCTGCTAAAACCACTAATTTAACTCTCTCTTCTTTTAAAATCTTAACTGTCTCTTTTTCAAAATCCATAGGAGAATTAAATCTTTTTGGATCAATAAATACCTCTCTTATACCGTGCGTCCTTGCTCTTATCCTCACATAGGCATTTTTCTTGTCGGTAATAAGAACTTTCAAATTAGCTTTAAGATAATTGCTCTTTATTGCTTTTACAATTGCCTCAAAATTCGTTCCTCTTCCTGAGGCAAGAACAGCAATATTAATCATAATTTCCTCAAAATAATTAAATTAAAAGAATCCTTTCGCTTTTTAACCCACGTTCTTAAAGAAAAATAGTAAATAATTAAAACTATTATAGCTATAAGGAAACTGGTTAACTCACCATATTTTTTTAGAAGCAACAAAAGGGAAATAAAAATCAGAATAGGTAAAAAAAAGGTAAGAAAACTTATAATTAGCGATTTAACCTCCTCTATCCCTATCTCTATTCTATCACCTACTTCCAAAGATAATCCCGAATTATCTAAAATAATAGTTTCTTCCTCGCTACCACAGAGAGAGGTAAAATTACAACAGGAACACAAAGCTTTCTTTTTAAACTTTATCTTTATCTTACCATTTATTTTTTCCACAATCTCTACTACTTCTTTAACCATTAAAAATACATTTCGTTGGGCATTTTTCTTTTGCCTCTTTTAGGACTTTATCATCCATAACTCTGCTATAATCTATATGGGAAATATTACCTTCAAGATAGAAAGGTGAGCCTTTAAATTTTGTGCATATGCCACAACCTATACATCCCCGTCTACATACATTCTTTACGTTAACTCCTCTCTCAGGATTATTACAAGCAACAAAATAGGTAGGAAAATCTTTAGAGTAAGGAACTATCTTAAAAAGATTACGTGGACAACTCTTAACACATTTACCACAACCTATACACACCTTGTGGTCGATATAAATCCTACCGTTCTTTAAAGTTATTGCTCTAACCGGACAAACAACTACGCAATCTCCCAATCCTAAACAGCCGTATGCACAATCAAAAATACCAATAATATTAGCTCCTTTACAGGTTTTTGGACCAAAATAAACATAAGATTTCTTTTTCTCATTTTCCTCTGCCCCACAACTATGGACTGCTACAAAACTTCTTTTTGATAATACCTCTTTTAAACCCAATGCTTTGGTTATTTCCTCATTAACAGTCTTACCAGCGGAAATACATTGAGAAAAAACTTTGGGATTCCTAACTATAGCCTCAGCGAATGCTTTACACCCGGCAAATCCACAAGCTCCGCAATTAGCTTGGGGTAAGAGATTAAATATTTTTTCTATTAAAGGGTTCTCCTCAACTTTTAACTTCTTACTCAAAAAAGCAAGAAGTAAAGCAAACCAAAAACCACTCAACCCCAAAACTAATATTGCTGAGAGAATCTGCATATAACTATGCGCTAATCAATCCAGAAAAGCCCATAAATACCAAAGCAAACAAACCTGTGGTTATAAGAGTAATTGCCGCTCCTTTAAAAATAGAAGGCACATCAGCATAATCTAAATCTTCTCTTAAACTTGCCATTATCACAATTATCAAAGTGAACCCTAACCCACCACTGAAACCATAAACTACCGCTTCTATAAAATTGTAATCTTTGGCTATCATAAAAAGTGTTGACCCTAAAATAGCACAGTTAACTGTGATAAGAGGCAAAAATATACCCAAGGATTTATAAAGAGACGGAGAAAATCTTTTCACCACCATCTCTACAATCTGGACTAAAGAAGCAATAGAGAGGATAAATACAATATAAGTCAAAAAAGTTATACCTAATTTAATCAATACCAAATGGTAAATAAGCCAGCTTATAGTATTTGCTAAAGTCATAACAAAAATAACTGCCATACCCATCCCTAAAGCAGACTCTATCTTTGCCGAAACTCCTAAAAATGGACATATTCCTAAAAAGTAGTAAAGCACAAGGTTATTGATCAAAATAGCAGAAATAAAAATAGTGACTATATCTTTCATCCCTTTCTCTTTATATCTATACTATTCATTATAGCTAACAGTAAACCCAAAATCAAAAATGCCCCTGCCGGTAAAACCATAACAATTAAAGGGTTATAAGAGTTAGGTAGAATACTTATCCCTAATAGTTTACCCGAACCTAATATTTCTCTTAAAATAGCTAAAACTAATATAACCCAACTATAACCTAATCCCATACCTAACCCATCTAACACAGAAACTAAAATAGAATTTCTTGAAGAAAAGCCCTCACATCTACCTAAAATAATACAGTTAACTATAATAAGAGGGACATAAGGACCTAAAGCTTTACTCACCAAAGGAAACTTAGCCTTAAAGAATATATCAACTATAGTTACAAAAGTAGCTATTATTACGGCATAAACAGCAATACGCACTTCTTGAGGAACTATCTTCCTGATTAAAGAAACAAAAAAAGCAGAACAAATAAGCACAAACATAACACCTAACCCCATAAAAATAGCATTCATTACTGTAGTAGTGATAGCTAATGTAGAACACATGCCCAATAGCTGGCGCATTAGAGGGTTAACTTCCCATAACCCTTTGTTAAATTCTCTCTTTATATTATTTACTCTCATTATTAATATTATCTCTTATCTCTTTTATCTTTTGATTAACAATATTTACTACCGCTTTTGAAGAGATAGTAGCACTGGTTATTGACTGAATTTGATTAGCTTTTTTTGTGCCATCTTTGATACACTCTATTTGAGGTTGAACTTTTAATTTTTTGAATTGGTCTTTAAACAACCCCTCCTTTATTCTTCCTCCTAAACCGGGAGTCTCGGAAGATTCAATTATTTCTATGCCTTCCAGTTCATCTAAAGATTGGTTAGCCACCACTAATATTTTAATCGTGCCCTGGTAACCATTACCTTGAGCAATGAATCCATAACCTACCAACTTATTATCTTGGTCAAGGAGACGATATACATTATCATTATCCAAAATAAATTTCTCTATGCGCTTAGTTAAAGGTGACAAATTAAAAATTGCTTCTTCAATCTCTCTTCTCTGATTCTTTTCAGTCTCATCTCTTGCTAAAATATTTACTAACGATAGTAAAAATGCACAGAGAAGACAGGTAAATGTGAGTACCGCTACTATCTTAATATTCTTTATCATCGTTACCTCCTGTTAACTCCAAAGGGTAAAGGAGATGTATAACGATTAATCAAGGGTGTACACATATTCATAAAAAGTATAGCATACATCACCCCTTCGGGTAATCCACTAAAATAGCGAATAACCATTATCAGTATACCACAACCTATTCCAAAAATATACCTACCGATTTTGGTCACAGGAGTAGTTACGGGATCAGTAGCCATAAAGAAAGCTCCTAAAAGTAATCCTCCACTAAAGAGATGAAAAAATACCGACCCATTATTAGGATTAACGAAATAAAATATAGAACTTATCCCTGTAACTGTAAGTAATAAACTCAAAGGTATACGCCAATCAGCTATTTTCCTTACCAATATGTATATACCACCGATTAGAATAGCTAATGCTGATGTTTCTCCTAAGCTACCAGAAACATTACCTATAAAAAGCTTATATATAGGGGTTATAATAAAATTAAATTTTCTTAAAGCTAAAGGGGTAGCTTGAGATATAACATCGTAAGATAATGGCTTACAGAAACTGGTAAGCATCTTAGGATAAGCTGCCATAAGAAATGCTCTTGCCATTAATGCCGGATTGAAAATATTTGAACCTAATCCTCCAAAAATATGTTTTACTATAGCAATAGCAAAAACAGAACCTAAAACTGCAGCGTACCAGGAAGTTAGAGGTGGTAAAATTAAAGCTAAAAGTAAACCTGTAAGGAAAGCGCTAAAGTCTCTTTGCGATTGTCTCTTCTTCCTTATTTTAAATATTATTTCTTCTGTGAATACACAAGTTAAAGTGCAAATGGAAATCAATAATATCGCTCGATAATTAAAGAATACTATAGAAGCAATTACTACGGGAACCAATCCTACAATCACCTGACGCATCAGATAAGGTGTAGTTAACTTTGATTTTAAGTGAGGCGAACTACTAACTATTAGTGACATATCTTTTACCTATCTTTATATAATGAACAAGAGGGATATTTGAAGGACAAATATAAGCGCAACAGCCACATTCAATACAATCTTTAATGTTGAACTCCTGTAACTTATCATAATCACCAGCTTTAACTCTCTTGGCATACTCCAAGGGCAAAAGTCCCATGGGACAGGCATCTACGCATCGAGCACATCTTATACAAGGTAACTCCTCTTTTAAGTCTACCTCTTTGCTAAGAAATAAGAATCCTCCGCTACCTTTAAGCACAGGATAATCTAAACTTTCTAAGGCTATACCCATCATTGGTCCACCACAAATAATTTTTTTTGGTTCAAATTTAAAATTAATTATCCCTTTTTCTTTTAATTCCTTTAGGCTGGTTCCTATCTTTATCCAAAGATTCTTAGGAGAAACTAAAGCATCACCTACAAAAGAAACTAATCTTTCTATCAATGGCTTATCCCAATAAACTGCCTCATAGATAGCAAAACAAGTAGCTACATTATGCACCAAACAACCAACATCAAAAGGAAGTTTACTGGAAGGGACTCTACGTTTAGTTACAGAATAGATAAGCTGTTTTTCCCCTCCTTGAGGATAGAAAGTTTTTAGGACCCTAAGAGAAATAAAAGGTAATTTAAATTTCTTTGTGTTAATTAAAAGATTAAGCTTCTTTATCGCTTCGGGTTTATTATCTTCTATACAGAAAAATATAGTTTTTGGTTCTAATATCTTGTATATTATCTCTATACCTTTAAAAATTCCCTCTAATTTTTCTACCATCAAGCGGTAATCACTGGCTAAATAGGGTTCGCACTCGCAACCATTTATTATCAAAGTATCAATACTCTTAGGAGGTAACAACTTTACATAGGTAGGAAATGCCGCTCCTCCCATTCCTACAATACCACTTTTTTTAATAATATCCAATAATTCTAACTTACTCAAACTATCAATATCCTTTCGCAAAGAGTAATTTTTAGGTTGATTATCGCACTCAATAATAATTGCTTTAGCACGCTTAAGAACAGGATGGTTGAACTCATCTATATCAACAACTCTTCCTTTAGAGGGTGAGTGTAAGCAGGTGGATATTAAACCATCTTGGGAAGCAATTAACTGTGCTTCCTCTACATAATCTCCTTTTCTCACTAAAGGTTGTGATGGTTTACCCGTATGCTGGGCTAAAGGAAGATATAATCTCGTAGGCTGAAAAAATTTTTCACTGCTAATATTATGTTGGGGCAACTTATATTCTTCTACTTTAACCATTATAGGTAAAAAGACTAAATATAGCAAAAGAAAAAATTATTATACCTACACCAACGATAATTGTAAAGGGAGTAAATACCTTATCGGCTAAATAGGAGGAGATAAACATAAAGAATAATAAAGATGTGTGTATTAACATCTCTAAAGAACTAAATATTCTACCTAAGAATTTATCTTGACTATCTCTATGAATTATACTTCTAATAGCTACCTCCACAGGAGATATAATCAAACCTAACAAGAAACAGGAAACAAAAGCAAAAATCTTAGAAGGGTATAGTTTAAGAAAATAAACAAAGAAGATAAGGTATAAACTAAATAAAGCCATAGCCATATTTATAACTTTTTTAGTATTTAAATGAAAACCTAAACGACCATAAAAAAGAGTTCCTAATAAAAGCCCAGTGCTACCTCCTATAGAGAGGATTCCTAAATCTAAAGTTATAGAAGATAGAGTGTTCTGAATAAAGACAACGAATACAGTAAAAATTGCACCCAAGGAAGAAAATAAAACAAAAAAAATCTTAGAAGCATATCTAGCTTGAGGAGAACGAAATATGTAGTGTAAACCATCCTTTATATCAGAAAAAAAAGAGTGTTTTAACTTCGTTAAAGTTTCTTTACCCAATTCCCTTATCTGTTTAGAATAACTCTCTATATCTATCTTGATAAAATATATAGCGATAGCAGAAATAAAAAAAGTTAATGCATCGATAACGAATGCAGAAAATAGACCCCATCTTTCTACGATTATCCCTCCCAATCCCCATCCTAATACCGTTGAACTCATCGCTGTTGTAGAAACTAAGGAGTTTGCCATAAAGATATTTTTTTCTTCTACAAGTTTGGGGATTAAACTCATCTTAGCAGTAATAAAGAAACGACCAACACAAAAAGAGAGAAAAATTAAAAGATAAACTAAGAGAATAAATTTTCTTAAACCAAAAACTATGGGGATAAGCAAGATAAATATTCCCCGTAAAAAATCTGACCAAGCCATAGTTTTACGATTATCCCATCTATCCACGTATACCCCTGCTAAAGGTGAAACAATAAAAACCGGCACAATAGAAAGACTCATCATCTTTGCCATCCCCAATGTAGAGAGAGGTTCTACTTTATATACTAAGCCAATTAAAGCCATCTGAGTGAGGCGGTCACCAAACTGAGAGATAATTTGACTAAACCAAAGAAGGAAAAAATTCCTTTTTTTCAAGACATTTAAGTAAGCTAAGAACATAATTTAAAACGAATTCTTTACAATAAATTTATCCGTTTGGACCGGAGCGGATTTGAACCGCCGACCTCCTCGTTGCGAACGAGGCGTTCTCCCAACTGAACCACCGGCCCGCTATAATTATTAAAAATTCTAAATCAATTACAACAAAATTGTTTATTATTCTATAATTATATATCTAAGGATTGCTCGGTCAAGTTAATTTGTGGAGTAGTAGGCAGTAAATGTTATTGGTGACCGAATAGATATTTCAGGGTTCTTACGAGGCTCTACAGAAACTCCTGGGTCATACCTTATAGTTAAATTAGAAATATTCACAGCATTAACTATACCGCCAGGTGATCTAAAAATAGGGGGGGCAACCACTCTTTGAGAAATTATCTCTTCAGGTATATTACAGCTCCCATCAATATTAACATTTGCACAAAATTGAAATTGATTAGCTTGTATAGGATTTATCCTATATCTTACCCATATATCATCGTTGTAGGTAAAAGGAGTAGAAGGATTATTTAAATCTAACCTTATTAGAAGAAGGTTTATGCCATTAGAAATTATCCCAGGATTAAAAAAATCACCTGTAGCACGAGAAGCATTTTTATGAATATGTTCTAAGATAAAATTCAGTTCATTAAGGATTAAACTTGCTCGTTCAGAAGATTGCAAAAAATAGTGACTTGCATAATCAAAAGAAACCGCTCCTAAAATAATCGCTCCCAATAAAGCCATACTCAGGATAAGCTCTATCAAACTAAGCGATGATTTATACCTTAGCATAATTTAAAAATTTATTCTTATATTAACAATTGAGTAATCAATCTGTCCATCACCATTAGTATCAAAATCAACTCTTCTATAACTGCCTTCACCTCCCGGCAAAAGTAAAAAATTATTACCCGTTAGATTCGGTAATCCATTATACCAGGTATTAAAATAACTTCTGGCAATATTAATTGCTCTTAATCTTCTCTGACTACGGTCAATATACCTTCGTATACTAATAAAAGTGCTTACCAAGCCAGTAAATACTGTGGCAATAAGCAGGGAACCGATAACTATCTCTGTAAGACCAAATGTCTTCTTATTGCGCATATATTATGGACAACTACCACTAACAGGTTCATTTTCACTATTCCTAATTCGCCAAGATCTTTGTGGAGAATTGGCAGTGGTACTATCAGCTTGCGCACAAAAAACGTGGCTAGCAGCACCAACCCTATAGTTCCAGTAAGTATCTCTAAGATTTAAATTCAATTGGGTATTACAATCCGAAGTGTTATTACACGAAATGTAGAAATCACCTTCAGCTAATCTTATTTTTTGTGCAGTAGAGATTAACATAAGCGAACTAATTGCTTCTCTATCTCGACTCCTTATTATAGTTCTTCTTAACGGCGATATAATTAAACCTCCCAATATTCCTAAAATAACTATTACCACCATAATTTCCACAAGAGTCATAGAGTGTTTATTAATGAGTTTAGCCATTTTACTTTTATTTAAAGAATTTTTGAGGTCTATCATCGCTGGGAGTAATCTCCCAGTACCAATCCCTTTTATCACTATAAGCTATTGCCTTATAATGAGAAGGATTCTCCGTATCTTGAAGAATTTCATAATTCCATTCACCCACAGGTAAATCTACAGAAAGATTTCTTTTAATCACATCCAAATCAGAAGTTTTCTCTCTAAAATATTCATTATATTTAAGCCGATACATTCTTTGCGCTGAGGCGATTAAAGAGAGCATATTCTCTGCTTCTTTATCCTTGGCTACCTCTACTGCTCTTCTAAAAACAGGTGCACCAATACCATAGAGTATTACTATAACCACAATAACTACTATTACTTCTATTAAGGTAAAAAAGAATCTTTTCTTGCTCATAAATTTAGGGGGATTAGAAAAAGTATTTTATTTAAAAATAAAGATAATTAACTATAAATAAGATTAGAATCCTGAAGGACACCTTCCACCTACACCGGCGGTACAAGTAATTGTCCCATTTTGTTGAATAGTCAAAGTATATCCACTATATGCTCCGGCATTAACAGCATTTCTCACAATACTTGCCATATTAGCAGCACCTCCCGTGTAGAGAACCACAGCAGCAAGTGTTGGGGCATTAAAATACTTAAATGTGGGCATCTCTACATCTAAATCATTCAAATTAGCGGTAAGTGCTCCTCTTTCCGAATAATATCTTAAAAGTGAACTCCTTATTACTCCTAAGGCATTTACTCCTTCAGATGCTCTTGCTCTTTCCGCTGCTCTAAAAAATTGGGGTAAAGCTATACCAGCAAGTATACCAACTATAATAACTACAATTAATAATTCTAACAAAGTAAAACCTTTTTTCATTACTACCTCCTTTTTAAATTATAAAAACCTTTTTCTAACCCCCCATAATAAAACATACCACAAACAATAAAAAAAATCAACTCACTTTTATTAGACCATCGTCTCATAAAATCAAAATATATTTTTATCAACTATACAAATCTATATTACTCTTTTGTTTATAAAATTTCCTATATAATTCCTATCCTCCTCCTAAAGTTGCTAACTTAAATATAGGTAGAAAAAGTGCTATCACGATAGTACCTATAACTACACCTAAGATAAAAATTATAAGTGGCTCAAAAATACCCATAAGCTGTTCTATCTTTGTAGTTAACTCTTTCTGATAATGCTGAGAAACCTTCATAAACATCTCGGGCATATTACCGGTTTCTTCACCAATTCTTGCTATCTCAGAAATAAGTGGGGGAAATATCTCTATCTTACTTAACTCCAAAGATAAAGATAACCCTCTACGAATATTATCCTCCATCTCAGATATTCTTTTTCCTATTATAGAGTTACCCACAGCTCTACTTACCACCTCTATACTGTAAATTATGGGCACACCACTCTCCAAAAGAATATAAAAAGTTGAAGAAAATCTTTCTAAAATAGAAGTTATCGTCAGGTCACTTATAATCGGTAAAGCTAAACTTAGATTATCCATAAATTTTCTACCGTAACTATGTTTCTTAAAGTATAAGAAACCTATAATTAGTAGAATAAAAAAAACAAATATAACAATAAAATTTTTATTAATAAAATTGCTCATGTTAAATAGTAACTTAGTAAGTAAAGGTAATTCTATATCAAACTGTTGAAATACTTCTGTGAATTTAGGAAGGATAAATTTAAAAAATGCAATTACCACGATAACAGAGAATATGCTAACCATTGTAGGATAAACAAGGGCTGTTCTTATTTTCCTTTCAAAATCTGCTCGCTTATCCAAAAAATCAGCTAATTTTTCCAATACAAAAGGTAAATTACCTGAAGCTTCTCCTACTTCTATTATCCCCGTCCAGAGAGGAGAAAATACTGTAGGATATCTAACCGTAGATTCATGTAAAGATAATCCTTTTTTTATATCCCTTACCATCATTTTAAGAACATTGGCTAACTTAATACTCTCTGTCTGATAAGAAATCAATTCTAAACTTCTTAAAAGGGGTATACCACTGGATAAAGTTACCGAAAGATTACGGGCAAAGAAAGCCATATCTAAAACTTTCACCCCTTTATGTTTACCTTTGCGGAGAATAAAAAGAGTGCGAGTAACGCTGCGTGATCTGCCAGGCCAGCAGCGACTCGCGCAGC
>JAMWBQ010000004.1 GCA_023819315.1 Candidatus Omnitrophota bacterium
TTCTTTATATAAAAAATAATCCCAAAAAGATATAGTTATTTTAATAAGTGTTTTTAGTTGTGCAATATTAAAATGCCCGCAAAAAATATCGATTTAACTATAATTGGTGGTGGTATAGCCGGTATATCAGCGGCTATCTATTCACATAGAGCAGGATTAAATCCTATAATTTTTGAAAAGAATGTTTTAGGAGGACAACTTTTATATATTGATACTGTGGATAATTATCCCGCAGTTTATCCTCATACACCTGGGATAAAATTTGTAGATGTTCTTAATTCGACTCTTCAGGAATTCAAAGTGAATTTTATAAATGAAAGTGTAGAAAAAGTTGAATTGTCGGATAATGGTATCGTTATTTATTCGGAGAATGATACTTATTTGTCTCAAGCTTTAATCATTGCTACAGGTGCTAAGCCTAAGAGGTTAGGTATAGAAGGGGAGGATTTATTAATTGGCAAAGGGGTTTCATTTTGTGCTATATGCGATGGTTTCTTTTTTAAAGATAAAGATGTTGCGGTTGTGGGAGGGGGGAATAGTGCTGTAGAGGAAGCATTGTATCTATCCCATATATGTAAAAAAGTTTATCTCATTCATCGGCGAGATAAATTACGTGCTTTGGATTATTTACAGAAGGAGCTATTTTCCAAGAATAACGTAGAATTAGTTTGGAATACCACTGTAGAAAAAATATACGGTGAGGGAAGAGTGGAGGGAGTTGTGTTGAAGAATTTAGTTGAGGATAAAAAAATTAATTTTTCTGTTAGTGCAGTTTTTATAGCTATAGGCATAGAGCCTGTGACAGAAATTTTTAAAAGTATCGTTGATACGGATAGAGATGGTTACATAATTACAGATGAGTGGATGCATACATCACGTAAATTAATATACGCTTGCGGAGATTGTCGAAGAAGACCTTTACGACAGCTAATTACTGCTGCAAGCGAAGGGGCTATAGCTGGTTTAAGCGCTTATAAGGATTTGAGGGGTAATTATATAAGTCAATAACTTGAAGAGAAAAAATATACTGTTTCTCATAAGAGTTCTTGTAGGTATAGGCATTATTCTTGCTTTATTTAAATTTATACCTTACAGTGATTTAGTTAGAATTTATAAAGGCTCGATAAAATTTTATTTTTTGCTTGTATTCTTTATAGGTATTTTATCAAATATCATAGGTGCGTTGAGATGGTGGTATATACTTTATTCTTTAGGGATTAAATTAAAAATTAGAGAGATAATCTATGCCTATTTTTCTAGTTTATTCTTTAATCTTTTTTCCCCCTCAACTATAGGTAGTGACATATTTAGAGGGATAGCTCTTGGTTGGCATTATCATAATTTTTCTCGATTCTTACCTTCGGTAATATTGGATAGATTAAGCGGAGTGGTAGGTTTATCCATACTTTCTCTAATGGGAATTATTCTTGGTAGAAATTTTATACCCGATAAACAGGTATTCTTTATATTGACGATATTCCTAATAGTTGTTCTTTTTTCTGCATATTTAATTTTAAATAAGAGTTTTTTACAATTCTTAACTCGCCATTTGAATAAAAGAAAGTTAAAAACTAAAATCTTAGCATTAGGCGAGGGATTATCTTATATTTCTCATCCCTATAAGGTTTTTACATTAACTATAGTTTATTCAATTTTTGGACATCTATTTACCTGTGTAGTCTATTATCTTTTATCTAAGGCGTTCTTTTTGAATATAAGTATATTATATTTCTTTATTTTTGTTCCTATAACTGCGTTTATCTCGGGAATTCCTATAACTGTTGTTGGTATGGGAACAAGAGATTTAGCTTCGGTATATTTTTTGTCCAAGATAGGGGTAGAAAAGAGTGTATCTCTAAGTATTTCTTTAGTTATACTTTTTATTGCGATTCTTATAGGTATATTAGGAGGTTTAATCTATGTTGTGGTATATCATAGATGGATGGAACGTCGTGCATAGTATACCTTCAGTTAAGGATAGCCCATTACCTATACGCGATCTTATATTTTTTATTAGAAGATTCAAATTAACAGGTAGTAATAACAATAAAGTTACCATTGTATTTGATGGATACTTTGATACGGCTAATATGGCAGGTATAGATAAAAGTTTTGAGGTTATATTCAGTGGGGATAAGAGTGCTGATGAAATTATTAAGGATAAGGTTAGAAATTATAAGAAAAAATATCAAATAGTTATGGTTAGTAACGATAATCAGATAATAGATTATGTTAAAATACAAGGAGTAACGATATTGAGGGTTAATGATTTTTTGAATAAAGCTAAGAAAAAGAGGAGACAAGATTACCGTAATGACAAATGTATAACTTATAAAGAGGAGGAAGAGATAAACTCAGAGTTAAGGAAGATATGGTTATAGTAATATGGGGTTTATAAAATTCTTAGGGACAGCAGGAGCTCGTTTCGTGATGATTAGACAACTTCGTTCTTCCGCTGGTATATGGGTAAATTTTAAGTCAACAAATTTGTTCATTGACCCCGGTCCAGGAGCGATTGTAAAATGTAATAGTGCTAAACCAAAGTTAGATGTAAGCAGTTTAGATGCCGTTATTCTTACACACAAACATCTTGATCACTCTAACGATGTTAATGTTATGATCGAGGCTATGACTGAGGGAGGATTTAGAAAAAGAGGGTCTCTTTTTGCTCCTTCTGATAGCTTGGGTTGCGATGGTGTTGTTTTTTCTTATCTTAAAAGTTTTTTAGAGAACATAGTTATTCTTAAGGAAGGTGAATATAGAATAGGGGATATAAGTTTCTCTGTGCCGATAAGGAATATCCATTCTGTAGAAACCTATGGGGTTAAATTCCTATTTGATAACGAGGTTGTATCTTTTGTTTCTGATACTAAATATTTTCCTGGTTTAATAGATGCTTATAAAGATTCTACAGTTTTAGTTATGAATGTGGTTTTCTATCAACCACGTAGTGAGTATGAACACCTTAGTCTCGATGATGCTTTAGAGATGATTAGGAATATAAAACCTAAAAGGGCAATTATTACTCACTTTGGAATGAGTATGTTAAAAGCGCACCCGCATATTTTAGAGAAAAAACTAAAAGATGATTTTCCCAATATAATATTTGCTTACGATGGATTTAGTATGGAGGTCCCTTTAGACAATAAACAATGAGATTATTAGTTATTTACTCTATTTTTGTCCTTTTTATTTCCCTTATCCCCGTAGAAGAACCAAGAATTTTAGTTGGTATACCTTGGGATAAAATAGGCCATTTTTTTATTTATTTTATTTTCGCTATAATTACCTATAAAACTTTCTTTAAGAGTTTACATCCTTATTTGTATGTTTTCGTTTATAACTTCTCTTTTGGCTTGATAGTAGAGATTATTCAGTATTTTTTGCCTTATAGAACTTTTGAATTTAAGGATTTATTTTTTAATTCCTTAGGTATTTTGGTTGGTTTGATGTTTTTAAGATATTTTAAGCTATCTTTAAAATTAATTAATGAATGAACCATTCCAAATAGTATTTAACGATGAGTATTTGATTGTAATAAATAAGTTAGCTAAAATACTTGTTCATCCTTCACCTCGTAAGGAGAAATATACCCTTACAACTATATTGTCTAAAAGTATAAATGAGGATGTTTATCCCTGTCACAGGTTAGATAGACAAACTACTGGTTTAATAATATACGCTAAAAGTAAGGATATTCAGAAAAAAATTATGGAGGAGTTTATAAGAAGGGAGGTCAAAAAAAAGTATATAGCTTTTATAAAAGGTATAATGCCTTATAAGAAGGGATTATTAAAAGATTATATACTTGACCGTGAAGGTAAAATATTTGGTGAGAAACGTAAGCAAGCATTGACAGAATATAGGGTTTTAAATGTATTTGATAATTTTAGTATGGTAGAACTTATGCCTATAACCGGTAGAACCAATCAGTTAAGAATACAGTTGGCAAAAATTGGTAATCCTATTTTAGGAGAAAGTAAGTATGCTTTTCGGCGCGACTTTTATTTTGAAGGTAGAAAGATAAATTTTAGAAGGCTAGCTTTGCATGCATATTTTATAAGTTTTATCCACCCTATAAGCGGAGAACGGGTTAATTTGGAGGTAGATTTGCCTGAGGATATGAGGAGTTGGTTAGAAAAAAATACAAAGAAATTTAATTGAAGGAGAGAATATGAAAGTAGAGTTACTCTCTTATACCAATAATCCCAAAGAAGTTATTTACGCAAGTGCACGACAGTGTTACTCAAAATATTCTGCTTATAAGATTTATACAGAAAAAGAAAAAATATCTTCTACCAAACTTAAAGAATTTATCGCCCATTTAACTAAAAGAGGACACCTAAGTCCATTAGAGCATATAAGTTTTACTTTTGCTGTGGAAGGTATATCGAGAGTTTGTAGTCATCAGTTAGTTAGGCATAGGATTGCTTCTTATTCTCAGCAGAGTCAGCGCTATGTGAGTATGGATAATTTTGATTTTATTATCCCACCAACTATTGCAGGTAATAAGGAAGCTAAGAAGATTTTTTTGGATACGATAGATTATATCAAATCTTCTTATAAAAAATTGAAAGATATTATGGAGGTATCCTCTAAGATAGAAAAAGAAAAGATAAATCAAGATTTGCGTTTCCTTCTTCCCCAGGCTGTAGAGACTAAAATAGTTATTACTATGAATGTAAGAGAATTGATGCACTTTTTTTCTGAAAGACTGTGTGTACGTGCTCAATGGGAGATAAGAGAATTGGCAAAAAATATGTTAACAATTGTAAGAAAAATATTACCAGAAGTTTTTATTTTTAGTGGGCCGAAATGTAAGCAATTAAATTATTGTCCTGAAAACTTTTCAGAGTGTAAATTGTATAAAGCTTGAGTAAAAAAGGAAGATGATTACTTAGTTAAATCACCAATCCTATAAGCGCATCCATATTGATATAATTTCTAAATTTAGATATTAAATGATATGTTTTAGGGTTTATATGTGTTTCTATAGTTTTTTGTGGGGATTTCGTATTTATAATTTTTATAAATGTTTGCAGAGCAAATTAGATAAAGGTGTGTTTTATAATACACAAGCATAGGCCATTAACAATTCCTATACCCCAACTTAATATAGTCTCTAAACCACTAATAAATTCTTCTGTGAGTGATAATTTTTTTCTACCAATTATAAACACTATTGGTCTTAAGATAAGTATAGACGAGATATATAAAAACAAATATTTATCAAGAAGAAATATTGATACTAATCCAGCCCTTTCTAAGATCCCATACCACTTCTCAAAAGGAGTATAGGGGGTAAATTTTTTAATAATGGTGGTTTTAATATTTCTTATCATAAAATGCCCATTATAAGTAGCAAGTATGATAAATATAAGATAGGTTATGATTAGATTGTTATTGTAAAATGATATAATAATATTACCTTGATGATTATTTAAGGGGGCTATGTTTCTAAGATTAGTTAATAGAACTATGGAGATAAACCCAAGATGGAATATTTGGTCAAGTATATAAAAGATAAAACCAAATTTTGTTCCTTTATAGCTTAATTTTATAGAGTCTTGAAATAGATGGGTAATAGTTAGAAAAAAAATAAATCCCCATAGTCCTGGTAAATTAAGATATGGTAGTGATAAAACTATATAACATAGCATAATAATAGTAACGTGAGGGATTATACCTATTAATCCTTTTTGTTTGAGGTTATAAATTTTATTGAATTGGAGAGGGAAATCTCCTATAAGATGAGCCAAAACTAGTCTTAAAAAAATAAACATAATTTTATTTCTATTAAAAAAATATTCTACTATAAGTATAAGAAGCGGTCAAATATAATTAGCCGAAGGATAAAATTATTTTTTAATAATAAGCTTATATGATTGTAAAGAAATTTTTCTATCATCGTTATTTATGGGTAGAAATTATTACTGTATCTCTCATACTTTTTTTTGTAGTTATAGTTTTTACTTTTCCCTTAATTCTTCATATAAATGAGGCTATACCTAAAGGAAGTGAGCCTAAAGCAGTAGCTATGTTCCAATTATATACTATGGAATGGTTCGGTAAATTTTTAGAAGATGGTGGTTCTTATTGGGATGCACCTTTCTTTTACCCTTATAAAGGAACATTGGCGTGGAGTGAGCCTCAACCTTTATCGTGTTTGTTGGTTTGGTTATTAGCTAAATTAACAGGGTATATTTTTGCTTACAATATCGTTTTAATAGCTTATTTAGTAAGTGGGGGGTTAGCTACCTATCTTGTTAGTCGCCTCATTACTCAAGACCGTATTTCTAATTTATTTAGTGCTATATGGGTTAGTGCAGGAGCTTACTCTTTACAGCAGATTTGTGCTTTCCCTTTAGTAGCAGTGGCATTTCCCCTCTTTACTTTATTTTTTAGCTTTACATATATTTATAGGAAAAAAGAGGTTTATTTCTGGTTAGCGGTAACGATGTATATATGTAGTTGGTTAGTTTGTAAACAGTTAGCATTTTATCTTACACTATCTCTAATTATAATTATAACCCAATTTTTAGGTTTCTCTCTACCTAAACTTAAGTTTTTCAAATATTTTTTAGCAATATTAATTGTGGGAATATCGATAATACCTTTTTCCTTTTACCAGCATAATCTTTCTCAGAGTATGGCTTTTGGATGGAAAATTGATGAGATAAAAAGTATTCTAAGATTTCCCCAATTATTTATGCCTGCTTACGACCATTGGTTAACCTCAAAGATAATGGGGTGGAAGATTTATTCTTGGGATATTGGTATAGTTAATTTGTTGCTTATCGTTTTGGCTGTATTTATGGGCATATTAAAATCATCTTTGCTTAATAAATATCAAAAGAAATTGTTGATTGGCTTAGTGATGGTTTCTATAGTTTCTATAGTTTTAGGTTTTGGGCATAAATTGGGTTTTGTAATTAATGGTAGAAGATGGAGTTTGTACCATTTATTCTTTAATTTGCCTTTTATAAAGTTTATTCGCACACCTTCAAGATTTGTTTTTTTTGCTATCTTGGGAGTAAGTATCCTATCTTCTTTTTCATTCTCCTATTTAAGAGGTAAAATTAAGATTGTTAAAGCAAGGTTAGTTTTTACATTGTTTTTCTTCATTCTCTTATTTATGGAAATGTGGTGTATGCCTATATCTTTGGTTTTCCCTAAAAAAACTTATAAAGAACACTTTTCAGTGGACGATTGGTTAAGAGAAGCTTATCCTAAGAAAGCTTTATTAGAGATACCTGCACCTACCAATATCTGGCCAAATTATATTGATTATGAAACAGAAGCTATGCTAAGGAGTTTATACCATGGTCATTACTTGGTTAATGGTTATGCTACCTTTTTCCCTCCCACTTTTAAGCAGTTAAGGAAAGCTATCGAGGATGATTTTTGTGGTAGAGGACAACGTTATATTAGAGCTTATGGGTTGGGTTATGTTCTTGTTCACAATCATAGAATTTCTAATTCACAGTTAGAGAAAATTTCTAAATTTTTGAGTGATAAAATAGTCTATAAGGATAAAGACCATACTTTATATCTATTGCCAAATTATGATAAATATAGTGTAAAAGATTTCCTACCCCAAATAATTAGATTAAGCAATATCCCTAAAGAAGGTAAGCTTTACTTTGCATCGTTATCTAAGAAGAGGGAGGAAGCTATACTTATTACTCCTCAAGATAGATACGAAGTTTATTTTATTTGGAAAGATATCGATGGTAAAATGGTAAAGAGAAAAGTTCGTTTTCTCAGTGGTATTATTATTGATAGTTTACACGATGGTTTCTACTTTCGTATTATTAAAAAAGATAAAAAGGTAATCCAAGCTAAGTTGATTCCCTGGGAGGAGGCAGTTAAATATCTTAGGAAAGAGGATAAAAAGTGAGGTGATTATGTCTAAAAATAAAATAGGAGCAAATACTTATTTATATCCTATGCCTGTGACTATTGTGGGAGCTAATGTTAATGGTAAAGCTAATTTTGTTACCATAGCTTACTGTGGGATTGTGCAACATAAACCACCGATGATTTCTATAACTTTGAGTAAATCTCATTACACTAATTTAGGTATAAAGGAGAACAGTACATTTAGTGTAAATATTCCCTCAAAAGATATGGTTATAGTTACCGATTATATTGGGTTAAATTCAGGTAGATACATAGATAAGTCTAAGTTATTTAAGATATTTTATGGTAAACTGAAAACTGCTCCTCTTATAGAGGAGGCTCCTTTAAATCTTGAATGTAAGCTTATTCAGTGTTTAGATTACGGTGGTAGTGGAGAGATATTTATCGGCGAGATAGTGGAGGTTTATATTGATGAAGGGATGCTTACAGAAGGTTTACCCGATATAGAGAAGATAAAGCCATTTATCTTCTCTATGCACGATGGTAATTATTGGGAAGTAGGTAAACATATTGCTAAAGCTTGGGAGATAGGGAAGAGTTATAAAAAATAATTTATTTTTGATGGGAGGTATTTTTATGGATACAGTATTTAAAAGAAGAAGTGTGCGAAAGTATATTGATAAAGATGTACCTGAAGAGTTTATAAAAAAGATTTTAGAGGCGGGAATGAGTGCCCCTTCGGCAGGCAATGAACAACCTTGGCATTTTATTGTAATAAGGAAAAAAGATACTTTAAAAGATATAGCCCAGGTAAGTCCCTATGCTTATATGTTAAAAGATGCCAATGTAGGAATTGTAGTTTGTGGCGATTTGTCATTGGAGAAACATAAGGGGTATTGGGTGCAGGATTGTTCAGCAGCGGTAGAAAATATGTTAATAGAAGTAGCTGAGTTAGAGTTAGGTGCGGTATGGTTAGGAGTATATCCTGTGGAGGAGAGAGTAGTTTACATTAAACGATTCTTCAAATTACCCAATAATATTATACCTTTTGCTATCGTCTCTATAGGTTACCCTTTGAGTAATCCTGAACCTCAAATAAAATATTTAAAAGAACGCGTTCATTATGAGGAATGGTAGAAAATTATAGGAAGAGTGATTATGGTGAATAAGTTTTAAAAATTTGACAGTCTATAGGAAATCTTATATAATTTACACGATGAATAATTATCTTAAGTTAGAGAAAATAGTTAAAGAAGTCGGTAATCCTTATGAGGAAACTTATTTCCCCAAGGATGGGTATATAAGAGAAATTTTGGATAATTTCCAAGAGGAGAAACTTGTTTCTTTAGGGGGAAGATTAATAGCTAAACGAGAACACGGTAAGTCTATATTTGGTCATATTGCTGATATTTCTGCCAAAATACAGATATATGCTCGCCTAGATATTTCCTCCCTTAGCTACCAGCTTCTAAAAGGGTTAGATATCGGTGATATCGTAGGTATAAAAGGTAACCTTTTTAAGACAAGAACAGGAGAGATAACTGTATTGGTTAAAGAGCTTAAACTTTTATCTAAATCTTTAAGGACATTGCCTGAAAAATGGCATGGTTTAAAAGATATAGAGACAAGGTATCGGCAAAGGTATATAGACTTAATAGCTAATGTATCTACGAGAGAAGTTTTTCTTAAAAGAGCAAAGATTATAAATTTTATAAGGGATTTCTTTAATCAAAATGGTTATATTGAGGTAGAGACGCCTATCCTACATCCTATTGCCGGAGGAGCAAGTGGTAAACCTTTTGTTACCCATCATAATGCTACGGATAGCGATGTTTATTTGAGGATAGCTCCTGAACTTTATCTAAAGCGCCTTATCGTAGGTGGATTTGACAAGGTTTACGAAATAGGTAAGAGCTTTCGTAACGAAGGTATTTCCGTAAGACATTCTCCTGAGTTTACTATGTTGGAAGCTTACTGTGCTTATGAGGATTATAATTATATGATGGGATTGTGCGAAGAGCTATTTTCAAAATTGGTTAAGGAATTCAACCACAGCTCATTACTACTAAATTGTCAAAGTAAAAGAATAGATTTTACCCCTCCCTGGCCAAGAGTTTCTTTTTCACAATTGTTTAAGGATGAATTTGGTGTACTACCTGATGATGAGCAGAGTATAGTTTTAGATAAGATATGTAAAAAATTAAATCTTTCTCTAAGTGAATTATCCCGTTCACAGATTATTAATATAACTGAGGATTTAATTGAAAAACATTATCCTCAAGATAAACCTACATTTGTTACTGATTTTTTTAATTGGACATCTCCTTTAGCTAAGACTAAGAAGGGTAATCCTTATATATTAGAGAGATTTGAATTGTTTATTGGTGGGATAGAAGTAGCTAATAGTTATTCCGAGCTTAATGACCCTATAGAGCAGAGGAAAAGGCTCCTTGAACAGATAAAATTAGAGGAAGATTCTGGTAAAATAGATGAAGATTTCCTTTTAAGCTTAGAGTATGGTATGCCACCAACAGCAGGGTTAGGGATAGGTATAGATAGATTAATTATGATTTTATTGGACCAGTCCTCAATAAGAGATGTGATACTTTTTCCTCTGCTTAAACCTTTACCTAATGATTCTTGAGTTCCATTTAGCTAAACGTTATCTTTTTAGAGGTAGAGCCAAACATATTTCTTTTATAAGTGTAGTGGCTTGTTTAGGAATTACCTTAGGTATAGCTACTCTAATTATTGTTATTTCCGTGATGAATGGTTTTGATAGAGACTTAATGGATAAGTTACTTAAGTTTAATTATCACCTAACTTTAGAAAGCACAGATTATAATAAATTAGCTCGTATCAGGGAGATAGTAAAAGGATGGGGAGAGGTAAGTAATGTTTCTATTTTCGCTACTACTCAAGTTTTTGTTAATCTGGATAACTATATTTTTCCTGTTAGAGTAATAGGAATTGATTTTGATGATTCTAAAGAGAAAGAGGAGTTTACTAAATACATCGTGGAGGATAGAGGGGGTGAAGGAGTATTTGTTGGTGAGGGATTAAGGCGAAGGATTGAGTTTGACGATAATATAGAGCTTTATCCTTTAGGAAGAGTATTAGATTTGGTTAGGGAAAGAGTAAGAGGTTATTTTAAAGTTGGTTTATACGAGGCAGATACTTGTTTAGTTACTGATTGGCAGAAGGTGAGAAGTTATTCTTCTACATATTCTTTATCCTTAGGTATTAGATTGCATAATCCCTTTGAAGCAAAAATAATCAAGGAGAGACTAAATGATATGTTTAAAGATGAGTTTTTCATTACTACCTGGATAGATTCTAATCGCGCATTATTTTCTGCCCTTAAGTTAGAGAAATTAGCGATGTTTATACTTTTGAGTTTGATTACCGTGGTTGCTTCTTTTGCCATATTTTCTATTTTGACGGTTAAGGTAGTAGAAAAAACAAAGGATATAGGTATACTTAAGTCTTTGGGTTTTACTAACAAAAGAGTTTTAACTATATTTAGTTTACAGGGGATACTACTTGGTCTTATAGGGGTGTTCTTGGGAGTTATACTGGGATTGGGGTTATGTTTTATTTTGAAGAAGTACCCATTTATAAGAATACCCGAGGAGTTCTATTATACTGAGTATCTACCTGTTTTTGTAGATTACGGTGATACTTTTTTGATAGTGATTTTAGGTTTTTTTCTTTCTGTGATTTCTAGTTTTTTCCCTGCATTGAGGGCAGCAAGGTTACCTGTGAGTGAGGCTTTGCGTTATGAATGAGTTGGTAAAAGTTGTTTCTGTAACAAAGATATATTCAAATAGTGAAGATAAAGTTTATGCATTGAGAGATGTATCATTATCAATTTTTGAGAATGATTACTTAGCCATTTTAGGGCCATCAGGGGCGGGTAAGTCTACACTTCTTCATATTATAGGAGGATTAGATAATCCTACAGAAGGTGAGGTTTTATTTAGAGGTAATAGTATATACAGAATGAACGATAAAGATTTATCTATATGGAGGAATTTAAATGTAGGTTTTGTTTTCCAATTTTATCATCTTATTGAAGAATTAAATGTGATGGAGAACATTTCTTTAGCTTATTGGGTTAATAAAAGGGATGATAGAAAAATATCTTTAAAAAATGTAGAAGAATTGCTAAAATACTTAGATATAGGAGGAAGGAGTAAGTTTTTCCCTTCACAGTTAAGTGGTGGGGAAAAACAGAAGGTAGCTATAGCGAGGGCGCTAATTAATGAACCTCAACTGATCCTGTGCGATGAGCCTACAGGTAATTTAGACAGAGATTCCCAAAAGAAAGTAATAGTTCTTTTACAAAAGTTAAATAGAGAAAAGAATAAGACAATTGTTTTAGTTACCCATAATTGGGAGTTAGCTAAACAAGCTAAAAGGGTAATTTTTATTAAAGAGGGACAGTTGATTGATATTAAAAGTTTAGATAATTGAAGTTTATTATAGGGAGGCGTAATGATGAAAGTCTATTTGAATGGGAAATGGTTAGATAAGAAGGAGGCAAAGGTTTCTGTATTTGACCATGGATTTCTATATGGAGATGGAGTTTTTGAAGGAATAAGAAGTTATAATTGCCTTGTATTTAAGTTGCGAGAGCATATAGATAGATTGTACAACTCTGCACAAGCTATAATGTTACAGATACCTCTTAGTAAGGAAGAGATGATTAATGCAATTTTAAAAACTTTAATAATAAATAGTTTAAAGGATGCCTATATAAGGGTGGTCGTCTCAAGGGGAGAAGGTGATTTAGGTCTTGATCCAAGAAAATGTTATGGGAATGAGACCGTGGTGATAATTACTGATAAAATAGTTCTTTATCCTCAGAAGCTTTACCAAAATGGTATGGCAATAGTTACTGTGCCTACGGTAAGAAATATACCTGAAGCATTAAATCCCCAGATAAAGTCTTTAAACTATTTGAATAATATTTTAGCTAAAATTGAGGCAATCAATTCAGGAGTAGAAGAAGCGTTGATGCTTAATCATTTGGGTTACGTTGCTGAATGCACGGGAGATAATATTTTTATAGTGAAGAAAGATGAACTTTTCACACCTCCTCAGTATATGGGAACTTTAAGAGGAATTACGCGGGACACTGTTTTGGAGATAGCTAAGAGTAAAGGAATTGGCACTTACGAGAATGTTTTAACCAGATACGATATATATACAGGTGATGAGTGTTTTCTTACAGGAACAGCGGCGGAAATTATTCCTGTTGTTATGGTTGATGGTAGAAAGATTGGGAATGGCAAAGTAGGTAAGATAACCAAGTTGATAATGGGTGAATTTAGAAATTTAACTAAAACCGAGGGGATAAGATATTCTCTTTAATTTTAAAAGGAGATTTTTAATTCTATGTTGTGCGATATATGTCATAAAAAGATAGCTACAGTTCATCTTACAGAGATTGTAGAAGGTAAAGTTATGGAGCTACATATCTGTCAGGATTGCGCTAAAAATAAGGCTGAAGAATTAAAACAACAACTAAATATCTCCGATTTCTTAGGAGGATTAACTTTGGAAGGTGAAGATAATAAGAGTATGTCGATAAAATGCTCCTTCTGTGGAACTACTTTTTACGATTTTAAGAAAAAGGGCAGATTAGGGTGCGCAAAATGTTACACTCATTTTAAATCTCAACTGTTACCACTTATTAAAAAAATCCATGGTTCTAACGAACATAAGGGTAAATTACCTAAGAAAGTTGAAGAGAAAGTAATCGTAGATAGGAATTTAAAGATTTTAAAAGAACGATTAGAACGGGCGGTAAAATTGGAAGCTTACGAAGATGCAGCAAAGTTAAGAGATGAGATAAGAGAGTTAGAGAAGAAAGTTCGTAAAGAAGACTAAGATGAGATTATGTTTGAGAGTTTTTTTGAGAATAAAAAAAGTTGGTTGAGTAGCGAGGGACCTGATTCCGATATAGTTATTTCTACCCGTATAAGATTAGCAAGAAATATTGAAGGTTATCCCTTCCCTAATAGAGCAACTTTGGCTCAGAAGAATCAGGTATTTTTGAAAGTAGGGGAAGCCTATCCTAAGATAGAACATTTGGATAGTGCCTTCTTTTTACCTATGGAGTCGATAGATGATTTGGATAGACAATTTCTCCTTGAACGGCATTTAATAAGCCAAGAGCATATGCATTATCCTCGAGGTAAGGGGTTGATTCTATCTCGATCAGAGGTAGTTTCTATAATGATAAACGAAGAGGACCATTTACGTATGCAAGTTATAGTATCGGGTTTTGATTTAGTTAAAGCGTGGAGAATAATAAATAAAATAGATGATGAAATATCAACTTATTTACTCTTTTCTTTTTCTCCCGAGATTGGTTATCTTACTTCTTGTCCTACTAACGTAGGGACAGGACTCAGAGCATCGTGTATGTTACATTTACCGGCATTAGTTATGACTAAAAGGGTTGATAAGATATTGGAATTATTAGCAAAGTTATCTTTTACTACCCGTGGATTATTTGGAGAAGGAACGCAAGCTTTAGGAAATTTTTTCCAGATTTCCAATCAGGTAAGTTTAGGAATGTCGGAAGAAGAGATAATGGATAGTTTAGCAGGAGTGGTAAAACAAGTAAAAGAGCAGGAGTTAAATGCAAGAGAAAATCTACTTAAACGTTATCTTCCTACTCTTGAGGATAGTGTATGGCGTGCCTGGGGTATACTTAAGTGTTGCCGATTGATTTCTACTAAGGAGGCTTTGTCACATCTTTCTATGTTACGTTTAGGTGTAGATTTAGGGATAATCAAAGAGGTAGGGAAAGATATAATAAACCGTTTTTTTATTATGATTCAACCAGCTCATTTACAAAAAATAGAGGGTAAAGTTTTAAAGGAAGAGGAGAGAGATTATATAAGGGCAGAGTTAATAAGAGAAAAACTAAGTTAATTAATAAATTTTAGGAGGTAAGATATGTTTAATCGATTTACAGAAAGAGCAAGAAAAGTTCTTGTTTTAGCAAAAGAAGAAGCAAGAAGGTTCAATCACGATTATATAGGCACAGAACATATCCTCTTAGGATTAATAAGGGAAGGAGAAGGTGTAGCTTGTGCTGTGTTACAGAATTTAGGTATAAATCTTGATGTTTTAAGAAGAGAGATAGAGAAGTTAATTGTTGCTGGTAATACTGCCTCTACTTTAGGAGATATACCTTTTACCCCTCGTGCTAAGAAAGCTTTGGAGTTATCTGCGGAAGAGGCGCGTTATTTAGGCCACAATTATATAGGAACAGAACATATCCTTTTAGGATTGATAAGAGAGGGAGAGGGATTGGCATCGCAAGTTCTTTTTAGTATGGGAGTTGATATCGATAAAGTTAAGGAGGAGATAGGTACACTTCTTGGGAGTATTCATCCTGTAGGCGGGACTTCCACAACGCATTCTAAAACGCCAGCTTTAGATTCTTTTGGTAGAGACCTTACTAAGTTAGCCAGAGAAAATAATCTTGACCCTGTTATTGGTAGAGAGAAGGAGATAGAGAGAGTTATTCAGATACTCTCTCGTAGGACAAAGAATAACCCTGTGCTTTTGGGAGAAGCTGGAGTAGGTAAGACAGCTATCGTGGAAGGTTTAGCTCAAAGTATCACTAAAGGCAATGTGCCTGAAGTCTTAAGAAATAAACGAATTATTGTTTTAGACCTTGCCTTAATGATTGCCGGGACAAAATATCGTGGACAATTTGAAGAAAGAATTAAAGCGGTTATGGAGGAGATAAAACGTTCCAAAGATGTTATTTTATTTATTGATGAGTTCCATACCCTGGTTGGTGCAGGAGCAGCTGAAGGAGCAATAGATGCTTCTAATATTTTGAAACCATCCCTTTCCCGCGGTGAGATACAGTGTATCGGTGCTACAACTTTAGATGAATATAGGAAATATATAGAGAAAGATGCAGCTTTGGAAAGAAGGTTCCAGTCTATTTACGTTGAACCAAATACTGTAGAGGAAACGATAGAGATTCTTAGAGGTTTACGTGATAAATACGAAGCGCATCATAGAGTGAAGTTTTCTGATGAAGCTTTAGAAGCAGCAGCAAAATTATCGGATAGGTATATTTCCGGTAGGTATCTGCCTGATAAGGCAATAGATTTGATAGATGAATCAGGAGCAAGAGCACGTTTAACTGTTCTAACTGTTCCTGATTCTATAAAGGAATTAGAGGAAGAACTCAATGAGGTGGTTAAAGAGAAAGAAGCTCTTATAAAACAACAGGATTTTGAAGCGGCAGCTAAATTAAGAGATGAGGAGAAAAAGTTAAAATTGAAGTTAGAAAACTTAAGAAAAGATTGGTCGAAGAAGAGAGACCAAATTATTCCCGAAGTTACTGTGGAAGATATTGCTAAGCTTGTTTCCCAGATAACTGGTATACCTCTGTATCGTTTAGAAGAGAAAGAATCGGAGAAACTTTTACGTATCGAAGATGTTTTAAGTAAAAGAGTAGTAGGACAAAAAGAAGCTATAGAGTCTATAGCAAGAGCTGTGCGTAGAGCACGAGCGGGTATAAAAGAACCGCGTCGGCCAATAGGTTCGTTCATATTTTTAGGTCCTACAGGAGTAGGAAAAACTCTTTTGGCAAGAGCGTTAGCGGAGTTTATGTTTGGTGATGAAGAAGCACTATTACAGTTGGATATGAGTGAGTATATGGAGAAGTTCAATGTTTCTCGTTTGATTGGTGCTCCTCCTGGTTACGTGGGATACGAAGAAGGTGGTCAACTTACCGAGAAAGTTAGGAGAAGACCGTATTCAGTTGTTTTACTTGATGAAATAGAAAAGGCGCATCCCGATGTTTTTAACCTTCTCCTCCAGATATTAGAGGAAGGTAGACTCACTGATAGTTTTGGTCGCAAAGTAGATTTTCGTAATACGATTTTAATAATGACTTCTAATATTGGTGCAGAGATAATAAGGAAGAGAGGTTCGTTAGGATTTAAGACCATTACTGAAGAGATTAGTTACGACGAGATGAAAATGCATCTTTTAGAAGAAGTAAAGAAAACCTTTAAGCCAGAGTTTTTAAATAGGATAGATGAAATTATCGTGTTTAGACCATTGAATAAAGAAGATTTGGTAACAATTGTAGATATAGAGATTAAAGAAGTGAATAAGAGACTTAGAGAACAGGGATTAGAAGTAGAACTTACCCCTCAGGCTAAGGAGTTCTTTATCGAGAGAGGTTTTGACCCTGTTTTTGGTGCACGTCCTTTGAAGAGGATTATCCAGAGATTTCTTGAGGATCCCTTATCTGAGGAAATTATCAAGGGAGGTTTCAAAAATAAAATTAAAGAGAAAGAAATTTTTAGAATAAAGGTGGGAAGAAAAAATGGAGAATTGAGTTTTGAATAAATAAAGGCTAGAGATGCTTTTAGTAAATAAAATAGAGAATTTTTTTAGATACATAGGTGATTTAAGTATTTTTGTTAAGGATGTCTTGGTATGGACACTTTATGGCAAGCGTAAATTAAAAGATTTAGTTAGAGATATAATTTTTATTGGTATAGATAGTTTCGGTTTAGTTACGTTAATTTCTTTTTTCATTGGAATAATTATTGCTTTTCAAACTGCCTACCAACTAAAGACATTTTCCTCAGAAATATACCTTGCGCCTTTAGTGGCTCTATCTTTAACCAGAGAGTTAGGTCCTGTTATAGGATCTTTAATCGTTGCTGCTAGAAGCGGTGCCTCTATTACCGCTCAGATAGGAGCAATGAAGATAAGTGAACAGATAGACGCATTAGATGTTATGGGAGTAGAACCAATTAACTATTTGGTTGCCCCTAAATTTATAAGCCTAATTTTATCTATGCCACTTTTAGTTATCTACGCAGATTTTTTTGGTATTTTGGGAGGGTATCTTGTGGGATATTTTAAATTTGATATTCGTTTTGGATTCTATTTCCAGATGACTTTTTCTGCTTTAAAATACAAAGATATTCTTAGTGGTCTTTTAAAAAGTATTTGTTTTGGTAGTATAATTGCCTTTATTTCTTGCTTTGAAGGGTTAAGACCTCTTTCTTCTTCTGATGTGGCTAAAAGTGTTACAAATTCTGTAGTAAGATCGTTCATTATGATTATAATCTTTGATTGTATACTTACAGCTTTTTTTTACTTTATATTCGTATGATAAGGGTAGAGGAAATTTCTAAATCATTTGGTGATAAGAAAATATTAGATAGAGTTAGTTTTACTATTAATCATGGAGAGACATTTTTGATTATTGGGCGTAGTGGTGCAGGTAAAACAGTGCTTCTAAGGTCAATAGTTGGTCTCATTAAACCAGATTCAGGGAAAATATTTATCGATGGTAAGGATATTACTAAGTTGGAGAAGAAAGAGGAATTGAATAAGATAAGGGAGAATATTGGTATAGTTTTTCAAGGTAACGCTCTTTTTGATTTTCTTACCGTAGGAGAAAATGTTGGGTTTATTTTGTCAGAGAAATTAGGTATTCCTTACCAAGAAATAAAAGAGCGTGTGCGTCAGACTTTAAATCTTGTAGGTTTGAGTAATATAGAGGATTTGTATCCTTACGAGTTGAGTGGTGGTATGAAAAAAAGAGTAGCTATTGCTAGAGTTATAATTTATAGACCACAGATAGTTATCTATGATGAACCTACAACACGTGTTGCCCCAATAGCTGTGGATAAGATAGTGACCCTTATAGAAGATTTGCATAAGAAGTTTTCTGTTACTTCTATAATTGTAACACATGATTTACAGGTTGGTTTGAAATTAGCTGACCGTTTAGCTTTCCTTTTAGGGGGTAGAATTATATTTGAAGGTAGTAAAGATGAGCTTAGGGAATTAAGGGATGAAAGAGTGGTTCAGTTTTTGCGAGGTAGCGCAGAAGGACCTATAAAGGAAACGGAGGTCTAAAGATGAGGAAAAATATATTAGATTTACGTAGGTATTTAGTAGAGATAAAATTGGGTGTTTTCTTTTTAATAGCTATAGTATTATTCTTTATCGCTATCATATCTATACGAGAGGTTTCATTTTTTAAGGGGACATATTTAATAAAAGTGAGATTCCAATTCGTAGAGGGTATAAAAGTAACTTCACCGGTAAGATTTTGTGGTGTAGATGTTGGAGAGGTTAAAAAATTGGAGATAAAGGAAGAAAAAGAAGGAGTGATAGTATACGTTTATGCCAAGATATCTAAGGGAGTATTTATTCCTAAAAGCTCCAAATTTTTTATAAATAGTCTCAGTATGTTAGGAGAAAAATATTTGGAAATAATCCCTTCTGCACCACCTTTTAAAGATTTTCTTAAAGAAGGAGAAACAGTAGATGGTGTTAGCTCTACTCCTCTATTTGATATTGTAGGAACCATTAGTAAGGCAGTTGATAAAATAGATAATTTCTTTAACGAAGGTAATATTAGACGTTCTTTAGAGGAGACAGTTATGAATATAAATGAAACGAGTAGAGAGATTAAAGAGTTGATAGTGGATATAAGAAATAAACAGGGGACAGTGGGTAGGCTTCTTTACGATAGTTCTTTATACGATAAAACGGAAGAATTGATAGAAGATATAAAGAAGAATCCTTGGAAATTATTATATAGACCTAAGGAGAAACGGGTAAAAACAAAGTAGATATTTAAACTTATGTTTACCTGTAATCAATGTGGTTATAAATCTGTTAAGTGGTTGGGTAGGTGTCCTATATGTGAGAGCTGGGATTCTTTTGATGAGATGGTGAAAGATAAGGAGACAGATAGCGTAGAAGATTTTTTAGATAAATCTCCCCCTTTGCTTCTTAAGGAATTAAAAGATGAGGAAATGTTGCGAGTGACGACAGGGATAGATGAGTTTGATAGAGTTTTAGGAGGAGGTTTAGTTAAAGGGGAAGTTGTCCTTGTGGGAGGAGAACCAGGCATAGGTAAATCTACCCTACTTCTTCAAATAGCAGGCAACTTATCTAAAAGTAACAAAGTTCTTTACGTTAGTGCTGAGGAATCTATTCACCAAGTAAATATAAGAGCTAAAAGGTTAAATATAGATTGTAACAATCTTTATATTCTTAACCAAGATAACCTCTTAGAGATTTATAATCATATAAAGGATGGTGAGTTTAATATAGTGGTGATAGATTCTATACATGTAGTTTATAACCCTAAATTAGATGTTCCCAGGGGGACATTGAATCAAATAAGAAATAGTGCCGAGTTCCTTACCAGATTAGCTAAGTCCAAAGGTATAACATTTTTTATTATCGCCCATGTGACCAAAGAGGGAGTGATTGCTGGTCCTAAGATTTTGGAGCACATCGTGGATTGTGTTCTTTACTTTGAGTCAGAATCACTTTCGCAGTATAGAGTATTGCGGGCAAGTAAAAATAGATTTGGCTCTACTGGTGAGATAGCGATTTTTGAGATGTTATCTTTTGGGTTAAGAGAGGCTAAGGTATTATCGGAAATTCTACTACCACACAAAGATAATCCTATAGCGGGTAGTTGTATAAGTTGTGTGGTAGAAGGACAGAAACCTATGCTTGTAGAATTGCAAGCTTTAGTAAGTAGAACTAATTTTGGTATACCCCGTAGGAGAGCTTTAGGATTAGATTTTAATCGTTTTTCTTTACTTATAGCTACTGTGGAGAAACGCTTACGTATATCTTTGGCTAATCACGATGTGTTTTTAAATGTAGCTGGTGGTATAAAAATTACCGATCCTTCAGCTGATTTAGCCACAGTTATTTCCATAATTTCTAGTTTTCAAGAGAGAGAAGTAGAAGCAAACAGTGTATTTATTGGTGAAGTAGGTTTGGGAGGAGAACTGAGAGCAGTAAGTAGTATAGGATTAAGGCTTAAAGAGATAGAGAAAGGAGGTTTCAAAAAATGCTTTATACCCAAAGGTAATCTTAAAGAAATAAAGGGAAACCACTATTCTTTTAGTTTGGTAGGATTAAGTTCAATAAAAGATATTTTAGATGAAGAATTCTTAGCTTTTAGGAGGTGAAGATGGTTAGTCTTACTTTAATAAGGATATTCTTCATAATTATTTTTGGAGGTGTAGCTTATACATTTGGGGGAGAGCACCCTTTGCTTTATTTTATAGGAGGGATAATATTGGGAAGTTTAATAGTATTTTTTGAAATAATAGCAAGAAGGGTATCATTAAAAGGTTTATCTGCGGGAGTATTTGGTATTATTTTAGGACTTATTTTAGCAAAACTGTTTGGTACTATTTTAGATTTGTTTAATTTGGAAAAAGAATTAGATTTGCCTATAAGAATATTTATTACCCTTATTTTTATCTATTTAGGTATAACCCTGGGATTAAAAGGTAAGGAGGAATTTAGTATAATTATTCCCTATGTAAAATTTAGAAGACAGGAATTGAAAGAAGAAAATATCATTGTGGATACGAGTAGTATAATTGATGGTAGAATACTTGATATCGTTAAGACAGGTTTTATAGAGGCTAGATTAATTGTCCCTCGGTTTATTCTAAACGAATTACAGAATTTAGCTGATTCCACAGATCACCTTAAACGACAGAAAGGTAAACGAGGTATAGAAGTCCTTAATTCTTTAAAAAAAGAGCAAACCGTGGAGGTAGTTATACATGAAATGGAAGAGGATGGTAAGATTCCTGTAGATGAAAGGCTTATTAAATTAGCTAAAGTATTGGATAGTAAAATTTTAACTACGGATTATAACCTTAATCAAATTGCCCAACTGCAGGGAGTGAAAGTATTAAACATAAATGACCTTGCTAATGCTTTAAAACCCATTCTTTTGCCTGGTGAGAGATTTATGCTTAAGCTAATAAAAGAAGGTAAGGAACAGAATCAAGCAATTGGTTATTTAGAGGATGGTACAATGGTAGTAGTAGAAAATAGTAAGTGGTTGATTGGTAAAAATGTGGAGGTAGAGGTAACATCTGTGTTACAGTCTCCCAGTGGGAGGATAATTTTTACTAAGATTGCCGGATGAAATTTGCTGTTATTCTTCTATGTGCTGGTAGAGGGAAAAGGTTAAAAGAAAGGGTAGATAAAGCGTTTGTGAATATAGGAGGTAGTCCTTTTTTCCTTTATAGTTATCAGGTTTTTAAAAATATTAAAGATATAGAGCAAATTATAATTGTAGCAAGAAAGAAGTTTTTCCCTCTGATAGATCTTTACGTAAAAGATAAAAATGTAAATGTTGTTTGTGGTGGCAGAGAACGTAAAGATTCTGTTTACCAAGGTTTAAAATTTGTAAGGGAAGATATTGAATATTTAATCATTCATGATGGAGCAAGACCATTTATTGATACTGAGCTTATTAAAAGAGTTATGGAGGCAGTTAAGAATTACCCGGCAGTAACTTTGGGCATAAAAGTTAACGATGCGCTAAAAAAAGTTAAAAAGGGTATGGTTGTGAAAACAGTGGAAAGGGAAGATTTGTATTTTATACAGACTCCCCAAGCGTTTAAAAAATCCTTGATTATTAAGGCGTATAGATCGTTAGGTAAGTTAGCAGTTTACGATGATACTCAAATGGTAGAGATGATGGGTGAGAAGGTGAAAGTTATCGAGGGCTCACCTTTAAATATTAAGATAACTTATCCTCAGGATTTAATTCTTGCCCAATACATATGGAAAGCTAAAAATGAGTAATTTGCGCATAGGATTTGGTTTTGATGTTCATCGTTTTACAGAGGATAAGAAAGCATTAGTTTTGGGAGGGGTGAATATACCTTGTGGATTTGGCGTAGAGGCTGTTTCCGATGGTGATATAATTTTACATGCTATAAGTGATGCTATTTTAGGAGCTACTGGTTTAGGCGATATAGGTGACTATTTCCCTCCTGAGAGTAGTTTTTCTCAAGGCATAGATAGTAGGGTTATCGTTAAAGAGATAAAAGATAAAACAAAAGGTTACTTCATAGTTAATATAGATATAACTTTGGTTACTCAGAAACCACGTTTAGTTAGCTATAAAAACTCAATAGTTATTTCTCTAAAGGACATTTTCCATGCAGATAATATTAACTTAAAAATTAAATCAAAGGAAAATTTACCTATATTAGGTGGTATAGATGCCATCGCTTGTTTTGTCGTGATTATGTTAGAGACCAGATATGCTTAAGATATACAATACTCTTACTAAGAGGAAAGAAGAATTTATACCTAAGAGCGATGAGGTAAAGATGTATACCTGTGGTGTTACTGTTTACGATGATTGTCATATTGGGCATGGAAGGTCTCTTTATATTTT
This sequence comes from Candidatus Omnitrophota bacterium, assembly GCA_023819315.1. Classification (GTDB taxonomy): domain Bacteria; phylum Omnitrophota; class Gorgyraeia; order Duberdicusellales; family 4484-171; genus JAMWBQ01. The sequence goes on from JAMWBQ010000004.1 coordinate 23,129, forward strand.
TGAGATAATGAGAAGATATTTGAAACATTTAGGTTTTAAAGTAAAATTTGTAAGAAATATTACCGATGTTGATGATAAGATAATCAATAAAGCAAGGGAAGTATCTCTTAAAGCTAATATATCTATTATAGAAGCTTTTGATGAAGTAAGAAAAAAATATATAGATAGTTATTATAAAGATTTAGAGACTTTAAGTATCCCACCTGCTGATATAGAACCACTTGCTACAGAAAATATCCCTTATATGATAGATTTTATAAGTGGACTTATAAGTAAGGGATTTGCTTACGAAAGGGAAGGAAGTGTTTATTTCTCGGTAAGGAAGTTTCCTTCCTATGGTAAACTATCAGGTAAGAAGATAGACGATTTGTTATCAGGAGTTAGAATAGATGAGGATACCTTAAAAAGTGATACTCTTGATTTTGCTTTATGGAAAAGAGCCAAACCAAATGAGCCCTATTGGGATAGTCCGTGGGGAAATGGTAGGCCTGGTTGGCATATTGAGTGTTCAGTAATGAGCCAGAGATACCTTGATACAGAAACCTTGGATATTCATGGAGGAGGATTAGATTTAATTTTTCCCCATCATGAAAATGAGATAGCTCAGTCAGAAGCTTTTAATGGAAAAATATTTTCCTCTTATTGGATACATCATGGATTATTGACCATTAATGGTGAGAAAATGGCAAAGTCATTAGGTAATTTTGTTACTATAAAAGATGCGGTAAAAAAATACTCTTCGTTAACTTTAAAATTATTCTATCTAACTGCACACTATCGTAGTCCTCTTGATTTTAACGAAGCTAAGCTTAGTGAAGTTATGAGTATAAAGCGTAGGATTAAGGTGGCACTCTATCAATTACGTTACTTTAAAGACATATATGTAAAAGATTTCTCTTACGATAATATTAAAGCAATTTATAAAAAATTTATTGATTCTATGAATGATGATTTCAATATGCCTTTAGCATTTTCATCTCTATTTGAACTTATGGGAGAAATTAATACTAAATCAATTAAAGAGGAGAGATTTTTTGAAGAAGCAAAAGCTCTCCTTAGATTAATCTTAGATATATTTTTATTACCAAGCGAAGTTATAATAAAAGATGGAGCTTTTGGTTTAAAGAATTCTCTTGGTAAGATTGAAGAATGGGAGAGAGATATAAATATAGAAGAGATAGAAGAAAAAATCTTTCAAAGGAAAAATTTAAGAATGGAGAAGAGATTTAAAGAAGCCGATGAGATAAGAAATGAACTTTTAGTAAAGGGAATAGTTTTAGAAGATTTAGCTGGTGGACAGACACGTTGGTATCCTAAATAAAGTTTAAAAATGAAGAAGAAAGCAAAATTTATTACTTTTGAAGGGGTAGAGGGAAGCGGTAAGAGTAGCATAATTTCTTTGGTACGTAATTACTTAGTAAGAAGGGGATTAAAAGTTGTTATCTTTAGAGATCCAGGTTCTACTCCTGTGGGAGAGAAGATTAGAGCTATACTTCTTGATAAGAAAAATAGTATCTCTCATTATACGGAGCTACTTTTATACTTAGCAGCACGCGCCCAGCTTATAGAGGAAAAATTAAAAAGAGCTCTTAATAATTACGATATAGTTATATGTGATAGATTTTTTGATTCTACTCTTGTATATCAAGGTTATGGATTAGGATTAGGTAAGATAGTAGAGGAATCAGTAGATACTTTTTCTTTTGGTATTGTTCCCGATATTACCATTATTCTTGATAGCGATGTTAGAAAATCGTTAAATAGATTAAGGAAAAAAGATCGTATAGAAATGAGGTCTTTAAAGTTTCATTACCGTCTTAGAAAAGGTTATCGTAAGCTTGCAAAAAAATTCCCCAAAAGGGTTCGTTTAATTAACGCTGATAAGAGTTTAAACGAAGTATTTGATGAGGTTAAACATACTTTAGAGGATTTTCTCCTTGTGGATTAAAAAGGATATGAATTATAAGGAAAAGATAGTAAATTATTTTCAAATTTTAAAAAAACATAATAAGTTATCTTCCTCATATTTGATAGTGGGAGATGATTTGACATTGATTTTTGATATAATTAAACTTATAAATTGTTCTTATGAGGAGGGAAGTTGTAATAAATGTGATGATTGTCGTAAGATAGAACGCCGAGTTCACCCCGATGTTTTTTTAATTTCTCAATCTTCTAATGAGAGTATAAAGATAGAGGATATAAGAGAAGCTCAGAACTTTCTTTTTTTGAAAAGTTTTCAAGGTAAAAGTAAATTTTTAGTTATTAACTATGCTCATAAAATGACTTTAGAATCAGCTAATGCTTTTCTTAAGACTCTTGAGGAAGCCCCTTCTGATTCTTTTATTTTTCTTATTTCTTCTCGGGTTGACCTCATTCTACCTACAATCGTATCGCGATGTAGAAGGATATATTTACCTATTAAAGAGGAGCGTAACATTTTGAATAGAAAAGAGATATGGGATTTTATCCTCAATCGTAAAGAGGTATATATAAAAGAAAGGGATTATTTAGATTCCTTTTTATTATCTCTCATAATGATTATGCGTGATTACATTGTATCTTTTTTCTTATCGGATATTAATAATTTATTGAGTAAAGAAGATTTGGGGAGACTGAAGAAGATAAATTATCCTCCCTCTATAGCGCAGAAGAAGTTGGAAGTTTTATTAAGAATATACAACGCTATTGATAATGTAAATGTAAATTTAGCAACTAATATATTAAAGTTAAATTTTTAAAGTTTATGAAGATAGCTTTAGTTAGGTTAAGAGAAGCAGGTAGTATAAATACTTATTTTGTTCCTGATGATGTAAAGGTTAACGATTATGTTATTATTGAGGCTGATCGGGGTTTAGATTATGGAGAGGTTTTAGAAGTAAGTTCTGTTAATAACGAGCCAGGACAGATAAATAACATTTTAAGAAAAGCCACAGAAGAAGATTTTAAATGTATTAATGAGAATAGGAAGGAAGCGGAAGAAGCTATGAAAATATGTGGGGAAAAAATAGGTAGGCACAATTTAAAGATGAAATTGGTAGAGGCAGAGTATTCTTTTGATAAAAAGAAGATAGTTTTTTATTTTACTGCCGAAGGAAGAGTAGATTTCCGAGAATTGGTTAAGGATTTAGCAAAAGAATTTAAAGTAAGGATAGAGATGCGCCAGATTGGCGTAAGGGATGAGACAAGAATTTTTGGGGGTGTGGGTCCTTGTGGTAGGAAACTCTGTTGTGCATTGTTTTTAAAGAATTTTGAACCAGTAAGCATAAAAATGGCTAAGTTGCAAAGATTACCTTTAAATCCTTCTAAGGTTTCTGGAATATGTGGGAGGTTAATGTGTTGTCTTTCCTACGAGTATAAGAATTATCAAGAATTAGCTAAAGGTTTACCTCGAGAAGGAGATAAAATCGATACCCCAAACGGTAAAGCAAAAGTAATCTCGGTCAATGTTCTTAAAAGAATGGTTTATGTAGAATTCGATGATGGTCGGTTGGATAAGATAGTTTTTGAGACGAACGATTCCGGAGATAAAATTTAAGATGAGTAAATTTTATATTACCACCCCTTTATACTATGTTAACTCTTCTCCTCACATAGGTCATGCTTATACTAATATTATTGGAGATTGTGTAGCGAGATTTAAAAGATTAAAAAATGAGGAAGTATTTTTCCTTACCGGGACAGACGAGCATGGAGAAAAGATTAAGCTAACTGCTGATGAATGTAACGAAGATACACTCTATTTTATAGATAGAGTAGTAAATAGCTTTAAAGAATTATGGAATAAATTAAATATTTCTTACGATTTTTTTATTCGTACTACTCAAGATTTTCATATAAGAGTTGTTCAAGAAGTTATTCGCTATCTTTTTGAACAGGAAGATATCTATAAATCTAATTACCAGGGTTTCTATTGTATCCCCTGTGAATCCTTATGGACAGAGGCACAGTTAGATAATGGTTTATGTCCTGAGTGCAAGAGAAAAGTAGAGGAAATTGTAGAAGAAAATTATTTCTTTAGATTATCAAAATATCAGGATTGGCTGAAGAGATATTTAAAAGATAATCCTAATTTCATCAAACCTAAGATTAGGTATAATGAAGTATTAGGTTTCTTGGAAAATAATGATTTAGATGACCTCTGTGTATCTCGTCCAAAGAAAAGGGTGAGTTGGGGTATAGATTTCCCTATAGATGATAATTTCGTAGTTTACGTTTGGTTTGATGCACTGATTAACTATATAAGTGGTATAGGATTTAATCAAGATAAAGATAAATTCAATAAATGGTGGCCGGCAGATATTCATCTTATCGGTAAGGATATTTTAAGACAACATGCTATCTTCTGGCCAATAATGCTAAAGGCATTGAATTTACAGCCACCAGCAATGATTTTTGCCCATGGTTGGTGGAAGGTAGGTGAGGAGAAGATGTCTAAGTCAAGAGGGAACATCGTTAACCCCGAGGAACTAATAAAGACAATAGGTGCAGATGGTTTGCGTTATTTTCTTTTACGGGAGATCCCTTTAGGTATGGATGGTAATTTTTCTTGGTTAGCTATCAAGAACCGTTTTAACAGCGATTTAGCTAACGATTTAGGTAATTTAGTGTATCGGACTCTTTCTATGGTGGAGAAATATTTTGAATGTTTTATAAGCGGTAATTTTGAAAAGATACCTGATAGTTTTAAAGAATGTTTAGATAATTTACAGAAAAACTATGTTCCCCTTATGGAAAGCTTAGATTTTTCTTCTGTTTTAGAAGAGATATGGCAATTAGTTAATACGATGAATAAGTTCATAGAAGATACTAAACCATGGCTTCTTTGGAAAGAAAATAAAGTAGAAGATTTGAAATGGTTTTTATTCTCTCTTTTAGAAGGTATAAGGATAATGAGTATCTATATTTATCCTTTTATGCCGCAAACTTCTATTGAGATTATGAACCAGTTAGGAAGAGATGATAAAGAGATTACTCTTAAAAAAGCAATATGGCAGAAGGGTAGTTTTAAGATAACTAAAGGGAAGCCACTTTTTTCTCGCATAGATGCTGATTGATACACATTGTCACATAAATTCTTTAGATAATTCCACCAGAAATTATCTCTTTGAAAGGGTAAATAAAAATTATCTATTTATAGATATAAGCATAGATTATAAAAGTGCGTTATCTTCTTATTCTCTCTCACAAAAGTTTCCTTTTATATACACATCTTTAGGTTTTCATCCTTTGACAGAAGAGCCTTTTTCTTTATCTATATTAGATAATTACAAAGATTTAATTGTAAAAAGCAAAAAAGTTATTGCCATAGGTGAAGTTGGTTTAGATTATAAGGCTAACATATCTTTAGATTATCAGATAAATATTCTTAGGAATTTTATCCTTTTAGCAAGAGAGCACTCTTTACCTTTAATAATTCATAATCGCGTGGATGATTATAAAATATTAGATATTTTAGATGATTACTATTCTGACTATGAGAGCATAATTTTTCATTGTTTTTCTCAGGATAAGGAATTTTTAGAAAAAGTGGTAAATAAAAAGGGGGCGGGATCTTTTTCCTTAAATGTTCTGCGTCGTAAGAAGAAATTAGATGAGGCGTTAATTAATGTGCCTTGTGATAATCTCCTCCTTGAAACGGATTCCCCTTATATGAAGATAGATAACCATTATTCTAACCCTTTAGATATAGAAAAAGTATACAGTTACACGGCAGAGGTCAAAAATATATCAATAGAAGATTTACGTAATATTATATTTAACAATGTCAAAAGAATTTTTAATATAGATATTTAAGAGAATGTAAAGGAGGATAATGTTTATGGATAAAAAAATATTCTTTGTTACTTTCTTAACTATATTTTTAGCTGAATTAGGAGATAAGACACAGTTAGCAAATTTTTCTTTATCGGCTAAATCTAAGTGTTGGTTATCAGTCTTTTTAGCATCGGTATTAGCTTTTAGTATAGTAACTTTAGTTACCGTTTTTTTAGGTAATATAGTTAGTAAATTTATTCCTCACCAATACATCAAGTATGGTGCGGGATTGCTTTTTATAGTTGTAGGTATATTGATTTTTCTTGGCAAAGTATAAAAATTTTTAAATAAATCTTTCTTAAAATTCTAATTCTGGTATACTTAATATATAAATGGTAGAGAAAAAAAAGAGGGAAATAATATTTATGGAGGAAGCCATTAAATTAGCTCTTCGGGCTTACGAAGAAGATGAGATCCCTGTAGGTGCAGTTGTAACTTATGAGAATAGAGTAATTGCCAAAGGTTATAATCAAGTAGAAAAGTTAAACGATCCTACTGCTCATGCGGAAATGATTGCTATTACAGCAGCTTGCGAGTATCTTAAGACAAAGTGGTTATATAATTGCACTCTTTATGTTACTTTAGAACCTTGTATTATGTGTGCAGGAGCATTGATACTTTCTCGTATTGATAATATAGTTTTTGGGGCTTTGGATCCTAAGAGTGGAGCTTTTGGTTCAAAATTAGATATTAATTCTTTAAAATTGAATCATAGGATAAAGGTAAGTAAGGGCATATTAGAAGATAACTGTTCTCATATCCTAAAGGAATTCTTTAAAAATAGACGGAAATAATGAGGAGAGGTGGCCGAGTGGTTTAAGGCAACCGCCTGCTAAGCGGTTGTACTTCTTTAAAGGGGGTACCCAGGGTTCAAATCCCTGCCTCTCCGCCATTTTTTGAATAAGCCATCCGACTATTAAAAGTAAAAGTGCCAGCACCAATTATAGATGCTAACCAGAAACCATAGAAGGATAAAAAGAAACTAAAATTGGGGAAAAATTAATTATTAGAGAAAGTCGTTGAAGTTGCATCACGTAATAATAAAGGGAGATTTCTCGACATTGATTGGGGGGATGGCAGAACGGCAAAAAGGCTTCTTGATTTGGGATTTTCTGTGGAAACCTGTGATATGGATAAAGAGAGGTTTTAATTCTACGGAGAAATTCCTTTTATGGCAGTGAATTTAAATAGACCATTGCCGTATAAGGATAATTCATTTGATTATGTGATCTTTATGGAAGTTATAGAGCACATCTATAATCCGAGTTTTGTGATTTCTGAGATCCGCAGAATTCTTCGTTGAGGGGGACGATTGGTACTCTCAACACCTAACATCTTAAATATTGTATCAAGATTGTGTTTTTTTATCGAAGGTTCTTTTGATTTCTTTCGCGAGCCAACTTTAGATTTCTCTAAATGTTTTCCCTCAGCGATTCAAAACATACATGTAATTCCTTGGAGGTATCAAGAATTGGAGTATTTACTTTTTCAAAACAACTTGCTGGTAGTTAACTTTTTTACTGATAAAAGAAAAACAAATTTTTATTTTTGTTATTATCAATTATGTATTTTCAGGCTAAAGCAAAAGAAAAGCGAGCCAAACGAAGAGGAAGCGTTTATTTTAGAAGAATTAACAGTGTTCTTTTTTCCAAAGATATGTTGTTGGGTCACCATTTAATTCTTGAAGCTGTTGCTAAATAACATAGTCGTAACTAACTTCTGAGGTTGTTTGTTTTTTGTTTTTGTAGACTTATTGAATATGTGTTCGTCTATGTGCGTTGACCAAGACATACCGCGTTTGCGGTGAATTTTTATAAGCAACGGTGTTTCAAGAGGTTGTAGGGGGTGTTTACAGTAAACTACAATCCGCCGTTTTTTCGTAAAGCGAAAAAATGGTGGTCCCTTGCCTATCAAAATTGCAATGAAATTTTGGTGAGTTGTAGTTCACCATAATGCAATAACTTTACACAAGGCAGGTAGAGTTAAAGCATCCAGCTCATATTAGCCGGATAATATAAATCATACCAAGCAAACCATACAGATGAAATTATGAACATTAACGTTCGTATTGAGGAAATGATAAGTAAACCTGAGTTTGACAGAATCTCCATAAATTTCCCAATTTTCCTTTGAAAACCCGCATAAATAAAGGATTTTTAAAAATCAACTGTCAAACTCAGGAGAAGATGGATTAAATGGTAAATGCAGATAAATCAATTGGTTGCAGCAAAACCAGTAAAATCGTCTCTAAATACACACTTTTCTCTGTCAGAAGGAAGCAGTACTATACGAGTATTGTACCTTGCTTAGATTTCTAAGGAATCTATAAAGGAAAAAATAGTTAAAGCAATTTAGAATAAGGAGGTATAATAAATTGAGTTGAAAATTAGAAATCTTTCTAATCTGCTATAATGTAGTATAATAGAAAAAAAGGTTGCCTCACGGAAATTTGGATTTTAAGAGGGGTATTTTTTAGAAAAAAGAGGATGGGCTATGCATAAGCGAACCATAGGCGTAACGATATTTGGGATTATTTTTATTCTATTGGGGCTATATAGTATTTCGCTTCCTTGGATAATGTATGGAAAAATTAAATCACTCTTTTCAGACGCCTCCATAACAAGAGATTTATATTTTATCAAATATTTCTCGCTCATAATAATCCTTTTTAATCTAACAGAAGGTTTCCTTTGCATCATTATTGGCATAGGGATGTTCAGGCTGAGATTCTGGGCTTGGTATCTTGTTATTGCTTATTTAATAATAGAAATTTTAGGGCTAACTAATACAGGATTTATTTTGGGATGGCAGGTTTATAATTCGTTAAAAATATCAATACACATTGGACTGAGTATTTTTATTTTATGGTTTTTTATGCGTCTAAAGATAAAAGAACAGTTTTCTATAACTAAAGAGAGATTTAAACTAAAAAGTTGGTATTCCGCCCTGATCAATTTACTTTTAGCTATGACTTTAGTGGTTCCAGGAGGTGTTGTAGGATATAAAATCCTCATTTCTTTAGAGAGAAAACAGCCTTTTTTGGTAAAAACGCCTGAATTAATTAAGTTAGCTGATATAGATACATCATATATGCAAGATAAATTTAGAATAAGAGAAATTTTTAATTTGTCTTTTTTAGTACCGGAGGATTTTGTTTTGTGGATATTTGACAAGAATACAGGAATTTTATTCCTTGGTAATATTACAGACAGGGATAGAGGATACATAATGATAGAAGATAAACCCGGATTATATATTAATTGGAGAGTATTATATAAATTGATGCGGTTTGAAAATATGTATCAATTTGAAGAAGCGATTTATTCTAATAATTGGGGGATTATTTTATTGGCTTTGAAGGATATTATCCTGTTACCTTGTGGAGATAATCCACAAATAAGGAGGTATGAGACATCAACAACTAAAGGATTTGTTAAATATGGATATAGAGAGGATAAAGATAGATGGATATTCGATTGTTCTGTATATGATAAGTTTAATAACATTGTAGGAAACATCCTACTAGTCTTAAAAAGAGAATATTTTTCTCCGGATGAGGCATTAAGGATGATTTCTTCAATACAAATTCCAAGAAAGTCAGATGCGGTGGAATATTACGAAAAGGGGCTACAATTTTTAGATAAAGGCGACACTCAAAATGCTCAATTTGCGTTTGCCAATGCATATTATTATATGCCTGAGAAAACAGAATATGGCGTTATGCTTGTTAAAACAATAAATACGAATGATAAGCGTAGTTTAAATACAGCAAAAAAATTCTAGAAGAGATCCTTAAATTAAGGCCTGATTATATGGAAGCAAAAGAATTATTAGAATCGTTACAAAAAATAGATTCCTTGCCGGTGGAAAAGCAAGAAAATAAACATGAGTGATTTTTGGTATTGGGATAGAAGTAGGATTATTTCTTTAATCATTGCTTGTAGTTATATAATTTTAGCCTTATTAATAGATCCCTCATTTTATTTGCTATGTGTTTTAGGGTTTGTTATTCTTTCCCTTGCCTGTATATGGTTTAGCGATGAGTTAGGTGGGTATACAGGTTTTGTGAGATTTATTCCTGTTAGGCAGACACCAGGATGTTTTATTAGGTTCTTAGGCTGGGTTTTATTATTATTACCAGTCATCATTTTTATTATTTATGCACTATCTAATGAATAAGTTCCTATTATCTTAGTTTACGGTATATAAAATCAAATGTAGGTTTTATAGAAAGGGGCGTTCTTGAGGGGACATTTTGTTACATTTTAACTCGTTGTAAATAAAATGCATAGAAGAAGTATCGCAATTGTTACCTTCGGTTGTCAGATGAATGACCGTGATAGTGAGGCGTTGGTAGGGATTTTTCTGGATAAAGGGTATATTTTGACAGAAGATATTTACCAAGCTGATGTTATTTTAGTTAACACTTGTTCTGTTCGTAAACATGCTGAGGATAGAGCAATATCGTTTATAGGAAGTATTAGAAAAATAATAGAATATCGGCAAGGTAAGAATAATTCTTTACGTTCTGTTGTTGGTTTAATTGGTTGTATGGCGCGTAGCCGCGGTGAGGAAATATTTAAAAAGATGCCCCACGTTAATTTAATTTGTAGCTCTGCTATGTTATATAAGTTACCTGAGTATGCGGAGGAAATTTTAAAGGGAGATAAAGATAGAATCATAGATTTGGAGGATAATAAAAGGGAAGAGTGGTTTTATCATTCTCCTTTTAGATTTGACAAAAACCATGCTTACGTGGTTATCTCTACAGGTTGTTCTAATTATTGCTCTTATTGTGTTGTTCCTTATGTGAGAGGAGAGTTGCGATTAAGAGATCCCCAAGATATAATAGAAGAGGTAAAGAAAAATATTTCTTTGGGTATAAAGAAGATCACTCTTTTAGGACAGAATGTAAACGACTACTATTATATATATAGTGATAATTATTCAGGAGTAAGAATCTTGGGGGGAGAAGAAATCAAAGATAAAAATATTTTTAGTTTTGTTGATTTATTGAAGGAATTAGATAAAATAGATGAGATTGAAGAAATAGATTTTATTACCAGTCATCCCAAGAATACTTCCAGAGATTTATTTTATTTAATGGCTAATTCAAAAAAATTTAAAAAACACCTCCATTTGCCTTTTCAATCAGGTTCGGATAGGATTCTAAAACTTATGAATAGAGGCTATACTAAAGATAAGTATCTTTCTTTAGTGGATGATTTTAAGATGATTGTAAAAGGCACTTTGAGTACCGATGTTATTGTCGGCTTCCCTACAGAAACAGAAGATGATTTCTTACATACTAAAGATGTTTTGGAAAAGGTAAAATTTAAATACGCCTATATTTTTAAGTATTCTGTTAGACAAAATACACAATCAGCAAAGTTAGAAGATGATGTTTCTCAAGGGGAGAAGGAGAGAAGACATAGGATTTTATTGGAATTGCAGAAAAGGTTATCATTATCTATTTAAAAAATTTTTTGATGATATGTTAAAGTTAATCTCGAAATGTTTATTATTTTGGTTAATTTTAATTTATCCTTTATTTTTATACCCAGATACTTTAAGTAAAGTTAAAGAGGCTTATCTTAGAGGAGAATACAACGAAGCGAAGTTTCTCTGTTTGGATGAATTAAGAAATAATCTTAACGCCAATACACTCTATTTTGCCGGGATAATTTGCACTAAATTAGGAGAATTTAGCGAGGCGCGTAGTTATTTTCGTAGGATACTACAAGATTTTAAGGATTCTAAATTATACGAGCAGACATTGATTAAGTTAGCCGATACTTATTTTTTAGAAGGTAATTGGGAAAGGAGTGAAGGTTTGTATAAGGATATACTGAATAGATATCCCCATATAAATTATAAGCCTCTTGTTTATTTAAGACTTGCTCAAGTTTCTGCTAAAAAGGGCAATTGGGATGATAAAAATAAATATTTAAAAATTATTAAGGAAAATTACTATAGTTCTGTAGAAAGTAAGATAGCAGAAGAGTTACAAAAGATGGATAATTTTTTTACTGTGCAGATAGGAGCTTTTTCCAATCGGTCTAATGCCTTAGCCTTATTGAAGGAGGTAAGTTATAAGTATCCTGCTTATCTTGTGGAAGACAGGGAAGAAAGTTTAATTTTTTATAAGGTTCGTGTGGGTAAGTATGTTGATAGGCTTCAAGCGGAGAGTACCTTTTATAAATTAAAAGAAGAAGGTTATCCGGCAAGGATATATCCTTAAATGTTCCCTCTTATATTTATAGTTGGACCTACCGCTACGGGTAAGAGCGATATAGCTTTTGTTATAGCCAAGAGGATAAACGCTGAGATCGTTTCTTGTGACTCTATGCTTATTTATAGAGAACCTTCCATTATTACCGCTAAACCACCAAAGTGTATTTTAGAAGAAGTTAAACATCATTTTGTTAATATCGTTTCTGTAAAAGATACTTATAATGTTTTTACTTACTTTACAGATGCTACAAAAGTTATTAATGATTGTATTACAAGAAATGTTCCCGTAGTTATTTGTGGAGGAACAGGGTTATATTTTTCTATATTGTTGGATGGGATTTTTATGGATAGATGTTACGAACCATCTTTGAGAGAATTGTTGTTAAAGGATGTTATGAGTAGAGGGAAAGAGTATCTTTATCAAAAATTAAGGGAGGTGGATCCTATCTCAGCTCAAAAAATATCACCTAACGACATAAAAAGAATTATTCGTGCTTTAGAAGTTTACTATTTAGAAGGTATCCCTATATGGGAAAAACAGAAACAGAGAAAGGGATTGTGGAATAATTATCCTATGGTAATTTTTGGGTTAACTATGCAAAGAAAACATCTTTATCAAAGAATAAATAGAAGAGTGGATAAAATGTTTGAGGAAGGAGCAGTAGAAGAGGTAAAAGAAATTTTGAAAATTCCTTTGAGCATTACCGCTAAAAAAATTATAGGTATAGAAGAGATAAGAGGAGTTTTAGAGGGAAAATATTCTGTAGATTTTGCAAAGATGCTTATGAGTAAGCGCACCTGCCATTTTGCTAAACGTCAGTTTACTTGGTTTAAAAGAGACAAAAGAATAAGATGGATAGATGTGGAGGATATGAGTATTGAGGCTATTAGCAAAGAAATTTTAGAAGAAGTATAATTTTTATAATAATATGTATGAGACTAAAAAAAATGAGCGAGCATTATTGGTGGTAGTAAAATTAGATAGCGAAAAGGATGATTGGAGAATTGAAGATTTGGTAGAGGAATTTCGGAATTTAGTTCTTTCTATAGGGATAGATGTGGTTGATATAGAGATTGTTAAGAGAAAAGAGATTAATCCAGCCCTTTACATAGGCAAGGGTAAAGCTTACGAATTGGCTCAATTAGCCCAGGAAAAAAATGTAGATGTAGTAATATTTAACAATGATTTAAAATTTAGTCAACAGAGAAATCTTGAGGATATTTTAGAGATAAAAACGATAGATCGTACACAGCTTATTCTTGATATTTTTTCCAATCATGCTCATACGAGAGCAGGAGCATTACAGGTAGAATTAGCACAGTTAGAGTACCTTCTACCACGTCTTAAAGGTAAAGGAATAATGTTGTCAAGGTTGGGAGGTGGTATTGGAACGCGGGGGCCAGGAGAAAAAAAGTTAGAGACGGATCGTAGACATATTGTAGAAAGAATTAGCAAGCTAAAAAGTGAACTTGATGATTTAAGAAAGTATAGGGAGATACAAAGAAAGAAGAGAGAAAAAGAAGGGATAAGAGTATGTTCGTTGGTTGGTTATACCAATGCCGGTAAATCTACGCTCATTAATAGTTTGACTAATAGTGCCCAGAAAACTTCGGATAGTTTATTTACTACCTTAGATCCTTTAAGTCGTATTATTGAGTTACCGGATAATTTTAAAGTTATAATAACAGATACCGTTGGTTTTATTTATAAACTTCCTCCTCATTTGATTGAAGCTTTTAAGGCTACCCTGGAAGAATTAAATTATGCCAATGTACTTATTCATGTGGTGGATGCGAGTAATAAGAACTTGGATAAACTTATAGGGGTGGTTAACAGTATATTAAAAGATTTAAAGCTTGAGAATAAACCTACGATATTAGTTTTTAATAAGATAGATAAATTAGAGGAGTTTGAATATGAAAGATTAAAAGAATTGTATCCTCAAGCTATATTTGTATCCGCTTTAAAGAAAATAAACCTTGAGATACTGTTATCTAAGATAAGAGAGAGCATATCTTTGAAGCTTAAAGATGTTTTAGTAAGGGTTCCTTTTTCTTCAATGAATGTGCTCGATTATCTTTACAATAACAGTGAAGTAATTAAAGTAGAGTATGGGGCGGAAGAGGTTGTTGTTTTTTTGCGGATAGAAGATAAACATTTGGCGTATCTTAAAAATAAAATAGTCTATATAGAGGAAATAAATTTTAGTTAAATTTTTAAAATATCTTTAATATATATTTAAATAAAATTCAAAAAATATTGAAAAATATATAAAAAATTTTTTAAAAAAATCTTGACAAAATTTCAAAAATATGTTATAAATTAAATTGCCATGAGGAGAGAAAATAAAGATAACGAATTTGAATTCAATTGGGAAGATTTTGATGTGCAAATTGACCCTTGCGAACCAATTTTCCCTATGAATGTGGTTTGCAAGTTGGTTGATATGAACTATTGGACTCTCCACGAGATTATAGAGGAAGGATTGTTAAAGAATAAGAAAAACAAAGGTAAGAAGTTGTTTTCTTACAAAGATGTTAAATGCCTTAAATACATAAAATATCTTATAGAAGATAAAGGTATCAACATAAAAGGGGTAAAGGCAATATTTGAGATTAAACATATATACGATGATGATTAGTCTTATTAGATTATGGGGTATATTTATAAAAATTTAATCTATAATCTTTTTACCTTTAAAAAAGGAGGTGGGTTATGACTCTGATGAGATGGAGACCTTTCGATTCTTGGGACCCTTTAAGGACTTTGGAAAGCATCCAGGAGGAAATGAATAGACTATTTGATTTTTCTTTAGCCAAGTTGCCTAAGGATAAAGATGTTATTGCACCTGCGGTTGATGTTTATGAAGACAATGAGAATATCTACGTGGAGACGGATTTGCCTGGTTTTGAACAAAAGGATATAAAACTTTCCATTAAAGGTGATAATCTTGTTATCTCTGCAGGAAGGGAAGAAAAGAAGGAGATTAAAAAGGATAATTATCATAGATTGGAACGCTTCCATGGGGAATTTCAGAGAGTGGTTAATCTCAATAAGAAGATTGATTCTACTAAGATAAAGGCTAACTATAAAAATGGGGTTCTTAAAGTGATACTCCCTAAGAAGGAAGAAGAAAAGAGTAAGGAAATTGAGATAAAGGTAGAATAATTATATGCTACCGGCTTATTTGCCGGTAGCATATTTTATAAAAAAAATGATTCCTTTACGCGATAATATACCACATATAAGAAAACCGATAATAACAGTTTTATTATTGTTTACTAATATATTTGTATTCTTGTTTCAGTTATCTTTAGGAGATAATTTGAAAAATTTTATGTATATCTATGGTTTTGTGCCTAAAAATTTATTTTTACCATTGTATAGTGATAGTTTAATCCTAAGATTTAGACCATTAGTCACAAGTATGTTTTTACACGCTTCACCAACCCATTTGATAGGTAATATGCTTTTTTTATGGATTTTCGGTGATAATGTTGAAGATAGATTAGGGCATTTAAGTTTTTTACTTTTTTATATTTCTTGTGGCATAATAGCAGGTATAACTCATTTAATTATGAATATTAATTCATCTATACCTGCCGTAGGAGCTAGTGGAGCAATAGCAGGTATATTGGGAGCCTATATGGTAATGTTTCCACAATCAATGATTCTAACTTTGGTTCCTTTTTTTCTATTTTGGAGAATAGTAGAGTTACCTGCATTTATTTTTATCGGTATATGGTTTGTTTATCAGTTCTTGTTAGGTATATCAACCATTGGTTATGGAGGTGCTGGTATAGCCTTTTGGGCACATATTGGGGGATTTATTGCGGGGATATTTATAATACGTTACTTTAAGAAAAAAAGAAGATATTATTACTATTCTTAAGGAGGGTTAGTTAAATGAATTTAGATAATTTTACTTTGAAAGCACAGGAAGCAGTTAATAACTCTTTAGCTTTAGCGCAAAGATACAAACATCAGAGCCTTCTACCTGAACATTTACTTTATTCATTAGTAGATGATAAAGAGAGTATCGCTAAGGATATATTTATAAATTTAGGTATAGATATAGGTGATTTAATTAAAGAATTAAAAAAATTTTTAGATTCTCAGCCTAAGGTATCAGGCGATACAGGAGGTACTTATGGTTCCCCTCGTTTTGTAGAGATAACTAATTATGCTAAAGAATTTTCTAAAGAGTTAGGTGATTCCTACATAAGCTCAGAGCATCTTCTTGTAGGCATTGCGAAGGAAAGAAACGGTTTGCTTTTTAGATATTTATCCAGACAAGGCATAGCTATTGATGATTTGCTAAAGGAGGTTAAGAAATTAAGAGGTTCTCATAAAGCCGATTCTGAAAGTGCAGAGTCAACTTATAGAGCGTTAGAAAAATTTGGTAGAGATTTGACAGAATTAGCTAAAAAGGGGAAGTTAGACCCTGTTATTGGTAGGGATGAGGAGATAAGAAGGTTAATTCAGGTTTTATCTCGCAGAACGAAAAATAACCCTGTATTAATAGGTGATCCCGGAGTTGGTAAGACTGCTATCGTAGAAGGTTTGGCTCAGAGAGTTGCCTTAGGAGATGTGCCTGAGGGTCTTAAAGATAAAAGAATTATTGCTCTTGATGTTGGTAGTATTGTTGCAGGGACTAAATTTCGGGGTGAGTTTGAAGAAAGATTGAAAGCAGTTCTTAAAGAAGTAGAAGATAAAGAAGGAGAAATTATTATCTTTATAGATGAAATTCATACTATTGTGGGAGCAGGAGAAGCTCAAGGAGCTGTGGATGCGGCTAATATGCTTAAGCCGGCTTTAGCTAAAGGGGTATTAAGATGTGTAGGTGCTACCACGGTTGATGAGTATAGAAAATATATAGAAAAAGATGCTGCTTTAGAGCGTAGATTTCAACCAGTATTTGTGGGAGAACCAACTGTGGAGCAGACTATTGCTATATTAAGAGGATTGAAAGAAAAATATGAGGTTCATCATGGAGTAAGGTTGAAAGATTCAGCAATTATTGCTTCAGCTGTTTTGTCTAATAGATATATAAGTGATCGTTTCTTACCCGATAAGGCGATAGATTTAATAGATGAGGCAGCATCTAAATTACGTATAGAGATAGATTCTAAACCTGAGGAGATAGATAAATTAGAAAGGCGGATTATGGAATTGGAGATTCAACGAGAGGCCTTAAAGAAAGAGAAAGATGATGCTTCAAAGGAAAGATTGGAAAAGCTTGCACAAGAAGTAAATCATTTAACTGCCCAATTAGATAAGGAGAAAGCACATTGGCAAAAAGAAAAAGAACTAATTACCAAAATAAGTAGAGTTAAAGAAGATATTGAAAAATTAAAGTTGGAAGCTAACGATTATCAAAAGTCAGCACAGTTAGATAAGGTTGCAGAGATACGTTACGGTAAGATACCAGCAAAACAGCAAGAGCTTAACAGATTGAATAAAGAGCTTCTTGATGTTCAGAAGAATAAGAAGATGCTTAAAGAGGAGGTTGATGAAGAGGATATAGCTGAGATTGTTTCTCGCTGGACAGGGATACCTGTTTCTCGGCTTATGGAGGCAGAGATGGAGAAGCTCTTAAGAATGGAGGAGGAACTTAAGAAAAGAATAGTTGGGCAGGATGAGGCGATTTCTCTTATTTCTGCTTGTATTCGTAGAGCAAAATCAGGGTTAGCCGATCCCAATCGTCCCTTAGGTTCATTTTTATTTTTAGGGCCTACAGGCGTGGGTAAGACAGAGATGGCTAAAACTTTAGCTTGGTTTCTATTTAACAGCGATCATAATATAGTAAGGATTGATATGAGTGAGTATATGGAAAAATTTTCTGTTTCTCGTTTGATTGGCGCACCACCCGGTTACGTTGGTTACGAGGAGGGAGGGCAACTTACTGAAGCTATTAGGAGGAAACCATATTCTGTTATTCTTTTCGATGAGATAGAGAAAGCTCATCCGGAAGTATTTAACATTTTCCTTCAGATACTCGATGAGGGCCATTTAACCGATTCAAAAGGTAAGATTGTCAATTTCAAAAATACTGTTATAATTATGACTTCCAATATAGGAAGTGAATATTTTCAAGATAATTCTGTAACTGTTAAGGGTCTGGAAGAAAAAATAAAATTAGCGCTGAAATCACATTTCCGACCGGAATTTCTTAATCGTTTGGATGAAATAATTATTTTTAATCGTTTAGGTCTTGAGCATATTAAGCAGATAGTTGATATTCAGTTTAATATATTGAAAGAAAGATTAGCAGAAAAGAATATAGTTTTGGAGTTAACAGATTCTGCCAAAGAATTTTTAGCAGATAAAGGGTTTAGTCCTGAGTATGGGGCAAGACCGGTAAAAAGAACACTCCAAAAACTTATCGTTGACCCATTAAGTAAAGAGTTACTTAAAGGTGTATTTATGGATGGGGATAGAATTCAAATAGGGTATAAAGATAGAAAGATTAATTTTACTAAATTAGAAAGGAGTTCTTTATGCGTTTAGATATTTCTTTAAAGAATATGGAAAGGACACCTCTTTTGGATAATGTTATAGATAAAAATATAGCAAAGGTTGAACGAAGATTGAAAATTTTCAGCTCAGAGGAAGCTATTCATTTATCTTTACATTTAGAAAAGAATCCTCATCGGGAAGAATATTTTTGTTGGATAAATATGTATCTTCCCTTTAAGGTAATTAATGTAAGGAGTAAATTTCCTTCCCTTACAGGGGTAATAAATGATAGCTTTTTAGCTTTGTTGAAACAGATGGATAAATTTAAACACAGATTAGAAACACATTTGCGCAAAAAATAAGGTTCTGTCACCGCAATATAATAATGTCACCTTATTGCAAAGTAGAAATGTCAGGGTAACTT
>JAMWBQ010000050.1 GCA_023819315.1 Candidatus Omnitrophota bacterium
AAACTATAAAAAGATACCTGAATACAATAAACGAAGAGAGATTACTTTAGAAGAATTTCTTTCAAAAAGATGACATTTCTATTTTGCAAAAAAGATGACATTTTTATCTTGCATTAACAAAAATAAAAAAGATCTTGACAAAATTTTTTTTTATAGTAATATTTTTTCCTTTGCCCACGTAGCTCAGGCGGTAGAGCACCTTCTTGGTAAGGAGGTGGTCACCGGTTCAATTCCGGTCGTGGGCTAAAAAATAGGGAGATTAAAAACCATTTTAAAATGGAAAGGGTGGTGTTTAGTCTTTTTTTATTAATTTGTAAATTATGCGAGAATTAATTGCTTTAGAGTGCACAGTTTGTAAAAATAAAAATTATTATACTACGAAAAATAAACGTAAACATCCCGGTAAGTTTAATATAAATAAGTTCTGTAAGTTTTGTAGAAAGTATACAGAACATAAGGAGGCTAAACC
The DNA here is from genome assembly GCA_023819315.1 of Candidatus Omnitrophota bacterium. Lineage (GTDB taxonomy): Bacteria > Omnitrophota > Gorgyraeia > Duberdicusellales > 4484-171 > JAMWBQ01. The sequence continues at coordinate 470 of JAMWBQ010000050.1, forward strand.
TTAAATTATAGGTGAGTAGCTCAATTGGCCAGAGCACCGGTCTCCAAAACCGGGGGTTGCAGGTTCAACTCCTGCCTCACCTGAGTAATTAAAAAGATAATGGGAATAGTTAGAGTAATTAAAAAAATCCCCATTTTTTTAAAAGAAGTGAGATTAGAGCTTAAAAAAGTTAGTTGGCCGGGGAGAGAAGATTTAATATCAGCGAGTGTCCTTGTAATAGTTGTTATTTCAATACTTACTCTTTATATAACTATTATTGATGTTGGATTATCTAAGTTGATAGAGTTGTTTTTGAAATGAAGAAATGGTATATCGTCCATACTTTAAGTGGAGCAGAAGAGAAAGCAAAGGAAAATTTAAAGGCGAGGATAGAAGCTTTCAATATGCACAACTTTATAGACGAAATAGTTATACCTAAGGAACAAGTTACAGAAGTAAGAATGGGTAAAAAGAGAGTTTTAGAAAGGAAATATTTCCCTGGCTATTTACTTATTCATATGGATTTGGACGATGCAGTTTGGTTATTTGTTAAAAAAACACCCGGCATAGCTAATTTTATTGGACCAGGAGGAAAACCTACACCTCTCTCTGATGAGGAGGTGAATAAGATTCTCGCTCGTGCGGAAGAGACAAAAGTTAAACCTTTACCTAAATTGAGTTTTGAGAAAGGTGAAAATGTAAGAGTAATAGAGGGACCATTTGTTAATTTTAATGGTGTAGTAGATGAAGTTAATATACCAAAAGGTAAGTTGAAGGTAAATATTACTATTTTTGGAAGAACAACTCCTGTAGAGTTAGAACTTTGGCAAGTAGAGAAGATATAGTATGGCTAAAAAAAAGAAACCAACAGTGCAGATAAAATTACAGATTCCCGCCGGCTCAGCTAATCCCGCTCCTCCTGTAGGGCCTGCCCTTGGGCAACACGGAGTTAATATAATGCAGTTTTGTAAAGCTTTTAATGAAGTAACTAAGTCAAAAGAAGGTTTAATCTTGCCTGTAGTGATAAATGTTTATCAAGATAAGACTTTTGATTTTATTATTAAGAGTCCGCCGGCATCGGTGCTTATTAAGCGCGCAGCTAACCTGGCAAAAGCTTCTAGTAACCCCGGTAAAGAAATTATAGGTGAGGTTACCAAAGAACAGATAACTGCTATTGCTAAGGAAAAGATGGTAGATTTAAATACAACTATTTTTGAACACGCAGTAAAAATAATCGAAGGAACAGCTCGTAGTATGGGGATAAAAGTTAAAGAATAGTATGAAGAAGAGTAAAAGATATCAACAAGCAGTAAAATTAATAGATAAAGATATCTATAATTTAGATGAAGCTATCGATATTTTAAAAAGTATGCCAAGAGCAAAGTTTGATGAGTCTGTAGATATAAATTGTGTTCTCGCCGTAGATACGAAGAAATCAGAAGAGATGGTGAGAGGTTTTGTGGTTTTGCCTAACGGCAGGGGTAAGAAAGTAAAAGTTTTGGTTTTTTGTGAGCTTGAGAAGGAAGAAGAAGCAAAAAAAGCAGGTGCTGATTATATCGGTTCACAAGAATTGGCAGATAAAATTCTAAAAGAAGGTTGGTTAGATTTTGATGCGTGTATATCTACTCCTTCTATGATGAGGGTTGTAAGTAAGTTGGGTAAGATCCTCGGACCAAAAGGTTTAATGCCCTCTCCTAAAATAGGTACGGTTACAGATAATATAGCTAACGCTGTGAAGGAAACTAAAGCAGGGAAAGTTGAGTTTAGAACCGATAAATTTGGAGTGGTAGCTTTGAGTGTAGGTAAAATTTCTTTTTCTAAACAGGCTCTCTTGGAAAACATAAAAGCTTTTTTAGATGCTCTTAATAATGCTAAACCATCTTCGGTTAAGGGGGATTTTATAAAAAGTATGTATATCTCAACAACAATGAGCCCTTCTTTGAAGATAAAAATATGATTATATTTCCTAAATTAGTATGAAGAGGGTTGGTTTAATTTACAGGGAGAAAATTATAGAATTGTTACTTAAAGAATGGGATAACACCGATACTTGTTTATTGGTAGGATTTGATAAGGTTAAGGCTTTTAACCTTAATCAATTACGTAATGAATTAAGAAAAGAGAAAAGTAAGATGTTCGTTTCTAAAAAATCTCTAATCGCTCGTGCTTTTCAGGATAAAGGAATTTCATGCGATAGTAATTTATTAGCAGAGTCTAAAGCTATAGTCTTTGTTAGTGATGATATGGTAAAAATAACAAAGTTACTTCTAGATTTCTCTAAGGAGAATGAAGGATTTTCTCTCAAAGGGGGATTTATTAAAGATAAACCATTAACATTTAAACAGTTAGAAGAGATAGCTGATTTACCTTCTAAAGAGGTTCTTATAGGTATGGCTGTAATGGCAATAGCTTCCCCTTTAACAGGATTTTTAGGAACAATGAAGAATATAATATTGAAATTTATATGGTTAATAGAAGAATTAAAAAAGAAAAAAGGATAGAGGAGGTTAGATTATGGCTAAGGTAGAAGAAATCTTAAAAATGTTAGAGGAGATGACAGTGTTGGAACTCTCAGAGTTAGTTAAGGCATGCGAAGAAAAATTTGGCGTAAAAGCCTCAGCTCCTGTAATGGTTGCTTCAGGAGTAGCGGGAGTATCATCAGCTCCTAAAGAAGAAGCAGAAGAAAAAACTTCATTTACAGTTATATTAGCTTCTGCCGGTAGTAATAAAATCGCCGTAATAAAAGAGATCAGAGCTATTACGGAGTTAGGTTTGAAAGAGGCTAAAGATTTAGTAGATTCTGCTCCTAAACCCATTAAAGAAAACGTTACTAAAGAGGTAGCAGAGGAGATAAAGAAAAAATTAGAAGCAGTAGGAGCAACTGTAGAGTTAAAGTAAATTTAAATAAGAGGTATTGAAGATGAAGTGGGTTAAACGCGAATGTTTTTCAGTGTTTAAATATGTTTTCCCTTTACCACATCTTTTAGAACATCAATTCCAATCTTACGATGAATTCTTGCAGGCAGATGTTTTGCCTGAGAAACGTAAAAGGGTTGGATTACAGGAAGTTTTTATGGAAGTTTTTCCTATGGAAAGCCCCGATGGTAAATACCGTTTAGAATTCTTAAGTTACAGTTTAAGTAGACCACGTTATAGTGTAGAAGAATGTAAGAGACGTTCAGTTACTTATTCAGCTTCTTTAAGAGTAAGACTAAGATTATGTGAGTCATTAAAGTTTATTAGGGAACAAGAGATATACTTGGGCGAGATACCACTTATTACCGAAGTAGGTTCATTTATTATAAACGGTGATGAAAGAGTAGTGGTAAGTCAGTTGCAACGTTCACCGGGAATATCTTTTGAGGAAGATACGCATCCTATAGGTAAAAGATTGTACTACGCAAGGATTATTCCTTATCGAGGTTATTGGTTGGAGTTTAGAACAGAGATAAACGATACTATAACCGCTGTTGTGGATAGAAGAAAGAATTTCCCCGCTACTCAAATTCTCCGTTTGTTTGGATTAAGTACTAACGAAGAAATTTATAAACTATTTTCTGATAAACCCTGTCCGGAAATAGTTAACACTGTGAAAAGAGATACTACCTCAGATGAAAATGAAGCTTTTTTAGATTTTTATAAAAAGATGCGCCCAACCGAACCCGTTACTTTGGAAGCAGCAAGAGAGGTATTTAAAAGAATGTTTATGGATAACCGTCGTTACGATTTGGGTAGAGTAGGTAGATATATATTGAATAAGAAACTGGGAATGGATTTACCCCTGAGTAAGAGAGTTTTAGATTTGGATACTTGTGTAGAGGCGATAAAGAATTTATTAAAAGTAAAGAACGGTGAGAAAGAGGTAGATGATATTGATCATTTGAGTAACCGAAGAGTAAAATTAGTTGGAGAATTATTACAACATCAGGTAAGAGTAGCTCTTTTAAAAGTTGAAAGGACATTTTTAGAAAGAAGTTCAATTATATCTAATAATGAGGAGTTTTCTATACAACATCTTATAAATTCGAGAGCTTTTTCTTCTCAAATTAATGATTTCTTTGGCAGAAGTCCTCTTTCTCAATTTATGGACCAGACTAACCCTTTAGCAGAAATTACTCATAAACGTAGACTTTCTGCTATGGGCCCAGGAGGGCTTTCTAGAGAAAGAGCAGGATTTGAAGTGAGAGATGTGCACCCTTCTCATTATGGCCGTATATGTCCTATAGAAACTCCCGAAGGACCTAACATCGGTCTTTTAACAAGTTTAACTACCTACGCTAAGATTAATCCTTTAGGATTTTTAGTTACACCTTATCGTCGGGTAGAGAAAGGTGTCCTTTTAGATAAAGTTGATTTTTTAACCGCCGATGAGGAAGAAAACCGGGTTATCGCTCAAATTACTCCCAATATTGATGAAAATGGGGTGATAAAAGAATCTTTGGTTTACTGTAGATACAAAGGTAAATTCCCTCGTTTACCAGTAAAAGATATAGAATATATGGATATTGCTCCTCATCAGATAGTTTCTATTTCTACAGCATTAATTCCTTTCTTGGAACATAACGATGCTAACCGAGCATTAATGGGATCTAATATGCAACGTCAAGGTGTACCTTTACTCTTTACAGAAGAACCAATAGTAGCTACTGGTTTGGAAGAGAAAGTTGCCCGAGATAGTGGTGCGGTAGTTATTGCAAAAGATTCAGGTTATGTAGAGAAGGTTGATAGTTCAAGTATAAAGATAGGTAATATTTTATATAAACTTATAAAATTTAATCGTTCTAATGCTGATACATGCATTAATCAACGGCCATTAGTTAAAAAGGGTGATTATGTTAAAAAAGGAGATATCATTGCTGATGGCCCGGCAGCCAAGTTTGGTGAATTTGCTATAGGGAGGAATGTACTCGTGGCTTTTTTACCTTGGCGAGGTTATAATTATGAGGATGCTATAATAGTAAGTGAAAGATTGGTTAAAGAGGATATTTTTACTTCCGTCCATATTGAGCGTTTTGAAATAGAAGCAAGAGAAACGCGTTTAGGTAACGAAGAGTTAACCAGAGATATTCCGAATGTAAGTGAGGAGGCATTAAAAAATTTAGATGAAAATGGTATAGTTAGAATTGGCGTAGAAGTTGCCCCTGATGATATTCTTGTAGGTAGAGTTACACCTAAGAGTGAAAAGGAGCTTTCCCCCGAGGAAAGATTGTTGAGAGCTATTTTTGGAGAAAAAGCAGCGGAAGTTAAGGATACATCTCTTAGAGTTCCTCCCGGGGTTAATGGGGTAGTTATTCATGTAGATGTTTTCCAGAGAAAAGATAGAGGTAGAAGGTCAAAAAAAGAGAAGACAGAGGAGTTAAAAAAGCTTAAAGAGATTGAAAAGTATTATGAAGAAGAGGTAGAAATTACCGAAAAAGAAAAGAAACAGAGATTATCCGCTATTTTAGGTAAAAGTGATGATAAGATTACTAATAAGGATATAGAGGAAAATGAAGATGCTAAGAGAATTTTAGAGATATACGAGGAAAGATTACAGGAATTAAAGATTAGAAAGGAGTTTGAGATTGCTAAAATTAAAAAAGGAGATGAGTTGCCTACAGGTGTTCTAAAGCGAGTTGTAATATTTGTGGCAATGAAAAGAAAGATTTCCGAAGGGGATAAACTTTCCGGTAGACATGGAAATAAAGGAGTAGTTGGTAAGTTGCTTCCTGAAGAGGATATGCCCTTTTTAGAAGATGGCACGCCCGTAGATATAATACTTAATCCTTTAGGTGTCCCTTCAAGAATGAATGTAGGACAACTTTTGGAGATACATTTAGGATGGGCAGCAAAAAAGTTAGGTATAAGAATTGCTACCCCTGTTTTTGATAGTGTCAAAGAAGATAAAATAAAAGAATTGCTCAAACAAGCAGGATTGCCAGAGGATGGTAAAGTTACCTTGCACGATGGTTATACAGGAGAACCTTTTCATCAGAAGGTGGCAGTAGGTGTTCTTTACGTTATGAAATTGATTCATATGGTAGAGGATAAGATTCATGCACGGGCTATCGGCCCTTACTCTCTTATCACTCAACAGCCTTTAGGAGGTAAAGCTCAATTTGGTGGGCAGAGATTTGGAGAAATGGAGGTTTGGGCATTGGAAGCGTATGGATCGGCGTTTACTCTTCAAGAGATGTTGACTGTGAAAAGCGATGATGTGAAAGGTAGAACAAGAATATACGAAGCCATCGTACGAGGTGAACATAAATTTACTCCCTCTACTCCTGAGTCTTTTAATGTTTTGATGAGAGAATTACAGGGTTTATGTTTAGATGTAAGAACTGATAGAGATTCTGGACAATAAAATATTAAGATGAAAGATGTTAGTTCATTCGATAGTATATCTATAAGGATTGCTTCTCCTGAGGCAATAAAGTCGTGGTCCTATGGAGAGGTGAAGAAAGCGGAAACTTTAAATTACCGCACATTGAAACCGGAAAAAGATGGTCTTTTTTGTGAAAGAATATTTGGACCGGTAAGAGATTGGGAATGTCATTGCGGTAAACTAAAAGGTATTAAATTCAAAGGTTCCAAATGCGATCGGTGTGGAGTAGAAATCATTCATTCTTCTAGCCGCCGAGAACGGATGGGACATATAGAATTGGCTACTCCTGTTACTCATATATGGTTTTTTAAAGTTATCCCTTCACGATTGTCAGCAATCTTAGATATGGGCTTACGAGAATTAGAAAAAATTATTTATTACGAACAGTTTGTTGTTTTGGATCCTGCGGATACACCATTAAAGAAAGGTCAACTTTTGACTGAAGAGGAGTATCACCAATATATGAAAGATTATAAGGGAGATTTTAAAGTTGATATTGGTGCTTCAGCAATACAGAGGATGTTAAAAGAAGTGGACTTAGAAAAGTTAAGTAAACAGATTAGTAAGGAAATTCAGGAAATTAAAACATCAGCATCTGCTAAAAAGTTAATGAAGCGTCTTAAGATAATTGAAGATTTTAAACGTTCAGGTAATAAGCCTGAATGGATGGTTTTAGAAGTATTACCCGTTATCCCCCCGGATTTACGTCCCTTGGTTTCTTTAGAAGGGGGAAGATTTGCTTCTTCCGATCTTAACGATTTCTATAGAAGAGTAATTAACCGTAATAATCGTTTAAAGAAGCTAATTAGCTTAGGTGCTCCCGATGTTATTATTAGAAATGAGAAAAGAATGCTTCAAGAAGCAGTTGACGCTCTTATAGAAAATGGTAGACATGGTAGAGCTGTTACTGGTCCACAGAATAGACCACTAAAGAGTTTATCCGATATGCTTAAAGGTAAACAAGGTAGATTTCGGCAAAATCTTTTAGGTAAACGCGTAGATTATTCTGGTAGAAGCGTTATAGTAGTAGGCCCAGAATTAAAACTTCATCAGTGTGGATTGCCTAAACAGATGGCACTGGAATTATTTGAACCATTCATTATTAAGAAACTAAGAGAAAAGGGTTTTGTTCACACAATTAAAGGTGCACGGAGAATGGTGGAAAGAGCGAGAGTAGAAGTATGGGATATTTTGGAAGAAGTAATTCAAGGACACCCGGTTCTTCTTAATCGTGCTCCTACTCTTCATCGTTTGAGTATACAAGCTTTTTATCCTGTTCTGGTGGAAGGTAAAGCAATTAAATTGCACCCTTTAGTTTGTACAGCTTTTAATGCTGATTTTGATGGCGATCAGATGGCTGTGCATGTTCCTTTGTCTATAGAAGCTCAGTCAGAAGCAAAAGTTATTATGCTTTCCGTAAATAATATTTTTTCTCCCGCTGATGGTAGACCGATAATTACTCCTAGCCAGGATTTAATTTTAGGTTGTCGGTTTCTTACAGTTGTTAAGGATAAAGCAAAAGGAGAGGGTTTGGTATTTTCTTCTCCCCAAGAAGTGATTATTGCCTATAACGATGGTGAGGTAGAACTTCATGCTAAGATAAAAGTGAGAATAAAAGAAAAAGGAGAAAGTAAACTTATAGATACAACTGTGGGAAGAATTATATTTAATCAGATTCTCCCCGAAGGATTTCCTTTCATTAACGAGATTTTAGATAAGAAAAAGATTTCTAATATAGTAAGTGAGTGTTATAAGAGATTTGGTCATAACGAGACAATACATCTCTTAGATAGATTGAAAGAACTCGGCTTTGAGTACGCTACATTGGGAGGTATAAGTATGGGTGTGAACGATTTGAATATACCATCTAAGAAGTGGGATCTCATTAAAGAGGCTAACGAAGAATTGCTAAAAGTAGAAGAGCAGTATAAAAGAGGAATAATCACGGAAAGAGAGCGACATAATAAAATTATTGATATTTGGACAAGAATAACCGATAGAATATCAGATTTAGTATTTAAGGGTTTAGATAGTTTTAATCCTGTATTTATGATGGCAGATTCCGGTGCGCGTGGTTCTAAATTGCAGATAAGGCAACTTGCTGGCATGCGAGGACTTATGGCAAAACCATCAGGAGAGATTATTGAGACCCCGATAACTTCCAATTTTCGTGAAGGATTAAGTGTGCTTGAGTTTTTTATTTCTACACATGGAGCAAGAAAAGGATTAGCTGATACCGCATTAAAAACTGCGGATGCAGGTTATTTAACAAGAAGATTAGTAGATGTGTCTCAAGAAGTTATTGTAACTGCTGAGGATTGTGGGACAGTTAATGGTATCACTGTTTCTGAGATAGTTGAAGGAGAGGATGTGGTTGTCCCATTAAAAGAGAGAATTATAGGAAGAGTAGCTTTAGATAATATTGTTGATATTATAAGTGATGAGATAATAGTTAAAGCTGGTGAAGAGATAGTTGAGGAAAAAGCCGATAAAATTGAGAAGTTAGGAATTGAGAAGATAAGGATAAGGAGTCCACTTACTTGTGAATTAGAAAGAGGTATTTGTGCCAAATGTTATGGTAGAAATTTAGCTACAGGTAAAATGGTTGAAATAGGTGAAGCTGTAGGTATAATTGCCGCACAATCCATAGGTGAGCCGGGTACACAACTTACAATGCGCACTTTTCATATTGGAGGAACAGCATCAAGAGTTGCTGAAAGGGCTTTTGTACGCGCTAAAGAATCAGGTTTTGTGAAGTACCATAATCTCAAAGTATCTCCTAAGGACAAATATTTGGTAGTATTGAATCGTAATGGTATGATAAGTATTAATGATGATAAAGGCATAGAGATTCAAAGGAATCCTTTACCTCAAGGAGCAATTGTTACTGTTGAGGATGGTAAGAAGGTGGAGAAAGGTGAAATTTTTGTAAGATGGGATCCTTACTCATCACCTATTCTTACTGAGGTGAAAGGTAAGATTAAATACGAAGATATCATAGAAGGTATAACTATTCAGGAAGAGATGAATTTAGCTACAGGAAGAAAAGAGAGGGTAGTTATAGAGTTTAAAGGAGATTATCATCCGCAAATTTTAATACTCGCTGAAAATGATGAAGTTTTGGGTATTTATCCTATACCTACAGGCGCACATATAATGGTAGAAGAAGGGAATATCGTAGAAGCAGGTGATATAATTGCTAAAACCCCTCGTTTGGTAGCAAAAACAAGAGATATTACCGGTGGTTTGCCAAGAGTAGCCGAGCTTTTTGAAGCAAGACGCCCAAGGAACTCAGCGATTATAAGCGAGATCGATGGATTTGTAGAGTTTAAAGAAGAAAAGGGTGAACGAAAAATTATTGTAAGAAGTTCTACGGGAATGAAGAGAGAGTATACTATACCTTCGGGAGCGCATCCTATAGTTTATAAAGGTGATAGTGTAGTAGCTGGTCAACAACTTACCGAAGGACCAATAATTCTTCAAGATATTTTGCGTGTATGTGGAGATAAAGTTTTACAAGAGTATTTGGTTAATGAGATTCAAGAAGTATATAGGTTACAAGGTGTAAGTATAAATGATAAACATATAGAGATAATTATTAGAGAAATGTTAAAAAAGGTAAGGATTATAGACCCTGGTGACACTCAATTTTCTCCGGGAGAGACTGTGGATAAATGGGATTTTAAAAATGAGAATGAGAAAGTTGTAAAAAATAAAGGTAAACCAGCAACAGCTGCTCCCTTGCTTTTAGGTATTACCAAAGCATCTTTAAATACTCGTAGTTTTATCTCTGCTGCTAGTTTCCAAGAAACTACCAGAGTGCTAACGGAATCAGCTTGTGCCGGTAAAGTAGATGAGTTAAGAGGTTTAAAAGAGAACGTTATTGTTGGGCATCTTATTCCTGCAGGAACAGGGTTAAAAATATATAGGGATATAGAGATAGAGAAACAAGAATAATTATGATTTTAACTTAAGGAGAGAAAATGCCTACAATATCACAGTTATTAAGAAAACCACGTATACCCAAACAGAGAAGAACTAAATCGCCAGCGCTAAAAGGTTCGCCTCAAAAAAGAGGTGTATGTATTCAAGTGAGAACTATGACTCCTAAGAAACCTAATTCAGCATTAAGAAAAGTGGCAAGAGTAAGATTAACTAATGGGGTGGAAGTCACAGTTTATATTCCTGGTGAAGGACATAATCTTCAAGAACATTCTATAGTTTTAGTTAGAGGTGGTAGGGTTAAAGATTTACCAGGTGTGAGATACCATATTGTAAGAGGAACATTGGATACTCAAGGAGTGCAGAATAGAAAACGTTCCCGCTCTAAATATGGAGCTAAAAAACCAAAACAATAAACAGGAAGGTGATAGATGAGAAGAAGAAGAGCAGCGGTAAGAGAGATAAAACCTGATTCTAAATATAACTCTGAGATTATTGGACATTTTATAAATATTATAATGTTGAAGGGCAAAAAAAGTATCGCTCAAAAAATAGTTTATGGTGCGTTTGATTATGTTAAAGAAAAACTTAACGATGATCCTTTAAAAATATTTAACAATGCTTTAGAAAATGCTCGTCCGAGATTGATGGTAAGACCGCGTAGAATTGGTGGAGCTACATATCAAGTTCCTATAGAGGTTCCTAAAGATAAGGGTTTATCTGTAGCTTTGAGATGGATGAGGGATGTAGCCAGAGGGAAGAAAGGTAAGAGGATGAGTATTAAATTAGCTGAGGAGATTATAAACGCTTATAAAAATGAGGGAACAGTTATAAAAAAGAAGGAAGATACTCATAAAATGGCAGAGTCTAATAGGGCATTTGCTCATTTTAAATGGTAATTTATGATAATTAATTTATTGTTTTTATAGAGAAGTGGTTACTACGTTTTTACTTATGGAGAAAGAATTGGCTATGATAAGAAATATTGGGTTTATAGCCCATATTGATGCTGGTAAGACTACCACTACTGAGAGAGTCCTCTTTTATAGTGGCAGGCTTTATAAGATGGGAGAAGTTGATGATGGCACTACCACTACTGATTGGATGAAACAAGAAAGGGAGAGAGGAATAACTATAACCAGCGCAGCAACTTATTGTCAGTGGAAGGATTACCATATTAATATTATTGATACTCCTGGACATGTAGATTTTACTATAGAAGTTGAACGTTCCTTAAAAGTTCTTGATGGAGCGGTGGTGGTTTTTT
>JAMWBQ010000051.1 GCA_023819315.1 Candidatus Omnitrophota bacterium
TCTTAATTAACAGAAAGTTGATTTGATACCTTAGGTTAAAGAGAGTAACCCCCTATAAACGTTTAATAAATGTGCTATTTATGAAATTCTCTTCCCCCTTCAATCTAATTTTTCCTCACTTTTTGTAAATGATGGTAATAAAAAATAAGCTTAGAATGATGGTTAATTTTGCATATACTATTTTCCTTAAAAAATGGTATAATTTGCTGATACAGAAATCTATAAAGAGAAATAAGACGTTTTCATAATATCATTTTTACTCGTCATTTCTAATAAAGCAAATAACAGAGATTGTAAAATTTACAGGTGTAAAAGTAATTTATAATTTTAAGGTGTTACTGCTTGAAAGAGAAGGTGAGATAAGAATTACTTACTTAAAGCTATTTATGTGGATAAAAAGGTGAAGTTTATATCTATGTTTATAAGGGAAGAAAATTAAAATACACCACGATACAAATCATTAAAAACCAAAAGGAACTTTCTTTAGAATATTTTCTTTTAAAAAGGTAACATTTCTATTTTGTAAAAATCCTGATTTTTTATCTTGCATTAACATAACATATTTTCCCAAACTTAGTTGACAATTATTCCACACTTTCTATAATTAAAGTATGGATTTTTTAAAAACACAGAGTCTATTTTTATCTATATTAATCTGCGTTAGATGTGTGTCAATCTGTGTTTTCTTTGTTCCCTTTGCTTTTTCCCAAGAAATAGAGTTAGAAGAAATCACTATAAAGAGGGTTTTCTTAGAGATTTCTACCGAAGGAATAGATTATTTTTCTTCTGAAAGGATAAAAGATTTTCCTTCTTTTTCTTTAGAAGAAATAGTAGATTACTCTTCAAGTATAGATTTAAGAAAAAGATTTACTTTTGGCATACAGCAAGATATCTCTCTGAGAGGTTCTATCTTTGAAGATAGTTTTATAAATCTAAATGGTATAAAGATAAATGATCCCCAAACAGGACACTTCAATTTGGAATTACCTTTAACTTCGGAAGATTTAGAAGAGATTGAGATCTTTAAAAATTCTCAAAAAATAAATTTTATTTTGAAAAAGCCGAAAGAAAAGGGATTTCTTTTAAAGAGTTCATTTGGTCAACATGCTTTATGGGAGAAACTAATATCCTTTAATTTTCCTTTAAAACAAATTAAGAATAGAATATCTTTAGAACACAAGATATCTTCTGGTGCAAGGCAAGATACGGATTTTGAAATTTATAATTCTTCTTTTCATTCTTTATGGGAAAAAGATAATAAAGAAATTGAGTTTCTATTTGGTCATACCAAAAGAGATTTTGGTGCAGATAGTTTTTATTCGGTAAAATATCCTCAACAGGGAGAACACGCAGATCAGAGATTTTTTTCTTTAAGAGCAAAATTTGACAATTTAAATAATACTTTATATTTTAGAAGACATGCAGATAAATATATTTTAAATCGTCATAACCCCTCATATTACACTAACTATCATACAACTTATATTTATGGGACAAAATTTGAATTTGATTTTTACAATGATTATTTCCTTTCAGTTGATTTAGGAAGAGAAAAGATAACGAGCACAAAACTTGATAATCATAGACGTTTAAGGAAAGGACTATCATGGGGAGTTAAAGATAGGAGGATTAAAGATTTTATTTTCGATCTTTTCAGCGGATTTGATTACTATGAAAACTGGGAGTATTTAGAGAATCTTCATTTAGGAGTTGGTTATTTTCTAAAAGATAACTTAAAATTGAGGTATTCTTTTGATAGAATTTGGAGAGCACCTTCTTTTACAGAACTTTATTACTCTGATCCTTCAAATATTGGGAATCCTAACTTAGGTATTCAAAAATCAAACAATTTTGAGTGGGGATTGGATTACTTTTCAGATAAGCTTAATTTAAATTTTTGTTTCTTTTTAAGAGATCAATTAGATACCATAGATTGGGTAAAAAATCTACCCTTTGATCCCTGGCAGGCAGAAAATATTGGAGACTTAAATGTATATGGTTTTGATTTTTATTCTGAGATTGACTTTAAAAATAATTATTTAAAGAAAGTTTCCTTAGGATACACTTATCAAAATTTAGATAGAAAAAATCCTTACAGTTTTTCTAAGTATGTCTTTGATTACAACTGCCATAAAGTTGTAAGTAACTTCGAATTTAACTTCAAAGGAATATCCTTAAATCTAATTGCTAATTTCTCTAAACCAATAGATAGAAAAGAGTATCTCACATTTGATTTAAAGATAGGAAAAAGGATATCTGATTTTGAGTTATTCTTGGAGGGAATAAATATACTCAACCAAGATTACGAAGAGTTAAAAGATATAAGAGGTTCTCCAAGATGGTTTAAGATAAGCTTTATCTATTCTTTCTAAAAATCCATAAAAATTTAGAAGAATACAGTTAGAAGATATCAGCGTAAAGAGATTAATTTATTTAACAAAAGAAGAGTTTAAATTTTTAAAAAGAACAGGGAGATTTTTAAAAGATCTTCAAGACCAATTCTATTATTAAAATGCGCTCTAAAAGTCTCTACAAACAGAGATTTGAAACTAAGGAGAGATAAATCTTAGTGTAAAATTTAGTAAGGTAGTTTATACTCCTTAAAAGAGGCAAAAATGCTTTTTTGGAGGGGTAATATGGCTTTTGCTCATTTAGAGGCTTTATAAAAGGATTCTTTTTTAGAAGGTATGCCAAAATAAATAAAAATGGCGTAAACTTAACTAAAAAGCTTTATATAAATAAAAGGAGTAAGTTAGGTTAGAGATATGAAGCCATTGAATTAAAAGTAGTCAAGGTAAGAGTTCCTGTAAAAAGATTAACCGTGGGAGGATTAAAAGAAGCTGTTTTTGATATTTTGTATTAAGACTAAGTATCTACAAATTTCCCTAGGCGAGATCAAATACAGCCCAGGCAACAAAAAAGTAAGAAATTAAGTCAGAAAATGGTATATGTTAAGATATCGCCGTAATCAATTTTTAGATAGATTCAGCTGTTTTAGTGAAAAGGGATTTGGCACATCAATTGTTGTTAAAAGCCTATTATATCCCTTTCACCTTGGGAGTAATCTGTATCGAGCATTGCTTGGAAGAAGAAATCCAACATAAAAAGAGGTTTTAAAGTATGTATAAGATTACCCTAAGCATAATAAAAGTCTTTACAATAATCACTTTAATGCATCCAAAAACTACCTACTAAAACTTGACACAATGTGAGCAAAGAGAATATTTGTTGGAAAAGTAATTTTGTGGTAAAATAAAAATTTATGGGTAGTAAAGGTAAAATTCTTATCGTTGAAGATGATCATCTCCTTCGTAGTTCCATTAATAGTCTTCTCCTTAACGAGGGTTACGAAGTAATTAGTGTTTGCGATGGGAATAGTGCTATGGATATAGTTAGGAATAACGATTTCGATTCTATTGTGATAGATATAATGTTGCCAGGTGGTATGAATGGTATAGAGGTAATGAGTAAAATAAAAGAAATGAGAGATAAGGTAATACCACCTTTTATTCTTATTACCGGACATAGTGAAGAACACTATACCACAAAGGCAATAAAGTTAGGAGTATTTGATTATATTTTAAAACCATTTGAGATAGAAGAACTTTTACGGAGTATAGATATTAGCGTAAAGAATTATAAATTAGATAGGGAAAAAGAAAGATTTCTTTACGAAAGAGAAAAAAAGTACGGTTATTTAGAGGAGTATAGTGTTAGATTGGAGAGAGAAGTAAAAGAAAAGACTAAAGAATTGTCACTTCTTCTTGAAATAGGTAGGGAAATAGCCTCATCATTAAATTTAGAGGAAGTTTTAAATACAATAGTGGAGCAGATAGCCAACGTTTTAGAGGTTGAGATATGTTCCATACTTTTGTTTGATGAAGAAAAGGAAGCTCTATTTATTGCTGCCGCTAAAGGTTTACCTGAAGAGATAGTTAAAAATACACGAATTAGAAAAGGTGAGAGGATATCAGGAACAATTATAGAGACACGTAAACCCATCTTAGTAGAGGATATAGAAAAAGACACCAGATTTGGTAAAGTTACTTCGGAAAGATATTATACAGGTTCTTTTATAAGTGTCCCTATGATTTTTAAAGATAGGCTAATTGGGGTAATTAATGTAAATAATAAACGTTCTAAAGAGGTTTTTACTGGCGAAGATTTAAGACTTATGGAAGGAATTGCTGATTATGCTGGGTTAGCTATTGAGAATGCACGACTTTACAGTGATTTGAAGGAAGTTTATATGGAAATAATTAGTGCCCTGACCTTCATAATTGAAATGAAGGACCACTATACTCGTGGTCACTCTGAAAGGGTAACTAAATACGCTGTAAGGATTGCACAAGCTAAAGGGTTATCTTTATCCTCTATAGAATATATTCGTTTAGCTTGTCATCTGCACGATTTAGGGAAAATAGGTATAGATGGGAGTCTTCTCATTAAACCGGAGAACTTAAATGATAGAGAATGGGATGAAATTAAATTGCATCCTCAAAAAGGTGTAGAGATTATTAAGCCCCTATCTTTTTTAAAAGATGTTATGGAGTTGATTATTCAACACCACGAACGTTACGATGGTAAAGGGTATCCGCGAGGTAAATTTGCAGAAGAGATAGATTTGGGAGCGAGAATAATAGCTGTGGCTGATAGTTTTGATGCTATGACTACGGATAGGCCTTATAGAAAAGCTTTAACCTTGGAGGGGGCCATAGAGGAATTAAAAGCTTGCCGAGGAACTCAATTTGACCCTGAGATAGTGGATATTTTTATTAAACTTCTGCAAGAAGATCATGCTTTATTCGAGAAATAGGAAGTAAATTGTTCCCCATAGGGATAGCCAAATCTTAAATTTACAAATTTGTATTTACAAATATACATTATAGAGGTAAAATTACCTTGGAGATAAATTATGAGTGAGAGAGAAAAATTTAATGAAGATAGGCGTAAATATCCTCGCCTAAATGTAGTCTATGTTACTTATTCTATAGAAGGCAAAAATACTGAGAAGGTGGGTGTTGTTTTGAATATCGGAGCTGGAGGGGTGTGTCTTATAGTTAATGAAAATTTACCTCCCAATACTACACTACTTCTAAATATTGATCTGCATGATAACAAGCAAATTATTTCAGCAAAAGGTAAAGTTGTTTGGAATGCGGAAGTCCCTGTTTATTTCAATGAAGAGACGAATTATGAGATTGGTGTTGAGTTTGTAGATATAGATGAGAAAGAGCGTTTAAGAATTTCTCAGTACGTATTAGGACAAACTTTAGAGAAGTAAATTAATTTTTTAAAGAGATGTTTTCTAAAAATATTAAAATTCTTTTAGTTGACGATGATACGGTTTTTCGTCAGATGCTTAAGGATATGTTTCGTAGAATAGGTAATTGTAAGGTTATAACTGTTAAAGGAGCAAATATGGGTAATTGGTTTGCTCAATGTCCTTGGCATAAGCCCGATATTATCCTTTTAGATGTTAGGATGCCTAACATAGATGGGTTAGAGTTATTAAAGATATTGAAACAGGACCCCAAGACACAAGATATTCCCGTTATTATGGTTACAGCAGTAGCTGATGAGGAGATTAAGCTTAAAGCTAGAAAGTTGGGGTGCGCTGATTATATTGTGAAACCAGTAACTATTTCTGATTTAGAAGTGAGAATAAATAGAGTGATAGAAATGAAACCTTATAAAGATAATTCTTCAATAAGGAGTGATGAAAAATTAAATTAGGAGGTAAGATTTTGAACAGCGTATTAATATCTGGTTTTTTAATTATTTTATTTATAGTGAGTATGATTTTGCTCTTTTTGCTACGTAAAATAGATTTTGAGTTTAAAACTTTAATAGATAGCCAGGAAAGAACAGAGCGAGGTTTAAGAGATGAGATGGCGAAAAATAGGGTAGAATTGATGCAACAATTGATTAATTTAACTCAAATGAATGAACAAAAATTAGAGAATATGCGCAATACTATTGAGGAAAAGTTAAGGTTGTTGCAAGAAGATAATTCTCAAAAGTTAGAGGAGATGAGAAAAACTGTAGACGAGAAGTTACATTCTACTTTGGAGAAGAGGTTAGGAGAATCATTTAAACTCGTAAGTGAGCGATTGGAATTAGTTCATAAGGGATTAGGAGAAATGCAGGCTTTAGCAACAGGAGTAGGAGATTTAAAGAGAGTATTGACCAATATTAAAACGAGAGGAATGTGGGGAGAGGTTCAATTAGGAGTTTTGTTAGAACAGGTTTTGACTCCCGAACAGTATGCTCGTAATGTAGCAACTAAGGAGGGCAGTAGGGAAAACGTGGAGTTTGCTATAAAATTACCTGGCAGAGATAATAAGATGGTTTGGTTACCTATAGATTCTAAATTTCCTATAGAAGATTATGAAAGATTAATAGAAGCTCAGGAAAAGGCAAATCCTTCTTTAGTGGAAGATTTAGGAAAAATTTTAGAGAATAGGATAAAAGCAGAGGCTAAGAATATAAGAGATAAATACATTGACCCTCCTAATACAACAGATTTTGGAATTATGTTTTTACCTATAGAAGGTTTGTATGCCGAAGTGCTGAAAAGACCGGGATTATGCGATTTTTTACAAAGGGAATATAGAATAGTTGTTGCTGGTCCAACTACTATCTCTGCTTTTTTGAATAGTTTACAGATGGGATTTAGAACATTAGCCATTGAGAAAAGAGCCAGTGAGGTATGGAATTTATTGGCTGGGGTAAAGACGGAATTTGGAAAGTTTGGAGAACTTTTAGATAAAACTCATAAGAAATTACAAGAGGCAAGTATTACCATTGAGGATGCTGCAAGAAAGAGTAGAACAATTGAACGCAAATTGAAAGATGTTCAAGTTATTCCTTTGGTAGAGAAAGAAAGTTAAAGTAAATTTGGTATTGTAAAAATAATTTATTTATGGTATCTTTATATTTAGAGTAAATATTAATAAGGTAAAGATAGTTTTTTGAAAATTTGGGGGTGAAAGGGACTCGACCTAAAGAGAGATTAAAGAGAAGCATACCAGAGGGTAGCCCTGCTGTGAGTGGACTACACTAAAACAAAGGCAGAAGCCTATGTAACTACCCCTTACGCGTTAGTTGGTTAAGGTGGGCTCTTATGTTTTTTGCCTCAAGGAGACATAAGGGCACGGTGAATTGAGGATAGAGATAAATCTTTAACCTTGGGGATTTATCTCGAAATTTTACAAGGTTGCTTCAGGATAAATCCTGCCTTTGGGAGTTATCCTGAAAAAGATTAAAATAAAGGCTAAGTATGTAGATGCTCTTTATGAACTCTTTGGGGACGCGGGTTCGATTCCCGCCACCTCCACCATAAATTTTTACTACGTGTTACATCCTCACAAAAATTTTCTAATTAAAATTATTTGTAAAAAAATATTTATTTATTATTTATGAATATTTATTTAATAATTATTTTAACTATATTAATCGGAGAGTGTATTATCTATACCGTAGTAGAAATTTTGAATCTCTATCACAATAAAAGAAATGAATTACCTGAAGAGTTTAAGGGTTTTTATGATGTAAATAAGTATAGAATATCTCAGGAATATTTGAGAGAAAAGACAGCCTTAATGCTTATCGAGAATGTTTTTTTCACATCTATTATTATAGTTTTTATTCTTGTAGGTGGATTTAATTTTATTGATACTATTGTGCGAAGATACGTTGATATAGAAATTGTTAGGGGATTAATTTTTGTGGGGATAATAGTTTTTATTTATCAAGTATTGAATGTGCCGTTTTTAGCGTATCATACTTTTGTTATTGAGAGTAAGTATGGCTTCAATAGGACAACGCTTAGAATATTTTTCTTAGATATATTGAAGAGCCTATTTTTGATAGTTTTAATAGGAGGTATAATTTTTTCCTTGGTATTTTTGATTTTTGATAGAATGGGTAGATGGGGTTGGCTTTACTCATGGATAATTGTAAGCGTTTTTCAGGTATTCTTAGTTTTTATAGCACCGGCATTAATTCTACCGATGTTCAACAAGTTTACTCCTTTAGAAGAAGGCGAACTTAAAGAGGCTATTAAAAATTACGCCCAATCACAATCTTTTGAAGTAAAAGAAATTTTTAAAATGGATGCTTCTAAACGAACTACCAAGTCCAATGCTTTCTTTACCGGTTTTGGTAAGTATCGGCGTATAGCCCTGTTTGATAATCTTATAGAAAAACATAGTATTGATGAACTCGTTTCTATACTTGCTCACGAAATAGGTCATTATAAGAAAAAACATATTTTAAAGAATATGGTTCTTTCTCTGTTTACTACAGGTTTAATGTTTTTCCTGCTTTCTTATTTTATAAATAATAAAGATTTGTTTTCAGCTTTTAAAATGGAAGAGGTATCCATATACGCAAGTATAATTTTATTCTTTTTTCTTTATCAGCCCATATATGCTATCTTTTCTGTAATAGAAAATTTTTTTTCCCGACGATACGAATTACAGGCAGATAATTATGCAGTTTCTACTTACAATAAACCAGAAGAATATATTTTAGCTTTAAAAAAACTAACTGTGGATAATTTTTCTAATCTAACTCCTCATCCAGCGAAAGTTTTTTTATATTATAGTCATCCTCCTGTTTTAAAGAGAATAGAAGCTATTCGTAAAATTAGTTAATTATGATTAGAAAACCACTCCTTTTGAAATTATACGATGCCGCTTATATGCAGAGGTGGAATGATCGTATTAGACCGGTTGAACTTACAGAATTAGATAAGCAAGCACATAAGATGATAATTGCTTATCTATTGAGCAAATGTGAGGAGGATAGTGGCAACAGAGATATAGATTGGTTAGAGATAATAGAAGGAGGCCTATTTGAATTCTTACAAAGAATTATCCTTACTGATTTAAAACCACCGTTGTTTAATAAAATAAAAGAGGATAGGGAAAAGTATAGCAAACTCAATGCTTGGATTTATGAGAAAATAAGTCCAGTAATTGCTCCTTTAGGAGAGGAATTTTGTTCAAGATTTAAAGAATACCTTAATAGTTCTTCTAATAGTATTAATAGGGAAATATTAGGGGCAGCACATTTTTATGCTACACGATGGGAATTTAAAATAATAGAACGAACCGATCCTTATGGTTATCATATGGAGGAGATAAAGAAAGATTTTCGCAATAAACAGAGACGTTACGGCAAGCTTAAAGGTGTGCAGAAATTTTTATCCTCTTCAAAGTTACAGGAATTTAGTGATATTTGTGGGCAACTTCGTTTTCAGATAAGATGGAGTCACTTGCATAGAGTGCCTAAAACATCAGTATTAGGTCATATGTTGATTGTGGCAATAATTTCTTATTTGTTTTCTTTAGAGATAAAAGCGGATAAGATACGCACAATTAATAATTATTTTACTGGCTTATTTCATGATTTACCCGAAGTTCTTACCAGGGATATTATCAACCCTGTAAAACGCTCGGTAGAGGGTATTAGAGAAGTAATTAAAGAATACGAGCGCGAGGAAATGGAGAAAAAAATATACAAACTTATTCCCCCAAAATGGCATCTTCAAATGAAAATGTTTACTGAGGATGAATTTAATAATATTTTGGATAGAAAAGGTAATATAATAAGAGATGGTGAATTAATTAAGTGTGCCGATGATTTATCAGCTTTTATTGAAGTTTATCTTGCTTTTCGTAACGGTATAAAAAATGAAGCTTTAGAGACAGCAAAATACGCTCTTACCGATATGTACCAAGCAAAAATTGTAGGAGGCATAGATTTAGGAAGTATATATGCTGATTTTGAGAGTTGAAAAAATCGGGATTAATATGTAGTTGATTAAATTGTATCCACTTTCCTTCTTATGATATAAATTAGATATACAATTTGGCGCAGTCCCGTGTTTGAAGGGGGAACCCGGACTTTAAAAAAGTAAAACCTTCGTTGGTTAAATTATGCCTAATGAAGGTTTTTTCTTTTTAAGATATGGGGATTGAAAAAATATATTGGGAAAGGAGGTGTAAAAAGCTTAAGGTACATTATAAGTATCCGCTAAAAATATTTTTAATAAGTTAAACCTTTATTAACTTAGGAGGGTTGATATGGAAGGATTAAAAGTATTGCGTAGTACCCAGATAATCATATTGGGGATTTGTTTTGTGATTGCCACCATAGCTTCAACAGTGATATTCTCAAATGGGCTTTTACAGATTAGGAAGTTTTCAAGCGAAGTAATAACTGTTACTGGTTCAGCCGAGAAAAAGATTGTCTCTGACTATATCGTTTGGAAAGGAGAATTTTCCCGAAGGGCTCCTGAATTAAAGTCTGCCTATGTAATGCTTCAAGAAGACCTTACGAAGGTAAAGGAGTATTTGACCTCCCAAGGTGTGGAAGACTATGAGCTGGTTATCTTACCGGTAAATACCAAGGTGCTTTACAAAAAGAACGAGAAAGGATACGATACCAATGAAATAGAAGGATACCTTCTCTCGCAGGGCATAGAAGTAAAGTCATACGATGTTAAAAAAATAGACGAGGTCTCCCGCCAGTCAACCGAGTTGATTGTCCAAGATATTCAATTCATATCTCAGCCACCTGAATACTTCTATACAAAACTTGCAGAGTTAAAAGTAGAAATGCTTGCTAAAGCCACAGAGGACGCAAAACAGCGTGCAATTAGTATGGCAAAATCAACTGGAAACAAAATCGGGGCTATTCGTTCAGCTAAGATGGGTGTTTTTCAGATAACACCCGTTACTTCTACTGATGTCTCCTGGTATGGAGAAAACGATACATCATCCTTAGAAAAGAAGGTAATGGCTGTAGTAACTGCCAGTTTTGCCATAGAATAATTGTAAGATACATCTTTTTTGAATAGGTTGTTTAGGTTTTTCTAGTGGGGTATAATATGTTATAAAAAGTAACTATAAGATAATTGCCGTGAGAGAATTAGTCTAAATTATAGCGACAAATAGTTTTTTAAAAACTTAAGTCTTTCTTATCCAATTTGTTGTCTTAATTAGAAATGCTTAAAAAAAGAGGTTGATAAAAATTTAAGAGTTATCAATCAAAAACTATGAAAAACTTTATTACTAATAGCGATGCGGAAAATTTAAAAAAGCGCTTGGCAGAACTGATAAATAAAAGCGAAGAATTAAAGTTTTTGGTAGGATTTTTTTATTTCTCCGGCATAAGAGAACTTTATAAAGAACTTAAAAATAATCCACGAGTAATAATAAAAGTATTAGTTGGTCTTAATGTTGATAAATTGAATTACCAACTCATTGAGTATGCTGATTTAGATGACCGGAGTGGCCATCTGTCTAATGAGGAGATAAGTTATAAGTTTTTCGATTCTGTTAAAAAGTCTATCAATTCTGAAGCATTTGATACCTATGAGTTTTACGAGCAGGTTAGGTTTTTTGTTTACCTTATAAAGAAAGATCGGCTCGTTATTAGAAAAACCATTCGTCCTAATCATGCAAAATTATATATTTTTAAGTTAGAAAGTGAACAGGTAGGGCGTAAAAATCTTTTTATAACAGGAAGCAGTAATCTTACCAAAACAGGTCTTATTACACAGGAAGAGTTTAATGTTGAAATAAGTGATTATGGATTCCAAGATGCGGAAAATTATTTTGATCATTTATGGGAAAATGAATCAATTCCTATTACCGAAGATAAAGCCCGAAAAGGAAAGTTAATAGAGCTTATTGAAAAAGAAACCCTCATTAAGGAAATCAGTCCTTTTGAAGCATTCATTTTTGTTTTAAAAATTTACCTTGATTCCTTTGAAAGAAAAGAAATTGGACAATCCCTTATTGATATACTTCAAAAAAATAATTACACCCCTTATCAATATCAGTTAGATGCTATTTCTCAGGCATTAGCCATAGTTGAGAAGAACAATGGTGTTATTCTTGCT
>JAMWBQ010000052.1 GCA_023819315.1 Candidatus Omnitrophota bacterium
TCTCAGCTATAGCTAATTTTCAAATTCAACCAAATGTTACTCGGTATCCCGCAACAGGGACAATAAATACTATTTATACAAAATCACCTGCGTTTCCTACAGGTGCGCAAGTTAATTCTGTCATAACTGAAGCTGAACCAAATATACGCCAAATCACCGATTCTGATGGTACTACTGTGGGGGTAAAAACTTATATTGTAAGTTCTACGTGCCAACATCCCCAAAATAGCAGTATAAGCGTAACACTCAATCAAGCGATTGTTTTAAGACTAATCTATGCATTTCAATATGTAGTATTTTATGCTGACGATTTAGAGATATTACCAGGCCCAAATATGAATCTCAGGGGAAGAATTCATAGCAATAAAGATATGTACTTAGATTCCTACAATACGCTTACGCTTAATAGTGAGTATGTGCGTTCCGCAGGTAATATTTATAATCAACGTAAGGATAGACCTGAAGAGCCGGGGGGAGATGTAAGAATTAGGAAAGCAGGCACAAGTGCTTACTTTAATATGGATGGTTTAGATAGTGATAGCCCTAATTGGCTTACAGAATCTCAAAACCGCTGGAATGGAACAGTAAAAAGTAGTGTTCATGGTGTAACCAAGCTTTCTACACCAGTTGTAGGTTCTATTCAGCCTGATGGTTATTATGCAAATAATGCTGGTGTAACGATAGAGAATGATACGATTAGGAAGGGAGATAGAGTATTAGTAGAAGGAGTAGACATCCCCGTAGGAACTATTACAACCACTACTAATTTTTATAATAACCGAGAAGGTAAGTATATTCGTATGACTAATATTGACCTTAAGAAATTGGCGGGGGAAGATGGCGGATATTCCGGCTATTCTAATCACTTGCCGGAGAATGGTTTGCTCTATGCTACTAGAGATGATGCAGGTATAACTCAACAAGCAGGGGTACGATTGATTAATGGCTCGCAGATTTATAGGAACGGTGGGTTAACAGTTGTTTCTAATGATCCTATTTACATACAAGGTGATTATAATACAATTAATAAAAAGCCTACGGCAGTAATTTGTGATTCAGTAAACCTTCTTTCAAATAATTGGGATGATTCCAACAGTAGAAAGAGTTTAAGTAATAGAATTGCTACCAATACTACCGTTAACACTGCTTTTATCGCCGGCGTAGATAATACAACTCCGGGACATTACAATGGGGGGTTAGAAAATTATCCCCGCCTCCATGAAGATTGGTCGGGTAAGACCCTATATATTAGAGGTTCTTTTGTGGAACTTTGGAATAGTCAAATTGCACAAGGTGCTTGGCAATATGGAAGTCCCCAATATAAAGCCCCCAACAGAAACTGGGATTATGATACAGACTTCAATGTTAACAATATGCCTCCTTTTACTCCCTGGACAGTAGAAGCACAAAGAAGTGCTTGGTGGAAAGGCTGAAGTTTCTAACTTATCTACCGAGAAATTTAAAATTGACTATTTTATCTTACTCACAACGTGGGAATTTGTTATTGAGAAAGATTGCTGACTACCGCAGGTTAAGCTAAAGATCTATAAATATATTTTCGGTAGTTTCGTAAGTTTAATGGCTATGGAAACAAATATTTATCGTTAATACTTTATAAACCTAAAAGAAGAGTATGTTAATAAGGGATAGGGAATAAAAGTTATGAATTGTAAAGGTAAAGAATAGCAGAAGTACTATTCAAATAGATTTATTTTGGTTTAGGATAAACAATTCACCTTAGGTAGGTAAACAGTAGTTATAGTTTACGCTGAAAAAGACCCTTGCTACAGCGACAAGGCAAAAAAGTAAGAAATTAATTCAGAAAATGGTATATGCTGACATAAAAGCTGGAGGTAATCAGTTTTTTATGGATTTAGCTATTTTATCTAAGAGAAATTTAGCACATCAATTTTTGCTAAAAGCTATTTAGGATAAGAGGGAGATAGTTGGAGGAGGTGATAAAGAGCGATACTTTCATGCCTCTACATATTTATTATATTTCTTTAACCTTTTGAGGAATTTGTCTTGAGCGTTGCCTGGAAAGAAGAAATCCCAACACAAACATATGATCAAAGTATGCAGAGGATAACCCTAAGCATAATAGAAGTCTTTACAATTTAATATTTTTACTCTCGCAGAAAGGAAATAATTTTTGTACAAAAGATGTGGTAAGTTTGTGTTAAAAACTCAATCAATTTAATGCATCCAAAAACTACTACTAAAACTTGAATTAGGATGTCTTATTATATTGCCGTGGCTTTTTATTTTTGTTATAATACATATATGCAAAATTTTATTAAATTATCATCATATAATACAAGTTATATGCGCAGTAATTCTTAACTGGGCGTTTAATGGGATGAATTTGCTTTTGCTCCATAAGAATTTAAACAGAGGGTATTTGAGTATTTTGCCGGGCTGTGTCGTAGGGGTAATGATACAGCAGGTTAGCGGTCATTATTGGCTAACTCTATTGCGATATCCTATCATAGTGATACGTTAGGCGGGTTAACTACCTCAAATGTGTTCTTGTTAGGAGTTATATTCTATGGTAGTAAAGGAAGTAATACCCGAATCACAACGAATAGGTAATACGAATTTAACTATGGCATAGGGGGTGTTTTTTGACGATTATGATTCGCGATATATCTTTTAGTTAAAATACTTAAAGATTGGTTTAAAAAGAAGATTTTTAATATGTAGATTCAATAAATAACGAAATAATAGAAAGAAAGGAGGTTACGATGGAGATAAAGGACAAAATGACAAAGGCGATAAATAAACAGATAAATGCCGAACTATATTCATCTTATCTTTATTTGGGAATGTCAGCTTATTTTAAGAAAAATAATTTATCTGGTTTCAGCCAATGGATGAGAATTCAGTCTAATGAAGAACAGGCACACGCTATGAAATTCTTTAACTACGTTTTGGAACGTGGTGGAGAAGTGTTATTAGAAGATATTAAAGCTCCTAATGAAAACTGGAAGACACCGCTTGAAGTTTTTGAAGCTGTATATAAACATGAAGTTAAGGTAACCACATTAATCAATGAACTTCTTAAATTAGCTCGCCAGGAAAATGATACAGCAACTGAGTCAATGCTTAAGTGGTTTATTGATGAACAAGTTGAGGAGGAGGCTAATGCAAAAGAGATTTTAGATAAGCTAAGGCTAATTAAGGACTCGGTAAACGGCTTATTTATGCTTGACCATGAATTAGGCGAGAGAAAATAAAGCGGTTAAATAAAAAATTGTCTAAATTTTTAGGAAGAAAACGCCAATTTATAGTTAATAACGAATTCCACTACTTTCTTAAGCTTATTGTTACTTTTATATAAAAGTGTTCTTTGAAGATTTATAGTAGTCTATCCTAAAAAGATTTTAGAAGGGCTACTATGCAAAGCAAATTCGTAAAGATAAAACTTGTTAGGTTTAAAATGCCCAGATATTTGTCCCTTTTTCAATAATAAGTAGCTATTTATAAAGCAAAATGATCATCATAAAATACATAAATATCTAATAGCTCTTATTACTTAAGGTGAGAGTTATTTATGCAAAATGCAAAAATCATGAATGTAGCTACATCTGTTTTTTCCCTTGTATAATCAAAGGTTAGAGAAATATCAATAAGCAACAATACGCTTAAAAGACGAATTGGTCACCGGAATAATCAATGGTAATTCTGCCTTCCCTAGAATATGGGCAGGGCTAAATCGCACATTTAATACAATAGGTTCTAATACAACCATTGACCGCTGGAAACACCAACAAGCTGATAATCTGAATATAAAAGAAAAAATTTCTAAGCTTAGTTTTTCAGTTATTCTATTTATTGATGAGTATAGTTCCCAAAAGAGTTCAAGGATATGACTTGATAGATTCAGACGCAAGAACTTAAATGATACTCTATCTTGAGAATAACTATGGATTAAGTAGAGGTATTGTCAAAAAGCATTTTTAGATAATAAAATCCCTGGAATTGAGCCTTAGGCTAATTTTAATATGCGGGTTTGCTTTCTCAAGATAGACAAAACTGTATTTGGCAAGGGCATCATTATTCAATACGACTACTTCCAGGTGATGAAGATAATCAAATACTACACCGCTCAATGACTGAATACAGAAGGATTCAAAAAGAAGAAGGCGTAGATACGCTGGATATCTAACTTACCTGCTGGATAATCTTAAAGAATATGAGTCGCTGGAGTCTTAAAGAATACAGATTCATTGAAGACTTGCTTAGTAAATGCCATAGCACTCTTATTGAAGATGTCCCATCTTTAAACAAAAGATAGAGGAAATATTCCTTACTTCAAATAGCCAGCAAGAAGCATATAAAAAACGAGATGAACTCATTAAGGTAAGCTGGAAGGTAAAGAGTTAACACTTTGCTAACATTAACAAGTTTTTAAATGTCCCGTTTTTTAATATATCACCACCTTTTTAGATTATCCAGAAATTACAAAGAGTGATAATTCAGAAAATGTCAATTAGCACTTGGCGAAAGATGAAGAAGGTACGTTATGGATTTAAACCTGATAAAGATAGGCTTGATCATTTAAAACTATGTCAAGTTAAAAGATACCTAAAAGCGATATTTATCCCAGTGCACAAAATTTTATCAGGACATACTGGTAATCAACCTATTGTATGAAATGTTGGCAACAAAGTTTGGGAAAGGATGTAATTTTTTGCTTGACAAATGATACTAATCTTGTATCATTATTTAATAATCAAGGATGAAATTAATTGTCCTTGATACCGATAAGCTATAACGACATTATGTTTTATGCCATACGATTTAGAAAAGTTAATTACTGTAAAATAATTAGTTAAGAGGCTTAATATATTTTAGCCATTTTGGAGAAAGATTTTACAGATTTCATATATAAATTAAGATAAAAGGATATTTATTTAATGAATTGGGAAAGATAAGCGTTGGTTCAGTATTGAAATAAGAAAGGAGTTTATTATGGCAAAAAGAAAAATTATAAAAATTGATGAAGATAAGTGTAATGGTTGCGGTTTATGTATTCCTAACTGTCCGGAAGGGGCCTTACAGATTATTGATGGGAAAGCGCGTCTTATTAGTGATTTATTCTGTGATGGTTTAGGTGCCTGTATTGGTCATTGTCCAAAAGGTGCAATTACCATTGAAGAAAGAGAAGCAGAGAGATACGATGAAAAGAAGGTTATGGAAAATATTGTAAAGCAAGGTAAAAATGTTATCAGGGCACACTTAGGACATCTTAAAGAACATAATCAACACCAGTATTTCAAAGAGGCATTGGAATATTTAAAGGAAAATAACATAGAGATACCTTTAGAATATAGTTATTCTCATAAAATACATTCCCCTTCTATAACCCAAGGCTGCCCAGGTTTAAAAATTGTTGACCTTAAGGGAAAAGAGATGTATTCTAAAGAAGAGATCAGACAGAAACAGGTTTCTCAACTTAGGAATTGGCCTATCCAGATTATGCTTGTCCCCGCTTATGCACCTTACTTAACGGATGCAGACCTTTTGGTATCTGCGGATTGCACTGCTTTTTCCTTTGCAGATTTTCATTCAGAGATTTTAAAAGATAAAGTTTTGCTTATTGGGTGTCCCAAGTTGGATGATGTTGAGCTTTATAAAGAAAAATTTGTTCAGATTCTAAAGGATAATAATATAAGGTCAATTACCTGTATACATATGGAGGTGCCTTGTTGTTTTGGTTTTGTAAATATTCTAAAGGAAGCAATAAGATTATCTAAAAAAGAAATACCTTTTAAAGAAATAACTGTAGGTATAAAGGGAGAGATAAAGTAAAAGGGGGTGTTTTATGTTTTGTTATCAGTGTTCACAAACTATTACCGGTGGCTGTAGAATTCATGGTGTCTGCGGAAAAGATGAGGATGTATCCAGTTTACAGGATATCCTTATCTTTGGGTTAAAAGGGATCTGTGCTTATAATTATCATGCAAAGCGTTTAGGTTTTACTGACCCCCAGATAGATAGTTTTATAAGCGAAGCACTTTTTACAACTTTAACTAATGTTAACTTTGATGCGGATAGATTTTTGGAATATATTTTAAAAGCAGGCCAGATCAATATAAAGGTAATGGAACTTTTAGATAAGGCGCATACCGTTCATTTTGGTATCCCTGAACCTACGGATGTCTTTACAGGAACAAAGGATGGACATGGAATAGTTGTTACTGGTCATGATCTTTTAGATCTTTATGAACTACTTAAACAGACAGAAGGCAAAAATATTAATATCTATACCCATGGCGAGATGCTTCCTGCACATGGATATCCGGAATTAAAAAAATTCAAACACCTTGTAGGCAACTGGGGTAGTGCCTGGGCAAAACAGAGAGAAGAATTTGATAATTTTCCAGGAGCAATACTGGCTACTACCAATTGTATTCTTATTCCGAAAGAGTCCTATCGCGATAGACTCTTTACCTGCAGTGTCACAGGGATAAAAGGGGTAAAACATATTAAAGATACGGATTTCTCTGAGTTGATTAAAAAGGCACTCTCTTTGCCGAAGTTAAAATCCAGAGATGGTAGAAAGATTACCGTTGGTTTTCATTACCGCAATATTTTAGAAATTGCCGATAGATTGATTTTATTAATCAAAGAAGGAAAGATCCGTCATTTCTTTCTTGTGGGTGGATGTGATACCCCGGGAGAAAGAGGTAATTATTATCGGGAGTTTGTTAAGCTGATTCCTCGTGATTGTGTGATTTTAACCCTTGCTTGTGGTAAATATAGATTTAACGATTTAGATTTTGGTCAGATTGACGGTATTCCCCGTCTAATAGATTTAGGTCAATGTAACAATTCCTATTCTGCGATTGAGATAGTTATAGCACTATCAGAGGCATTAAAGACAGATTTAAGTAATCTTCCTGTTTCTCTTGTACTTACGTGGTTTGAACAAAAAGCAGTGGCAATTCTCCTCTCCCTTCTATATTTAAATGTCAAAGGTATTTTTGTTGGTCCAGTGGCTCCAGAGTTTATATCGTCTAGAATATTTAGTGTATTAAAAGATAAGTTTAATTTAAGGCTGATTACTCAGCCAGAACAAGATTTAAGGACAATACTAAAATGATTTTCAGATAGTCAGTTTTAGATAACTTCAGACAGTCCGAGCCAGAAATGATAAAATGTTTAAATTGTGGGAAGGAAGTAGAGAGTCGGCTTAACAGTTGTATTGAGTGGTGTAAGTATGGTAATAATTGTGATGGTGAGTAATTTTATAATAGATATATGAATAAAACTAAAACCTAAAAATTATGGCTACTATTGTCTTTTCGAGGAAAAGAGAAGCAGGTAAAACTGCTATTACTTCTTTAATTATTCGCAGTTTAATTGAGAAGGAAAGAACATCCATTTTAGCAGTAGATGAATATATCAATGTAAATTTATATTTAAGTTTAGGAGTAAGATTTAATCAGATGATTCCTGAACTAAGGTATAATGTGTGTTAGTATACATCCCAAGGCTTTATTAAAACGGATTACTTTAATTTAAGATTCCAAGAGGTTATTTCTGAACATAATGTTTTGATCTTTTAGTTATGGGTAGACCCGAAAATTCAGGCTGTTATTATTCAGTAAATAATTTTTTAAGAGAATATTCATCTAAATTAGCTAAGGATTATCCTTTTGTAATTATTTGATTACTAAGCAGGTTTAGAAAAACTAAGTCTTGGAGCCAGCAACAATTTAGATACACGTATTTCAGCGTCAGAGCCAACCATAATTTATATAGGGTGAAGGTTTCTTTAGAGATTGCCTGAAAAGTACATCTAAAGATAAAGGATACATATCTTTTGTTAAATAAAATAAATTACGAATAAAATGAAAAAATAAAAAAGAAGATACAAGAACTAAAAATTATACTGTTGCCAAAAGTTCCTTTTAGAGAAGAAATTATTTTAGCCAGTGAAGAGGCAAAAAATCTTTTAAAAAGAGAGATACCTTATAAAGATTATATTGAAATTACCAAACGCATCAGCGAAATTGAATTTTCTAAAAGATTAAAAAATTTAAATCCAGATGATGATATTTTGATGAAATGACCTTTGGGTAAATGTGTTTTTAATAAAGCTTATAAAAAGATTGCCTTTTTAATCGGAGGTATTGTGATTACACCCGTTATTCCAATTTTAGAATATATTGATGACAAAAAGATAGATACAGATGTTTTGCTATTTTACTCCAAGCTATAGATTTAGAAATTGCTTTTAAAAATGAATTAGATAAAATATCTTTTAGTAATCCTAAAGTAAAAGTTATTTAGTTACCGAATGTCCGTCTTTAGATCAAAATTGTATATTCTCGCGTTTAGATAAAGAGTTTTTAAAAAGTTACAAAGAAGACTTGAAGGAGAGGATTATTTATGTCTTTGGTCTACCCACGATGGTAGATATTATAAAAGGATTGTGTGTTGAGTTAGGAATAGATTAAGGAAATATTAAATTCGAATCATTTATGGGTTATTAGATGAAACAATTGATCCGTAGTCCCTTAGAGGAAAGACTTAAAAATTGGCACGGAGAAGATTGGCATACTACTAAAGGAAGGATTATTCGTGATATCATCTATGCGATTGATACAGGCCTAATTACTACGGTTTCATTTTTAGCAGGTGTCTCGGTTTCTTGGGTAGGACGTGATAAGGTAATTTTGGCAAGTATAGCTCAGATTACTGCAGGAACCCTTGCAATATTTTTGGTTCTTATATATCTACTAAAGCCCAGAAACATTTTTTTGAGGACCAGATTACACGAGAAAAAAGAGAGATTGATGAATTACCAGAAAAAGAAAAACAGGAGATCAGGTATATTTTCTCGGAATTAGGTTTCAGCAAAGAAGAACAGGAGATAGCAGTAAAAAATATAAGTAGCAACAAAGAAAGGTGGCTTAAATTTATGGTGCAGGAAGAGATAGGTATAAGCCCGGGTCTTATTGATAATCCTTTTGAGATCGGTTTAATTTCTGCGCTTTCATTTTTGATTGGTGCATTTCCTGCGATATTACCGTTTTTCCTCTTCGAGGATACCAAGATAGATCTCGTCCTTTCTGCGATATTGGTTTTGTTATTTCTTTTTGTTTTAGGTATTTTTAAGTCTCGTATTACTAAAATTCATTGGTTTAAGAGCGCATTGGAAACATTGCTTATCGGGGGAATATCCTGTAGCGCAGGATTCTTTTTAGGTAGGATTGCAGAGACTTATTTTAAATGAAAAAAATTATTAGTCAATCTATTATGATTTGGTTCTTCCCGATTATTCTTATTGGGGGTCTGTTCAATCCGGTTTTAGGATATCTGGTATTTTTGATGATGATTTTCTTCCTTGTACTTTCCTATTTTAAAGGTAGATTCTGGTGTGGTTTCTTATGTCCAAGAGGTGCATTTTTAGATTTATTTTTAAGTAAATTCAGTCTTAAAAGAAACGTTCCTAAGTTTTTCTGTAACCCAAAGATACGCATGAGTATATTCTTTATCTTTATGGGATTTTTTGTCTTGCAGATTATTATTTCACCTAAAAATATAAATGCAATAGGATTTGTTTTTGTAAGGATGTGTATTATTACTACCATTTTAGCCATACTTTTAGGAATACCTATGCAACAGAGAACATGGTGCTTAATTTGTCCGATGAGTAGATTACAGGAAAAGATTAGAAGTCTTAATAGAAGCTAAAGAGACAAAATGAAACCACAGGAAATTACAAAAGAGATATTGTGGGTAGACACAATTGATTGGAATGTAAGGAATTTTCACGGACATACTTATACTAATCCGAGTCCGAGAGGAATCACACATAATGAATATCTCATTTCAGATAAGAAGAGTGCTCTTGGTGATACTGTTTACGGTTCATTTGCAAGTGAGATGATTGAGAAAATAAATGGAATTGTCCAACGAGAAAAATATAACATATTATTCAAATCATGTAAGATAGTACTTATAGGAATTTTTATTTAGATATGATTTTTGAATTGGTAAAGACAGCTTAATTAGGAAAAAGAAATTTAACATTTATTGAGGCTTCTATAATTCACTATCGGGAAAGATTGTTGTTGAGGGTATCCATGAGTGTTACAAGGGTAAGATGCTCTAATTTTATGAACAGCTTTAAATCTATAAAAACCCAACTCATTATCTTTTTAATTATATTTGCTATATTTATAGTAGTGAGGGATAAAGATTTGATATTTTTATTTAATTGTTTCTTAAGCGCAGTTTTTGCTTTAATATTAGAAGGGGCGATACTCTATTTTAAAAGCAAAATGTTTAAACTAAAAGAAAGCGCTATTATTACAGGACTGATTATAGGTTATGTTTTATCCTCTGATTCTGGTATGGAAAGATTTCTTATAGCAAATACATTAGCGATAGGCTCTAAATATATTATTCGTTTTCATAAAAGACATATCTTTAATCCAGCAGGATTTGGGATATTTATATCCACAGTTTTTTTTAATAACTTCACTCATTGGAAAGGCACATATATATGGTATATCATAATTCCTCTTGGCATTTATTTTACTTACAGATTAAGAAAGATAGAGATAGTTTTTAGTTATATAATTTTATCTTTTTTGTTATTTGGGTGGCAGACATTATCGCAAAACAGATCTTTGGAGGATATTTGGGGATATCTTAGTTATTTCTATATTTTTATAATGGTTATTGAACCAAAGACTAGTTCAATAGATATTATAGGTAAATATATATTTGGTATAGGATTGGCAATTTTTATATTTGTTTTCACTGGATTAGGAGCAAGATTTGATGTAGAGTTATTTAGTTTATTGATTATGAATGCGAGTGTACCACTACTGAGTAGAATTGTTTTAAAAAGTGATGCGGTAATATGTCAAGAGAAAAAATAGCAAAATTTCTTCTGTTTCAAGAGACAAAAAGTTTGTGGATAAAATTCGCTAAGGGTTTTATATGTCTCTACTTTAGATCGTTTAACCTCTCGTAAGTGAGAGTTTAAATTTAAGCGTGGATCTTTGAAAATTCAGTCAAAGAGCATTTTTCAGGCTGATAAAGTTCTTGCTTACTGAGCAGGGCATAAACAAGTCTTACCAGCTTACGGGCAGTTAGGACAAGAGCCCGTTTGTGATGATGCTTGGTTGCCTCAGCGTATTTCTTCTGGTAGAACTTAAGATAGATAGCGTTGTATCTTCTGACACTATCAGCAGCTTCTACCAGATAATACCTTAAGTATTCATTGCCGGTCTTGGCTAAAGAGCTTTCTTCAGCTTCGAATTTACCCGATTGATACCTTGGCCAGGTAAGTCCTGCAAATTGTGCTAAAGCAGAGTGGGAATCGAATCTCTTTATATCACCTATCTCAGCGATAATACCAGCACAATATACATGTCCTAGACCGGGAACAGAATCTAAGGTTGTTCTAAAAGCTTGCATCTGTTCTTTTATAGCATCATCAACTCTTTTAATGGTTTCCTTGTAGCAACGGATGTTATTTAAAGTGGAGGCGAGGACTAAATTTACTACTGGTTTAAGCTCAGGTCTTAAGCGATAAGATTCTCTTGCGACCTTTTTTTAAGCCTTGCTACCACATCTTTAGCGTCAGCAAAGTGGTCTTTGCCCTGCTTTTTGACAAATTCCAAGAGGTCATCTACAGAGGTATTGGCTAATTCATCGGTAGAGAAGAATTCCTCAATGATGGCTAAACTTGTAGCGCCAAAAAGAGAGCTAAAAGGTTTTACCTCGCTGTAGCTGGAGGCCTTTAGGAA
The DNA here is from genome assembly GCA_023819315.1 of Candidatus Omnitrophota bacterium. Lineage (GTDB taxonomy): Bacteria > Omnitrophota > Gorgyraeia > Duberdicusellales > 4484-171 > JAMWBQ01. The sequence continues at coordinate 11,778 of JAMWBQ010000052.1, forward strand.
GAGATTACTCAGGAAAAAGTTCTTTTCTCTGGCCATTGACTGCATCAAGTGATATCTAAAGCGAGTCAATCGTCTTAAGGGCTGG
>JAMWBQ010000053.1 GCA_023819315.1 Candidatus Omnitrophota bacterium
GAATACAATAAACGAAGAGAGATTACTTTAGAAGAATTTCTTTCAAAAAGATGACATTTCTATTTTGCAAAAAAGATGACATTTTTATGTTGCATTAACACAATAAAAATTTTAGTTGATTTTTTAAAAATAAATAGTAAAATTTTACTATTAAAATTTTATGATAAAGGAGAGTTTATTATGATGGAAAGAGATATACATTTATCCCCCCAAGAGTTATTAGAAACTTTACAGTTTAAATCAGGCGATTTTGGTAGTATTGGTATTATAAGTGGTCAGGAACATCGTGCGAAATTCTGTTTGAGTAAATTAAATAACCCTATTAAAAATTTTACTTTTTTAGGTTACACCTTTTGGACAGGGAATTATAAAGGAAGGAGAGTAACTGTAGGTAATGGAGGATTCTATTCTCCTGATTCTGCTTTTGTAACCGAGCTTTTATGTGTGGGCGGTATAGATACTCTTATTAGGATTGGTTCTTGTGGAGCTTTGCTTTCTGAGATAGATATAGGAGATTTTATTATTGCTGAACATATTATACGGGGAGATGGTGCTACTAAATACTATGTAAATGATGATTTTATATCTAAAGTAGATAAACAGCTTACTGATATTTTAGAGGAGGAGTTTAAGGTAATTGGTAAAACTTATAGGGGAGGTGTTTGGACTACCGATGCTATTTTTAGAGAGACTAAAGATATAGTTAATAGTTATATTAAAAAGGGATCAATTGCTGTGGATATGGTTACTAGTCCTTTTGTTACCATAGCTAATCTTTATAAAAAGAGAGTTGCTGTAGTTTTAACTGTTTCCGATAACCTTATTACGGGAGAGTTAGGATTTTCTGATTTCCGCTTTTTTGAAGGAGAAGAAAAAATGGTTAATTTGGTTTTTGAACTTATAGAGAGGATTTAGTATGGAGATAAAATGGAGTGATAAAGCAGAGGGAGTTTTTAAGAAAATAATCAGTAATTTGCCTTTATTTCATCGCACAATCGCTCAGAGTTTGGTTAAAGAAACTGCAGAAAGAATTGCTTGGGAAAGAAAATCAGAGTTTGTGGAGGAAAAAGACTTAATTGAAGCTTTCTTTAGGGAGGTTCCTCCTGCATTTAGAGGGATGATGGAAAGATTATTTAAAGAGTTAGGGATTAAGAATTCTTAATTTAGTTGAATATGCGTATAGGTATTTTAGGTTTAGGGGCAATTGGAACCGTTATAGCCGGCTATTTAAAAAATAAAAAAGATGTTTTTTTAGTTAGCCGTAAAGAAAATATAGGGATTATAAAAGATAAAGGGATAACTATAAGAGGCGTGCGTGGTAACTACAATCTTAATAATATAAAAGTTTACGATAAACTAAATCAATCGGTAGATTTAGCTATATTAGCGGTAAAGACGCAGGATGTAAGGGATATATTAGTAGATAACATTAATTATCTTAAAGATAGTTTTATCTTAACTGTGCAGAATGGAATAAAAGCAGAGGAAATTATTTCTGAATTTTTACCTAAGGAGAAAATTATATCAACTATCGTAATGTTTGGAGCCACTTATTTAGAACCAGGTTTAGTGGTACATAATTTTGAAGGAGATTGGATTTTAGGTAAATTGGATGGTAACATAGACAATAATTTAGAAACCATAGCAGATGTATTTAAGGAAAGTTTCTCTGTAAAATTAACAGATAAAATTTTGGGAATGAAATGGTTAAAACTTTTTCTTAACGCTAATAATTGTATTCCTGCAATAGTAAATAAGAGTATGCAGGAGTGTTTCTCTAATTTAGATTTGTGCCAGATAAGTATAGGAATCTGGCGAGAAGGATTAGGGGCAGTAAGAAAAGCTAATATAGAATTAGCCGATCTACCTGATTTTCCTGTGGAGAGGTTAGTTAAATTAGTTTCTTTACCTGTAGAAGAGGGAGCAAAGATATTTTCTAATATAATGAGCAATTTAAGTAAAGAACCTCTCTACGGTTCAGTTTTACAGAGTATAAGACGCAACCGACCTTCAGAAATTGATTATCTTAATGGTGCTTTTATAGAGATAGGAAGAAAAAACTCCTTTTATACTCCTTTAAATAAGAGATTAGTTGAATTAGTTCATAAGGTAGAAAAAGACAAAGAATTTATTACTATAGAGGAGTTAATTAGTAAAACAAAAAATCTTATTCCTCGCCATAATTTTTTAGAAGATAGGGAAATAGTAAATACTTCTTTCCCACGCCTAAAGCTTACCGTATTAAAAGTTGAAGGTGATTGTTATCATGGTTATAAGGAGAAGGATGAGATTATTCTTGAGGATTTTACTCACCCCCCAAAATTTTTCTGTTTAGGTTTAGCTCATGTGCTTTTTCCTGTAATTTATGCTTTAAGTTTTGGTGCGCGTTTCCCCTTGCAGGAAAATCAGCGCTCCTTACAAGTAACTTGTCCTGATGGTGGTAAATTAACTTTTAAAGTGGAGATATTTGACCATAAAGGTACTATAGAATTTTTACCTAAAGATACTAACTACAAAGGACCACAACCTAAGGATATGTCCCTTGAAGTAATAAAATCTACAGGTAATTGTTCCTATGGATACAAGGTGGGAGATAAATTTTTTTTTAAAGGTCTTAAATGCCCAAAAGATTTTTGTGGAGCAGCATACCATTGTGCTTTTCCTGCTTTATTTGCTTTAAATTTTGGAGCAAAATTTTTCTTTATGGAAAACCCCAACTCTATAGATACTGTTACTTGCCCAGATGGAGGCAAGGTGGTTTTCCGAGTAAAAAGGGAGTGTTGATGAGGCGGGTAGTAATTACTGGTTTAGGGATAATTAGTCCAGCAGGAAACGATTTAGATACTTTTTATAACAATCTAATTTCTGGTAAAAGTTTTGTTCGCAAAGTAGAAAATTTTGATGTTAGTTTATTTAACTCTAAGATTGCTGCCCAAGATTTAGATTTTGACCCTTTAAAATTTGGAATTAGGGATTATTACCGTATGGATAGATACGTGCAATTTAATATAGCTTCTGCTAAACAGGCAATAGAGGATGCTAATCTTAATTTTGATAGATTGAATAGGTATAAAGTAGGAGTAGTTTTAGCTAATGCTATTTGTGGGACAAGGTTTATGGAAGAAGAATTTTTGTTAGTTACCGATTGGGGTAAGAACCCCATTAATCCTAAGAAAGTAAGACCTTATCTATACGATGCGGCAATGTTCAATACACCTTCTATAGAAATTTCCTCTCTCTATGGATTGAAAGGTATAAATTGCACAATCTCTACAGGTTGCACCGCTGCTACTGATGCGTTAGGTTTTTCTTTAGAGCTAATTAGAGATGGAAGACAAGATTTAATTGTTGCTGGAGGTGGAGAAGCACCAATTACACCCATTACTTTTGGTGCTTTTGATGTTATTGGAGCAATTTCTAAAAATAATGATGAGCCCGAGAAAGCCAGTCGACCGTTTGATCGTAGGCGCGATGGATTCATCCTTTCTGAGGGAGCAGGAGTTTTAATTTTAGAGGAATTAGAACATGCTTTAAAAAGGGATGCCAAGATTTACTGTGAGTTAATTGGTTATGGAACAAGCTGTAACGCTTACCATATGACTGATTTACCCGAAGATGGTTTAGCTATGGTGCATTGCATAGAGGAGACATTTAAAGATGCTAAGATAAATAAAGATAAAATAGATTATATAAATACTCATGGTAGTTCTACTCCTCAGAACGATGTTTTCGAGACTAATGCTTATAAGATATTTTTTAAAGATTTAGCTTATAGAATACCCATTAGTTCAATAAAATCTATGCTCGGACATCCTTTAGCAGGAGCAAATGCTGTGGAGGCGGTTATTTGTGCGTTGATATTTAAGCATAATATACTACCCCCAACCATAAATTTAGAAGAACCTGATCCCCGTTGCGATTTAGATTATATACCTAATAGAGCAAGAGAAAAAAGAGTTGATTATATATTAAAGACGAGTAGTGGTTTTTCGGGTATACATTCGAGTTTAATTTTTAAACGGTGGGAATAATTATGTTAGATATAGCCGTAACCGGTATAGGGGTAATTTCTCCTTGTGGATTAAAAAAAGAAACCTTCTGGGCTAATTTAAAAAAGTGTCAATCATTTGTAGATGAGATAAATAGATTTGATGCATCCCTTTATCCTTCACGGATTGCCGGTCAGGTACATCAATTAGATGTTTACTCACCTATCTCTTCCCGATTGGTAAAAAGAATAGATATTTTTTCTCATATGGCTTTAGTAGCAAGTAATGAAGCTATAACCGATGCTAAACTTAATTTAGATGATATAGATAAGAAGCGAGTAGGAGTATTTATGGGTAATGCTTTGGGTGGTTGGCTATTTGCTGAGACGGAGTTGAGAGATATGTATATGGAAGGTAGAGAAGGAATATCTCCTTATATGGCTTCGGCATGGTTTCCTGCTGCTCCTCAAGGTCAGATTACTATATACTATGGTTTTAAAGGTTATAGTAAAACTGTGGTTTCTGATAGAGCTTCTTCTGGTTTAGCTATATGGTATGGAGCAAAGAGTATTTGCGATGATAAAGTAGATTTTGTTTTAGCTGGGGGGATGGAGGCACCAATTACTCCTTACGCTTTACTCTGCGCTAATACTTACGGTAGTCTTTCTAAAAATAATTCTAACCCGAAAAAAGCTTATCGGCCATTTGATTTATATCGTGATGGGTTCGTTTTAGCTGAAGGTTCGGGAGTAGTTATTTTAGAAAAGATAGAAACAGCAATATCGAGAGGAATTAAACCCTATGCTTTTATTCGTGGGGTGGGATATAGTTGCGATGGGTATCATCGTTTAAGAGCTTCCCTTGATACTGGCAGTTTAGAGTTTGCTATAGAAGAGTGTCTTTCTGATAGTGGGTTTAATAAAGATAATATAGATTACATATGTTTGGATGGAGAAGCTACGGTAATAGGTGACTTTTTAGAAGCTAAAGCTTTGAAAAATGTTTTCGGCAAAAAGTTAAACGATATATCTTTAAGTGCTCCCAAGAGTATGTTTGGTAATCTATTAGGTGCACAAACTTCTTTAGATCTTATTATAACCATACTATCTATGCAGAATAGTTTGGTTTTACCAACGATTAATTTTGAAGAGAAAGATCCTTACTGTGGTATAGAACCTACTCCTAATATTGTAATTAGAAGAGAAATAAATAAAGCTTTGATTATTTCCCGTGGTAGGGGAGGAATAAATGTGGTTTTATGTGTAGAAAAGGCTTAAATTTTTATTTATAACAGGGAGGTGGATATGAGCATAAAAGATGAAGTTTTTTCGTTATTAGGAGAAACTTTAGATGTAGGTATTGAAGAGTTAAAAGAAGATAAATCCTTATACGATAGTTTAGGAGTTGATTCTACAGAGATGGTAGAGGTAAGGATTGCTTTGAAGAAGAAGTTAGGAGTGGAACTAAAGGATGGAGAGATAACCAACAAACAAACTTTGAGAGAGATAATTTCTATAGTAGAGAGTAAAAAGAGATTATGAATATAGTAGATTTGAGCCTACCTATAGATGATAAAGCTTTTGAGATTCATAGGGTTCACATTGAACGCGTGTCTCATAGAGATGGTGTAGATAGATTTAATAAGGTAATAATGGGTAGAACTATTTTGGGTAAAATAAAGTATCTTTTAGGTAGGAGGATAGTAAAAAAATACGATCTTCCTGATGGTGAGTTTTTATCTTTAGAGATAGTTAAAGCGTGTGTACATATTGGAACGCATTTAGATTATACCTATCACTATGGTTCAACTTCTCAAGGAAGAGCATCAAAGACAGCGGAAGAGATCCCTTTAGAATGGTGCTATCAAGATGGAGTAAAGTTAGATTTTACTCATAAGAAGAAAGAAGATTTAATTAAAGATAAAGATATAAAAGAAGCTTTAGAAAAAATTAATTACAAGATAAAACCTTTAGATATCGTTCTTTTGTGGACAGGTAGAGATAAACTCTATGGTAAAAAAGATTATTTTAGTGATTACCCTGGGGTAGATGTATCTTGTATAGATTATCTTTTAGATAGGGGGGTAAAAATATTTGGGATAGATACTATGGGTATAGACCTACCTTACAGTAAAATGCTTAAAGATTTTTCAAATAGTAAAGACACAAAAAAATTATATCCCGCACATTTCTATGGTAGAAAAAGAGAGTTTATTCATATAGAGCGTTTAGCTAATTTAGATGAGTTACCAGATTATGGGTTTAAAGTAATATGCTTCCCCGTAAAGATAAGGGGGACAGGAGCATCTTGGGCAAGGGTGGTAGCGGTTTTTTGAGGGAGGTGTAAGATGGGGCATACTTGTAACTCAATAATTATTGATGCTTCATACGATAAAGTTTTTGATATATCTAACGATATTGAGTGTTGGCCGGAGCTTTTTGGGGGAGAGTATAAAGAGGCAAAAATAATTAACCGGGATAACAATAAAATAACTTTCGTTCTTACCGATAGAGAGGGCCGTTCTTGGCGTTCTTTTAGGTTATTATTCAAGGATAAATATTTTACTTACGCGGAAAGAGAGGAGCCTAAGTTTCCTTTTAAATATATGAAGATAATTTGGCTTTATACACCTAAGGATGAAGGTATAGAGATGACTTGGATACAACATTTTGAAATGGATGAAAAAGCAAAGTTTACGGATAAACAGGTAGAGGAACTTATAAATAAACACTCTAAGGATAATTTAAAAATATTTAAGGAGGTTATAGAAAAAGAATAGTTTTTAAGATGCCTAAACTTATTTTTTTATTTCTCTGTTTACAAGGAGCGATTGTATCTTTTAACCTTTCGGCGTGTTCTGCTTTAGTTCCCTCTATAGCAAAGGATTTTAATATCTCTGAGTTTATCGTAGGTAAGATATTATGGATATATATGCTTTCTTATGGTATTTCAGCCCTCTTTTATGGTCCATTGATGAGAATTTTAAATATGAGGTTAATGATGTTAATATCTCTTTTCTTTTTCTCTTTGACAAATTTATTAGGAGGTTTATCTCAAAATATTAATAGTTTATTTATCTTGCGATTTTTAATGGGAGTTTTTGGCTCCTCGGTTGTTCCTCTCACTATAATTTATGCGGGTAACAGCTTTCCCCAGGATAAACGTGGTAGATACATAGGGATGTTTTTTAGTTTTAGTTTCTTTTCTTCTCTTTTGGGTTTATTTTTGAGTGGGTTTCTTTTTTGGAGGCTAATTTTTATAATACCAGCGATAGGAGGATTTTTTTTATATTTAGCGATATACTTTTATCTACCTAAGATGGAAATGAAAAGGGAAGAATTAATGATAAAATACTTAGAAGTTATTGGTAATAAGCATCTGCTTTCTATTCTTTTGTATATTTTTCTTATAAGTATGCTTTATCATGGTATTCAGCAATGGTTAGGAGTCTACTTTTCTACACAGATAATGTTAAATCAATTTTTAGTTAGCATGCTTCTTACCTTAGGTAGTCTAAGTGGTATAATTGGTGAAGCAATTGGTGGTTATCTCAGTGATAGAATTGGTAGACTAAAGACTATTAACTTAGGAGTAGGTTTAATGTTGTTATGTTTATTATTCTTTATCTTTAAGTCAAATTTATTTTTTTTATCTATAGTGATGTTCTTATGGGGATTAGGATGGACATTTAATCACTCGGGTGTATCGGTATTTCTTGCTGATATACCAAAAGATTTCTTAAATGAAATGGCAAGTTTGAATAGTGGTATACGATTTATATCCGGTAGTTTAGGGGTTAGTTTAGGAGGTTTAGTTATGCACAAGAGTTTTATGTTAGGGTTTATATTATTTGGTATTGGTTTATTAGGATTATTATTTTTTTCTCAAAAGTTATTAGCTAATACTTAGGAGGCAATATGGATAATTTAAAGAATAAGGTAGCAATAGTTACAGGAGCAAGTAGAGGTATAGGTAAGGCATTAGCATTTAGTTGTGCTAGTTTAGGTATAAATTTAACAATCGTTAGTCGTAACGAAGAGAATCTAAAATCTGTGGCTAAAGAAATTAAAGATAGGTATAAAGTTGATGTTTTACCAATAACTTGCGATGTAACTAAACTTAAAGATTTAGAGAACTCAGTAGAGACAACCAAAAATAAATTTGGTAGGATTGATATTTTAATAAATAATGCCGGTGTTTCCAGTCAATATCCATTTCATCAGCAACCTATAGAAGATTTTGAAAGATTAGTCTTCACTAACTATCTTGGTTATGTTCGCTTAATCAGGTTAGTAATAAACGATATGATAAAAAATCGTTCAGGAACGATAGTAAATATAATTTCTGGTTCTACTTTATGTGACCCTTTACCTAAGAATTTTATCGTTTATAGTTCCCTTAAGTTAGGTTTAAGAGCTTTTTCCAAGGCTTTATTTTGGGAGGTTCGTGATTATGGTATAAAGATTTGTTCTCTTTTACCGGGAGTTACTGATACAGAGTTAACCTCTAAGTTAAAAGATATAACTAGTGATTCTTCTCGTTTGATGACTACTGAGGCTATAGAGAATGCTCTTAAATTTGTATTGACAGTTCCTGAGAACGTTTGTCCTTTAGAGATAGCTGTGATTAATCAACAGACACCGTGGACAAAACCAGTGATACCTTATTCTCAAGAGCATCCAAAGGAATAAAAATTAAAGGAGGTAGGTATGAAGATATTATTTGTAATGCCGAAAGTTGGTGCTTGGGCTACCCATGGTGAACATAGAGCACCTAACCAGCTATATGCGCATTGGGCTTCTTATGTAAGGGAGAGAGGGTACGATAAAGTAGAAGTTCTTGATTGTCGCGCTTTAGACATAGTTATGGAAGAGATGGTAGAAAAGGTTAAAGATAAAGACCCCGATATAGTAGTTTTAGGAGATATGTTACATTCTTACGGTGGATATGCTATTGTGCATTATTTTTTAGAGTCAGCAAAGTTGATAAAAAAAGTTTTACCTAAAACAAAGATTGTGGTAGGAGGTTTATGGTTTTCTGCTACCCCTATAGAGACTTTGAAGAAAAATCCTGCTATAGATTTTGTAGTTATGGCTGAGGAGGAAGCATTCTTTGATTTAATAGAAGCGATTGATAAAAAGAAATCTTTTAATAATATAGCAGGGGTAGCAAGTAGAGTAGATGGAGAAATTATAATGGGTCCACATAGACCACTAATGCAAGATTTGGATAAATTGCCTCTTCCTGCTTACGATTTGTTCCCTATGGATAGGTACGTAGGACATACTTACTGGAAGCCATTTGTAGAAGTAGTTTCCTCGCGCGGTTGCCCTTCAGCTTGCACATTTTGTTACGAATGGGATCAGTATGACCCACGGTCTCCCAATGATTTTTTAACTTGGCGAGCTAAATCTCCTGAAAGAGTTATAGAAGAATTAGAGTTGCTTCATAAAAAATTTGGAGTGAAAGTAATTGTTTTACAAGAGGATAACTTTAATGTTGATCCTAAGAGAGTAGAGATATTCTGTAGATTGAAATTAGAGAAGGAGAATCCTATTAAGTGGGTATCTTTGGGTAGAGCAATAGATTGGGTTAGTTGTGAGAGTATTTTGCCATTGATGAAAGAGAGTGGTTTATTTATCGGTGTATTTGGCATAGAAGTAACTACACCGGAAGAATTAAAAAAGATAGCTAAAGGGATTACCATTGAAGATATAATAAAGACGGTGGATATTTTGCGTAGGAACAATATAGCGGTGGTAGCTGATATTATGATTGGATTCGATTACGATAATGAGGCTATTATTAAGCAACGTTTTGAGTTTACCGATGAAGTTGATCCTGATATATTATGGATAGGGTATGTTACCCCTGCCCCCAATTCGCCAATGTGGAGAATAGCTTTGAAGAATAAATGGATTGATCCTGATAATATTGATTTTATTCACTGGGATTTTTTACATCCGGTTATGCCAACCAATTATTTAAGTGTTCAGGATTTAGGTAGATTAGGAGCTTGGTGTATGCGCGAATTTTATTCTAAACCAGGTAGAATTCAAAGGATTATGCATAGTGATTTTGACCAATTGGCGAAATTATGTTTTCAAGATGTAATGCGGGGAGTTTCTAAGTGGGAAGCAGGAGCAGTAAAAGGAGAAAAACATATATGAAGATAGGTTTAAACATAAGGAGAATTATTAAACCATAAGTAGGAAATTATATAAATTTATATTAGAGATTCTGGTAATTTGTTTGGGATTTCTTAAATTGTGCTTATGATTTATAGATGATTTTCTATGATTTGTGATGCTCACTTACATTTTATTCCTCCTCTTATAGCTTCTTATTCTTCTTTTTATAAAGGGGTATGGACAGATAAAGATAAATTATTTAAATTTATCCAAGATAACAATATTGTTCAAGCACTTGTTGTTTATCCTTCCACCGATGCACATATCAATTTAGGAAGTTACACTAAATTATGCCATTGGTATAACAGAGAGATAATTAAGGTTGTTAAAGAAAATTCAAAGATAATCGGTTCAGCTATTGTGGATATAGGTAATTTAGATAAGGTAAAGTTGCAAATCAAAGAATTATACCAAAAGGGATTTAGAGTAGTAAATTTAGCTTCTAGTTATGAAGGTAAGTTCATAGTAGATAAACTATTACCCTTATTTGAATGTGTTGAGAAATACAATATGGTTATTTTTGTTCATCCTCAAACAATAAATCCTATTGGATTTGAACGTGTAAAAGATCCTCTTTTAATGCCTGTTTTAGAGTATAGTTTTGATATATCTATGTTTATGGGTTTACTATTAATGGAAGATATTTTAAAAAAATTCCATATAAGATTTATTTTTTCTTCTTTAGGGGGAGTAGTGCCTTTTTTAAAGGATAGATTTGATAGAGTTTATAAGATGTTATTAAAGCGGAAATTAGTAAAGGAGATAGGTGATTTGCCATCAGAAATTTTTAAGAAAATATATGTAGAGACTTCAGGTTCATCTTTAGATAATATTAAGTTAGCTATAGAATTATTTGGAGAAGACAAAGTTATTTTTGGTTCCGATTATCCTGCCAATACAGAAATTAAAGAAAGTAGAAGTAGTTTGGATAAATTAGATAAAGAAACAAAAGAAAAAATCCTCTACAAAAATTTCTTTAAACTATTTAAAAATTAAATTCTTCCTTTATAAGCTATCTTTTTTAATCTTTTATTTCCTTCGTAAGTTATTTGCAAGGTAAAAAAATTTTGTTTAATAAGGCAAAATATTTTGTCCCCTTTTATGTAAGAATTCCTTGAGAAGGAGAAATGGTATACCCTAATGGTTTTTGTATAAAACAAACCAACTAGGTTTTTTACAAATTATTTATTATATGGTATAATTAATTTAAATTTATGGGTAAAGAAAAAATTTTAGTTACCGGCGCAGGTGGATTTATTGGTTCACACCTTTGCGAAGAATTGGTTAAAGGTGGCTACTCTGTGAGGGCAATGGTGAGGTATTCTTCTAAGAACTTATGGGGGTGGTTAGAAAGTTCCCACCTTAAAGATGATATAGAAGTAGTTACTTGTGATATAAGTGATTTTGATAGTGTTTGTAGCGTTGTAAAGGGGGTAGATGTAGTCTTTCATTTATCTGCTTTAATTTCTAT
>JAMWBQ010000054.1 GCA_023819315.1 Candidatus Omnitrophota bacterium
AAGATACCTGAATACAATAAACGAAGAGAGATTACTTTAGAAGAATTTCTTTCAAAAAGATGACATTTCTATTTTGCATTAACATGTTACATTAAATATGTTGAAATTTATCAAAAAAATATTTCAGAAAAAATACGAGAGACCGAAGGGGATACTACTTTACAGTAGCGTGCAGCAAGTTATTCAGACCCATAAGATTTTGGAAAATGAAGGTTTCCTCGTTAGGCTTGTTGCTCCCCCTCCAGAAATAAGATTAGGATGCGATCTCGCTATTGAGTTTGAGCTTATTGAGCAAGAAGCAATTGAAACTATAATTAAACAAGAGAGAAGTGCCCCTTACAAGATAGTGTCTACGAAAGAAATGTTACCCAATGTTTTGAAGCGTTCATTAATCGTTGAGATTGATGGGTATCTTATGTGTAGGTGGGAAATATGAAGATCACGATTGATAAAAAAGAACATAGAATATTGAATATATCGGGAGGAGGATGTCCTGATATTCCTTATGTGGCACAGCATTTGTATAACAAAAGGATTGAAGAAGCAAAAGACCCTATTGAAATAGGTAATAGTCTTTGTTCGTATATGTTGCAAATATCTTTTGATGCTTTAAAAAATAGGGTGGCGAAGAAATGATTGTACTGGTAGGAACAATACCTTTTAAAACTGGTCTTTATGTGGGTAAAGCACATGTGCAGGGAAATGAGTTGTACATAAATGATAATGCTTTTCCCATAGAGAGAGGCACTGCCGCTATGGCGGCTTCTTGTGTTCAGGTATGCAGTTTTTATAATTTAGAAATGCCTCTTTGTATATTTGGGGGTGACATGGTTGATGGGAAAGGAACAGATTTAATGTTTCAAGAAGTTAACTCAAATGTTGATAAATATAGTCCAGACATCATAACTCTGCACTATATGTTTCCCAAGGTTAAGTATGGAGAACCGTTTCTTCAAAAGGTTAAATCTCTCTCTAAAAAACCCCAACTTATCGCTGATGCAGGTGGCATGTATCTGATTAAAACCATCAATAAATCTTATCTTTTTGATGTTTTCACTCCCGATTTGGGAGAGTTATATTTCTTGGCCGATGAATTTGCTCTGCATCCTCTATATGTACGTAGCGAGTTACTTAACGAGAGTATCTCCTTAGAATATTTAGTGAATAAGGCTTATCAGAAACAAAATACAGCTAAAACTACCATAATTAAAGGTGCTATTGACTACATCTACACTGATAATCGCAAAATAAAAGAGCTTTCGCAACCTAATATTCCAGCTATGGAAGCAATAGGCGGTACGGGAGATACAATTACTGGTATGATTTCCGCACTTAGATATAGAAATGAACCCGATGCTGATTATAAGGCTTTAGTGGTTAACCGCCTTATTGGAAAGTTAATTAAATGTAATCCCGCTACGCAAATAGCTGATTTTATAAAAACAATTCCCAAAGCTTTAGAAGAGTATGACAAAAAATATCTTAGACATTGGTCTTTTGTGATTACCGGTCCTCTCCTTGCTTTTATTTTAATTCTATTTTGGCATTTTAATCAGAACTATTTATCTCAGACTAAAGGACCGGTTGCTTTATTATTAGAAAATCCCATTATTACATTTGGATTAATAATTTTTGGAGCATTTATCAGTGCGTTGATTACCGGCGAGTTTAGCATAAAAACTCCCGTTACATATGAGCTGTTGATATTTGCTTTAATTGGTGGGATACTGATGGGATGTGGTGCAGTTATTGCCTCAATGTCAGTACATTCTGTTGTGCTATTCAATTTAGCGGGGATATTTAATTTAACCGCTTTTATGATTACCAAGGGCTGGATATACGCTATATGTATGGTGCTTGGTGGTTTTGTTGGGGCAAGGCTATTTAAATATTTAATTGTGAAAACCAAACACCTTAAAAAGGATTTTTATATACCCCAGGCATTAACTTCTAAAAAGAATCAAAAGATAATTTTCTTTGTATTAGTTACTTTGTTCTCATTTTTTGTTCTGGCTGTGAGTTTATTCTCAGTGCTAACCCTTCAGGAAAAAATAGGTTTTGTTTTCGCTACCATTTTACTTTTAGTCTTTGGTATAGTTGTTGAACGCGGCACAATCTGTATGTCAAGTATGTTAAAAGAATGGTTTATTTCGCAGTCAGCTTATGTATGGCGTAGCGTACTATTCACTATTATGTGCTTAGCGTTTTTTTATCAGATGGGGTTAAATCTCTCTCTTTTTCCGCAGATTCAATTAGAAAGATATGTTCATGATATTGGTTTGCTTATAACAGGTTCTTTTCTTATGGGCTTCGGTTTTATCTTCGCAGATGGTTGTTTTATTGGCAGCCTTTGGAAGTCAGGGCAAGGTAATATTATAAATATTATTGGTATTTTTGGCATGCTAATAGGGATTAATGTCACTCAAATACTAATAAATAAAGTTATCCCTGCGGTACAAATAATTGTTTATGAACAAGTTATCCCTAATTATTTAAGTGACGTAATAAATCCTATAATATTTTTATTTTTTTTATGGCTTGTAGGTATAGTATTATTCATAGTTTTTAAAGAGCGGCATTTTCGATACTAACCTTTTACCTTTCCATATTTTCCCTCTTAGTTTATATAACCAAAAATTAGGTAGTATAAAATATTTTGTGCACTTTTAGATAAAGATTTGTATTAGCTAAACACATAGGTAACACTTTTATATTTATCATAACTCTGTAATTTTTGCAATTAAGTTAAACCTTTTAAGTCCATATAAGGCATATTCATGTTATAGTCCTTAAGCAAAAACAATCTCAACCTATCCGCGCCAAAGTTGGTTTTCTTACGCAGTTTTTTGATAATCTATGTAATCTCTTTTTTAGTAAGGTGTGGGAGAGTACTTAGGCCTTTTTGATCGGTCAATAATGGTATATGATTCTTATTTGCGGTCAGATAGCGTTTACGCCACTTATAAAAGGTCTTCTTCGATATAACAAAGTGCCTTGATAGGAAAGAGACGTTTTTGATTTGCTCATACATAACCTCATACGGATTAGCCTTTGATAATAATATTTAGGCATGGGTAACACCTCCTTTTATAAACAAATTTTTTACTTTTTATTATAATACAAAATAAAAAGAAAAAGTGTTACCCATGTCTTTAGACTCTACAATATGCAGGAAAAATTCCCTTGATAGATAAGAATTCCCGATATATACTCGTTCTTTGATAGTAGACAAAAATGTTAACTAAAAAGGAATGTTATGGATAAAGATTTTGCCTTAATCCTGGCAAGAAAAATTGGCATAGATATACAGCACGTACTCAGGGAAGAAGCAGAGCTTATTTTTTTAAAAGGACTGTTTGAATCTTCTTTCTCGGAGAGGCTTATAAGGCGGTTACCACTTTAAGGCTAGTTTATAATTCTCCCCGTTTTTCTGAAGATTTAGATTTTTCTGTAAACGGCAAAATCGCGCCAAAAGATTTCAAGAAAACTATGACCGCCATTGTTAATTCTGATGAACGTTTTTCTATAACTGATTTGGCAAGCGAGTATTATACTCATCTTGCTCAAATAAGAATAAAGGAATCGTGGCAAAAAATTGCCATATCAATGAAAATAGAAGTTTCAAGGAGAATTACAAAAGAAAACAATTCTAAATTCGCAAATTTATTAGCTAAATCTGCATCAACCAATATTTCAGTAATAACTAAGGTATTTTCGCTTGAGGTGATATTAGAGGATAAATTACGCATGATAAAGGGAAGAAAGATGCCAAGGGATATTTTTGATATCTGGTTTATTTGTGAAAAACTTAATAAACCGTTTACGTTAAAAAATCTCGGCTATCCAAAAGGAAAAATTAGACAGGAATTAAGAAAGTTCCTTCCTTTCAGTTTTTATCCTGTTATCGAAGATTTGGAGAAATTGAATGCTAAAA
Source organism: Candidatus Omnitrophota bacterium (assembly GCA_023819315.1). Taxonomy (GTDB): domain Bacteria; phylum Omnitrophota; class Gorgyraeia; order Duberdicusellales; family 4484-171; genus JAMWBQ01. The sequence goes on from JAMWBQ010000054.1 coordinate 3,935, forward strand.
GTTTATGAGAAGCTTTTAGAGGCAAATAAAAGATATTTAACCTCCAAAGAACTGGGTTGCCTTTTAGGAATTAGCCCGCAAAGCCAGAAGGTAACTATCTGGCGTCTTACAAAAAAGGAGTATTGTCAAGGTTGCGCCGAGATTTATACGAACTTACGTTAAAACTATCAGATATCGTAGAGATTGCCAATATTATTTATCAGCTAAGTTATCTATCTTTTACCTATTGCCTTGGTAGGTTAGGCATATTAAATCAGATCGCTTATGAGATAGAATTTGCTACGCCTCGCAAGAGTAAACGTCTGCAAATAAGAAACAGAAGTGTTGTCTTCAAGAAAATCAGCAAAAAACTTTTTTTTGGTTATGCCTTAAAAGACAATATTTTTGTCGCCGAGCCGGAGAAGGCTCTTTTAGATACCATATATTTAAAATCCAAAGGATTAACCGAACTGCCCGAGGAAGAATTAAATTTAGGGGTAATTAATAAAAATAAATTTCTTAAGATGAGTAAATACTTTCCTGAGAATATGCAAAGGTATGTTCGTCTTCTGGCAACGAGGTTTTAAATTGGCATTCTTACATTTCTTATAGTATTGCCTGCGTTGTGCATGAGGGTGGAATTATTGCTACAGGTGTGGGAAAAGAGATAAATCCCTATGAATGTAGGGAGTTGTCTTAAGAAAATCGGATAAGAAGTATTTAACTAATTTTTCTCTCCCAAAAGCAACATTTTCAGCGACGTTCATTTTTGCTTTTCCCCGATACAAAAATAATACCAGACATAATATTTAATCAAAAAATTTCCTTTAAATTTTTTATGCTTGTTAAGAAATAGGAAAATGTGATATAATTTGTTCTATGTTTCAAGGAAGAAAGTATGTGCGTTTTTTTTATCTGAGTGTTGATATCCTTCTAATCACCTTCTCATTTTATCTGCCTTACTGTTTAAGGTATAACCGTAGCATTATTCCTTCTAACTTCCCTTATTTCAAAGAGTATAGCTTGCTCTTTTTGTTTTGGGGAGTTACTCTCATTTTTCTTCTAAACAATTACCGCCTTTATTCTACAGATCGCAGTTTAACTATTCCTAAAGAGTTTTGGATGACAATTAAGTGTGTATTTTTTTCTTCTGTTTTAGTAGGGTTGGTAATATTTCTTCTGCAGATAATGATGTTTTCCCGTCTGGTATTTGTTCAGGCAATGATACTTCTGATTTTAACTCTATCTTTCTGGCGTGCATTTAAGAGAATATTTATCCGTTACCGTGTTGGCCGGGGATATAATAACATCAATGCCTTGATTGTAGGAGCAGGTAGGACTGCTAAATTGTTAGCAAAAGAGATAGATAACCAACCCTATTTAGGAATTAGAATTGTAGGTTTCTTGGATGACAATAAGTTTGGTAAGGTGATGGATTACAGTGTTCTTGGCAAAATTAATGATTTAAGCGATGTAGTCCAGCAATATTTTGTGGATGAGATATATGTTACTATACCTTCTCAACGAATAAAAGTAGCTGAGGTATTGGCTGTAGCTAAGAGATTGAATAAAACCGTGCGAATATTGGCAGATAATTTTGTTATCTCCAACCATTTTGACATAGAAAACAATGAGAATAACAATAATGGTATAGAATCATTAGGATTTGGTTTTCCTTTTATGCAGTTAAGATTACACCATATTGGTTCTATTCCTTTGGTCAGTTATATAGAAGCTGGTCAGCAGGGAATAGAGATAGTGTTTAAAAGAGTTATGGATATTTTAATTTCAGCCATTGGTTTAATACTATTTGCACCTTTGTTTGCCTTGATTGCTTTTCTCATTAAGATAGATAGTCCTGGGCCGGTGTTTTATGTATCGTTACGTTGTGGGAAAAAAGGCAAGGTATTTAAATTCTATAAGTTTCGTTCGATGTTTGTGGGTGCGGATAATTACAAAGAAGCTTTACGAGATAAATCCGATGTCAAAGGGCCGGTATTTAAGATAAAGAATGACCCGAGAGTTACTCGATTCGGGAGGTTATTGCGTAGGTATAGCCTGGATGAGTTGCCACAATTGATTAATGTATTTAAGGGAGATATGAGTTTAGTAGGTCCACGGCCACCTACTCCTGATGAAGTGGAAAAATATGATATCTGGCAGATGCGAAGACTTGAGGTTAAGCCTGGTCTAACCTGTTTATGGCAGGTAAGGGGAAGGAGTGATTTAAGTTTCTATAAGTGGGTTAAGTGGGATCTTTGGTATATTGATAACTGGTCGTTGAGGATGGATTTATTGATATTGTTATGGACAATACCAGCAGTTTTAAAACGGAAAGGAGCATATTAAGAGTATAATCCCCTTATTTAGTAGGAAGTGGTTTATATGGTAGTAGTTATTTCCGGCTATCTTGGCCAGATAAGTAAGTTTAATATTTTCGGATTTACCTACGTAGTTTCTTAATAAGTACCTCTTTCTTCCATACATATAGGTGAGTTTTATTCCCGATTATGCTGGGTTGGTGATTATAGAGTAAAGAGTCTCCGTTAAAGGTGTGGTTGATTGAAACGGATTTCAAAAAAAACAATTGCTTTAAGTTTGTTTATAATTATTTCTGCTGCCTTTATGAGGCAGGTAGTAGATTATCTTAAAATTCGTATAGGAGAAAAAGGCTTCATATTTTTAATTGATCTAATCTTGGTAGGTGCAGGGGTAATCTTCATAATTATTACTATAAGAAATTATCCTGGTTTATGGAGAACAGTAATTATTGTAGGAATATTATGTACAGGTCTAATCTTTGCTTGGCGAATTAAAATACCTGTGGAGAGAATTCATATCCTGGAATATGGTGTTCTGGGTTATTTAGCAGGAAGGGATTTGTTAGGTAAAGAAAAGAGAAGAGTTGGACTTATACTCACAATTATATTTATTGGATTAGTTAGTACATTGGATGAGGTGTTTCAAGCAGTTTTACCTTACCGTTATTTTGATTTACGTGATATCTGGTTTAATGGATTAGGAGGCATTGGGGGGATAGTTTTATATTTGTTAAAGAGGTTAGAGTGAACAAGCTTAGGGTAATTATATTATTGTTATTTTCTCTCTTTTTTCTTTTCCCTCCATTTGCCCAGACTCAAAATTTAAAAATTCATTTCCTTGACGTAGGTGAAGGAGATGCTGTTTTTATTCAGTCTCCCCACGGTAAAACAGTGCTTGTAGATGCAGGTAATCTTATCACGGGATTTAGAGTAGGAGAGTATCTGAAAAGAAATAATGTTCAGCGTTTAGATTATCTTATATTTACTCATCCACATTTTGACCATATCGGGGGAGCGTTTTTTGTTATGCAGATGATGGAAGTAAGAGAGGTTTTTGATAATGGTGAAAATTTGGTTGATTGGGTAAACTCAGTTGATATGTATCGTTGGTATAATAAACTTGTGCGTAGTAAGGATAATTATAGGGGGTTAAAAACCGGTGATACTATTGTATTAGATGAGATTAGGTTAAATGTGCTTTGGCCACAATTCCCATCGGTTTCTTTAGATTTTAATGCTAATTCCTTGGTAATAATGCTTGAGTATGGAGAATTCCGTTGTCTTTTGGCAGGGGATTTGACAGATAAAGGAGAAAATGTCCTCCTAAATCAAGGTTTAGATTTAAAGGCTGATGTTTTGAAGGTTGGTCACCACGGGGCAGGTGATGCTAATAGCGAAGAATTTCTTTTAGCCATTTCTCCTAAGATAGCTATTATAAGTGTAGATAAATCAAATTTATTGGGCTATCCTTCAGAAGAGGTGCTAAACAGGTTTAGAGGCAATAAAGTAAAGATTTATCGCACGGATAGAGACGGGGATATTATTTTAACCGTTTATTTGCTTAAAAAGGGAAAATCTCCCAAAATTAATATAGAGAGGCATAAATCTTTTAATAAAAGTTAACTGTATATGGGTGCTTTAGGGGAGAAAATCATTGAACGAGAAATTTGCCAAGAATAGATTGTGAGGATTTTGAGGGAAAGCTTTTTTGGGAACATCATGATCATGTTACAAGGGTAAATTGTTTAGCGAACGAAGAGTAAGTTAATAATCCTAAAGAGAATATTTTTAATCTTTATATTGTTCCTTATCTTTACCATGAATTGGGATATCTTCTATTTTGTAATGGATTTAGAATTATTAATCTTTATACAAGTATTTATGAGGGTAAAATATATCTTTTTTTATTGCCGTTACTGAGTTACCAATTATCTCGAAAACGAAGACGTAGTATTAAAAAAGGGGTGTAGACCATAAAAGAATAAATAATATATTGCTTTCTAAAGAATTACTTTTAGGTAGACACCTTATTATTGCGGCAAGAAAGGAGCGAATAATGAAAGGGAAAAGTCCTGTTTCTGTAGTGATTATTGCTAAAAATGAAGAGGCTAATATAAAAGATTGTATTGCCTCAGTTATTGATTGGGCAGATGAGGTGATTTTGGTAGATGATGAAAGTATAGATAGAACTGTGGAGATTGCTCGAGAGATGGGAGCAAGAGTGTTAAAACGAAAAATGGATATAGAAGGTAGGCATCGCAACTGGGCATATACGCAAGCTAAGAATGAGTGGGTTTTGAGTTTAGATGCTGATGAAAGAGTAAGCGAAGGGTTAAAAGAAGAAATTATGCGGATTTTAGATGAAGGAACAGATTATTCAGCATTCTCTATACCCTTGCGCAATTATATTGGCGATTACTGGATAAGATACGGTGGATGGTATCCGGCTGGGAAGATAAGGTTATTTAGAAAGGATAAATTTAAATATGAAGAGGTGGAGGTACATCCAAGGGTATTTTTAGATGGAAAATGTGGGCATCTAAAAAAAGATTTAATACATTACAGCTATCGCGATTGGGGTGATTTTTTAAAAAAGCTAAATAATCAAACCAAACTGGAGGCAAAAAAGTGGTATAATCTTTCTTTTGAGAATCCTAAAAAAGCACAGTATAAAATGAATTTTATTCATACTCTTTGGAGAGCATTAGATAGATTTATCAGAACTTTTTTTATAAAAAAAGGTTACCGCGATGGTTTTGTTGGTTTTATGGTGGCATATTTTGCTTCTTTATATCAGATAGTAAGTTACGCTAAATACAAGGAGTTTAAAAAGGAGAAAGTGCCTATATATAATCCTTGATATTTTGAGCGATGAGTAATTACTAATTTATATAACTCTTGGGAGAAGAGAGAATAATACTATAAAAATGGTTGGTAAAATGATAGAGGAAGGTAGTAAAGGGCTGAGAGAGGGAATAGTGGCATTTTCTGATACGATAGGTTACATTTTCTTATGTTTATTAGTTTTCTTTATGGGTTTTTCCTCAGCAGGGATAGAAATTTTTTTCATTTTTGCTCTTTTAGTGTACGCAATTAGGGCAATCGCTAAAGGGGATTTGAAAGAAATATTTACTTCAAGTAAGTTAGATCTACCAATACTGGCTTTTATTTTGGCAAATATAATATCGTATATAATAAATAGTTTCTACTCCCCTGAACCTATTAGATATCTTTTCTCTCGTATAGGGGAATATATTATGCTCTATTTTTTAGTGATAAAAGCTGTGAATACGGAAAAAAGATTTAAGACTATCTTAGCTATTCTTCTCTTTTCATCCTGTTTGATAGGAATTAGTGGAGTATACCAACAGTTTACTGGTTTAGATTTATTACGCCATCGGCCTTTGGTTAATAGCTATATGACCTCTTCATTTAAGCATTATAATTGTTTTGGCGGTTATTTAACTTTAATTTTACCTTTAAGTATAAGTATTACTTTATCTACGAAGATAAAAAGGGGATATAGAATATGTACTGGAATATTGACCTTGCTTTTAGTTTATTGTTTACTTTCAACTTATTCTCGTGGAGCATGGATAGGGGTAATTTTCGGATTGATTTTTATATTTGTTTATTATTATCGTAATGCTACTGGTTTATCATCTTTTAAGAAATTATTAATTATGTTCTTGATTATAGCACTTTTTATAGGTATATCTTTCATTTTACCAAATTCAATAAAGCAAAGAGCAGTATCAATATTAAAACTTGAGAGTTCCGGCCGATTAGGAAGAGAGGGTTTGTATATAAAGGCAATAAGATTAATTAATCAAAGTCCATTTTTTGGTAATGGATTAGCGAGTTATATATACAAATCAAGAAGTGTTTGGCCACATAATAGTTATATTCAGATGGCAGTGGAGGTAGGTTTAATTGGACTTTTTTCTTTTTTTTGGATATTGATAGCTTTATTTATCGTGGGAGTAAGGAATTTAAGAAAAGATAAGGATCCCTTCCTTTTAGGGATATTGGGAGGAATTTTATCTTTTTGTGTCCATTGTTTTTTTGATAGTAATCTTTATTGGACACAATTAGCTATCTCTTTTTGGCTTATGGTTGGGTTGGTGATAAGTTTAGATAAAATTAAATACCAAAATAGATTTGAATATGGCTTTAAATAAAAGACAAAGAAGTCCATTAGTAAGTGTGGTTATTCCTACATATAATAGAGCATATTCATTAAAGAGAGCAATTGAGAGTGTTATTAACCAGACCTATAAAAACTTAGAGATTATCATTATTGATGACGGTTCATCAGATAATACAGAAGAGATAGTAAGTGATTTTAAAGATCCTCGAATTCAATATATTCATCATCTTCAGAATAGAGGAATTTCATCTGCCAGAAATACTGGTATTAAGAATAGTAAAGGTGATTTAATTGCTTTCTTGGATTCCGATGACGAATATTTTCCCCAAAAGATTGAGAAGAACGTTGAAGTATTTCTGAATTGCTCAGCTCGTATTGGGCTGGTATCTTCAAATCATTGGGTAATTAGAGAGGAAGGGAAAAAACTTGGCATTGTTAAGTTTAGTCCAAAAAGAAGATTATTCCCTTTGCCTTCTACTTGGGTAATACGTAGAAAGGTAATTGAAAAGATTGGTCTCTTTGATGAAAGAATTTTGGTGGGTGAAGATATAGATTTTTTCTGTCGTTTTCGTAGGAGATTTTCTTTCTATTTTATAGAACAACCTCTCGTAAATAAGTACCACTCTCAAGATAATATTTTTTGTAGTATAGAAAATGTTATTAGTATAAGAGAAAAATATTTACCAAGTTTAAGAAGTGAGAGACGTTTATACGCTCGTCATCTTAATTATTTAGGTAAAGATTATTTTTATATAGGTGAAATTAAAGAAGCAAGAAGGTGTTTTTTAAAAGCTTTTATCTCCTATCCCATCAATCTTGGTTATCTCATAAAATTCCTAAGAAGTTATAAAAAATAGATAATATATTGGGATAAAAGAAAGAATAAGTAAAAAGTTAGCAAATATTTGTACAATAACCTCAGTATACTCCCCGAAAAATATCAAGAAAAATTGATAAATATCTCCTTTTTTTCAATATCTCTTTTTGCCAATGTTTAGCAATGCAGATTTATAAAAACTATACAATTAACCAAATTTATTTTACTGCAGATGAAATTCTAATGCAAAAATTGGTTTTAAATATGGAGTTCTTTAAA
>JAMWBQ010000055.1 GCA_023819315.1 Candidatus Omnitrophota bacterium
TATAAAAAGATATCTGAATACAATAAACGAAGAGAGATTACTTTAGAAGAATTTCTTTCAAAAAGATGACATTTCTATTTTGCAAAAAAGATGACATTTTTATGTTGCATTAACAAATTAATTTTGATTTTGGCATTTTATTATTTAGCGGTATAATAGTATTTTAATAGGTATTGGATATATGGGCAATGATAGATTGACACAGATAGTTTCTCTTTGCCGTAGACGGGGATTTGTTTTTGGCGGTTCGGAGATTTATGGTGGTTTATCCAGCATATGGGATTATGGACCATTAGGAGCTAAGATAAAGAAGAGAATAAAAGATATTTGGTGGGATACCTATGTGGATAAAAGAGAGGATATTTTAGGTTTGGACAGTGCAATTATTATGAATAGAGAGGTTTTTGTTGCTTCTGGACACTTGGAAGGGTTTGCCGATTATTTAGTTGATTGCCCTCAATGTAAAAAGAGAATACGCATAGATAAAATTGAAAAAGTATCTGAAAACAATTATCGCTGTGCAGAGTGTGGGAGTTTAATTAATATTTTGGAGAGTAAACCTAAGAGGTTTAACCTTATGCTTAAGACGAATATAAGTGCTAGTGAAGATTCTCCTCAGGAAGCTTATTTAAGACCAGAAACAGCTCAAGGTATTTTTACCAATTTCCTGAATGTTCTTAATACTACCCACAAAAAACTTCCCTTTGGTATTGCTCAGATAGGTAAAGCTTTTCGTAATGAAGTAACCACAGGTAGTTTCATTTTTAGAATGAAGGAATTTGAGCAGATGGAGATAGAGTATTTTGTAAAACCTAAGGATGCTGATAGATATTTTGATTATTGGGTTAACGAACGTTATAATTTTTATATTGAGAGAATAGGGCTTAAGAAAGAAAACTTAAGATTAAGAGAGCATTCTAAAGAGGAGCTAGCTCATTATGCTAAGGCTTGTATAGATATAGAGTATAGGTTTCCTTTTAGTAGTAGAAAAGAAGATAGCGATGGTGAGTGGAGTGAATTAGAAGGTATTGCTAATAGAGGCGATTTCGATTTAACCCAGCATTCAAGAGTTAGCAAAAAAGATTTAACTTATTTTGATGATGAGGATAATACTCGTTATATACCTTTTGTAATTGAACCATCAGCGGGTGTGGATAGGACTTTTTTTGCTGTTATATGTGATGCTTACGATGAGGAAGAAGTAAAAGGTCGTAAACGTGTAGTGCTAAAACTTAAGCCAACTTTAGCTCCTTATACTTTAGCGATATTTCCCTTGCTAAAGAACAATTATACTATAGTAGAACTTGCAAAAAAAATATTTTATGATATAAAAAATAAAATGCCAACCATATACGATGATACTGCTGCTATTGGTAAATTGTATCGTCGCCAGGATGAAATTGGGACACCTTTCTGTATAACTGTGGATGTAGAAAGTTTATCTGATGGTAAAGTTACCATAAGAGAAAGAGATAGTATGTCTCAGGAAAGGATTTCCATATACGAGATAGAAAAGTTTGTTAAAGAAAAGGTAAAAGATTAGCAGACGATAAAGGCAAAATTTTTATTAAAAGGAGGGGTAACAATGAAGAAGAAAAAATATGTTTACTTCTTTGGGGGAGGTAAAGCCGATGGTAATGAAAGTATGAAAGACCTGTTAGGGGGTAAAGGAGCTAATTTAGCTGAGATGGCAGGGCATAAAGATTTAAGATTGCCCGTACCTCCTGGATTTACTATTACTACAGAAGTTTGCACTTATTATTATAAACATAATAAAACATATCCTAAAGGTTTAAAAGAGGAAGTTAATAAGGCAATGCAGAAAATAGAAAAAATAATGAATAGAAAATTCGCTGACCAAGATAATCCTTTATTAGTATCTGTGCGCTCAGGAGCAAGACGTTCTATGCCGGGGATGATGGAGACAGTATTAAATGTTGGTTTAAATACTAAAACTATTCCTGGTTTAATTAAACAGAGTGGGGGTAATAGTAGATTTGTTTACGATGCTTATAGAAGGTTAATTATGATGTATTCTGATGTAGTGATGGAGAAAGCCACAGGCATAGAACCTAAGGATGATGATTCTGGTATACGTAGACAATTGGAAAAGATTATGGATGAGATGAAAAAGAAGAAAGGTTATAAGCAAGATACAGATTTAACTACAGATGATTTGAAAGAGTTATGTGAATTATTTAAAAAGAAAGTTAAAGAGGTTTTAAATAAGGATTTCCCCGATTCAGCTGAAGAACAACTTTGGGGAGCTATTGGCGCTGTTTTTGCTTCCTGGAATGGTAAGAGGGCAGTTAGTTACCGTCGTATAGAAGGTATTCCTGATGATTGGGGGACAGCGGTGAATGTTCAAACGATGGTTTTCGGTAATATGGGTAATGATTCTGCTACAGGGGTAGCTTTTACTCGTAATCCAGGAAATGGAGATAACCAGTTTTATGGTGAATATTTAGTCAATGCTCAAGGAGAAGATGTTGTCGCTGGCATTCGTACCCCAGCTCCTATAAACGAGTATTCTAAATCCGAGCATAACAAAGATTTAATTACCTTAGAAAAAGCTATGCCTAATATATATAAGCAACTTTTTGATATTCAGAGAAGGTTGGAGAAACACTATCGAGATATGCAGGATATAGAGTTTACTATAGAGAGGGGAAGACTATTTATTTTACAGTGCCGTGTTGGTAAACGTAATGGGCCTGCTGCTGTAAAGATGGCAGTGGATATGGTTAAAGAGAAGTTAATTTCTAAAGAGGAAGCGATTATGCGAGTGACCCCTTCACAACTCGATGAGCTTTTGCACCCTATTATTGACCCTAAAGTAGAAGCACAGCAAAAACCTTTAGCTAAAGGTTTACCTGCTGGCCCGGGAGGAGCAAGTGGACAGATAGTATTTACGGCTAAAGATGCTGTAGAGTGGAAAAATTTAGGTAAGAAAGTTATTCTCGTGCGGGAAGAGACTAATCCTGAAGATGTGGAAGGAATGCGTGCATCGGAGGCAATTCTTACTGGGCGAGGTGGTATGACCTCTCATGCCGCTTTAGTAGCACGAGGTTGGGGAAAATGTTGTGTTGTAGGTTGTAGTGAATTACATATAGATTATGCTAAAAAAGAATTAATCGTGGACGGTAAATTATTTAAAGAGGGAGATTACTTAACTTTAAATGGTACTAAAGGAGTGGTGTATCAAGGTAATCTACCCATGATTAATCCTTTAGAGGAAAATAAGACTCTTAACGAATTTTTAAAGATATGTAAATCAGTAAAACGATTAGGAGTAAGAACTAACGCTGATACTCCTGAGGATTCTAAGAGAGCGCGTCAATTTGGTGCGGAAGGTATAGGTTTATTTAGAACAGAACATATGTTTTATGGGAAAGGTTCAGAAGAACCTTTGTTTATTCTAAGAAAAATGATTATATCTAAAACTGAAGAGGAAAGAAGAAAGGTTTTAGAGGAATTGTTCCCTTACGTAAAGAAGGATATAAAAGGAACTTTGGAGGCAATGGATGGATTACCTGTGGTTATACGGTTGCTTGATCCACCTTTACATGAGTTTGTTCCTAGAGAGCAAGCTAAATTGGAAGCTCTTGCTAAAGAGCTAAATATCTCTTTAGAGGAGCTAAATAAGAGAGCAGAAGCTCTCCATGAATCTAACCCTATGATGGGACACAGGGGGGTTAGGTTAGGTATTACTTATCCTGAAATAAGCGAGATGCAAGTGCGTGCTATATTTGAAGCATCGGCAGAATTAATAAAAGAAGGTAAGAAACCCTACCCTGAAATTATGATTCCTGTAGTTTGCGATGTAAAAGAGTTGAGTGATCAGTTAGTGATGGTTAAGAGGATATACGAAGAGGTTATAGAGAAATACGGTATAAAAAAGATAAAGAATATGTTTGGCACTATGGTGGAGATACCTCGCGCTTGTGTAGTAGCTGATGAGTTAGCTAAGGTAGTAGATTTCTTTTCGTTTGGTACGAACGATTTGACCCAGATGGGATTTGGTTTTTCTCGGGATGATATTGGTAGTTTTTTACCAGGATATCTGAAGAAGGGTATATTAACTGAGGATCCTTTTCAAACAATTGACCAGAGAGGTATCGGTGAGTTAGTAAAGATGGGGATAGAGAGGGGACGTCAGACGAATAAAAACTTAGAAGTAGGTATATGTGGGGAACATGGAGGGGACCCACGTTCTATAGAATTTTGTCACCGTGTAAAGATGAATTATGTAAGCTGTTCACCGTTTAGAGTTCCTATTGCTATTTTATCGGCGGCGAGAGCAAGTGTAGAGGAAAAGCTGAGAGGTAAGAAATTAAAAACTAAGATTAAGAAGTAAAGTTAAGTTAATAAATGGAAGCGATAAAAGCTTATTTAGAAAGGATAAAGGATATCCCGATTCTTTCTAAGAAAGAAGAGATAGATCTAATTAAAAGAGCCCGTAAAGGTGATACTCAGGCTCGTTGGAAGCTTATCAACGCTAATTTAAAGTTAGTAGTAAATATCGCGAAAAACTATGCTCATTTTGATATGCCTCTTATGGATTTGATTGCCGAGGGTAATATTGGACTTATGCGAGCGATTGATAAATTTAATATCCGCAAAGGGTATCGATTTGCTACTTATGCTGCTTGGTGGATACGCCAAGCAGTTAGTCGTTCTATTATAGAACAGGGTAAAACTATTCGTATCCCTGTCTATATGAGTGAGTTGATATCTAAATATGTAAAGGTAAGAAATAAGTTGATTCAGAAACTAAAGAGAGAACCAAACCGCCAAGAGATAGCTAAGAGAATGCGCCTACCGATTAGTAAGATTTCCGAGATAGAGTTATGGATGGAAAAGAAGACATCTTTAGATGCCCCTATAGATGCAGCAGGGGAAACACATCTTTCCGATTTTATAAAAACTACTGGTTACACTGATAGTGAGAAAGAGATAGAAAGGTTTTTCCGTCATGAACAGGTTTTAGACCTATTAGAATTTTTAAGTGAGAGGGAGAAAAAAGTTTTAGATTTAAGGTTCGGTATAAGTGATGGGCGTAGCCATGTATTGTCAGAAGTAGCAAAAGAACTTAAGATTTCCCGAGAAAGAGTAAGGCAAATAGAAAATATAGCTTTAAAGAAGTTACGTAGATACACTTTACAGCAGCAGAAAGAGAATATAGAAATATAGAAAGTTAAAAGAGGGGGATTATTATGAGATTAGATAAATATATAAGGAGCATACCCGATTTTCCTAAAAAAGGGATACTATTTCGTGATATAACAACTTTACTTAATAACCGTCAGGCTTTTAAGAGTTCAATAGATGAATTAGCTAAACAGGTAAAAGGTAAACAGATAGATTATGTTGTAGCTGCTGAATCACGAGGATTTATTTTGGGAGGAGCTTTAGCCTATAAACTTAAATGTGGATTTGTCCCCGTGCGTAAAGCAGGTAAACTTCCTTATAAAACCTACCGTTATACTTACTCTTTAGAATATGGGAAAGACTCTTTAGAGATTCACCGTGATGCTATAACTTCCAATTCTAATGTTCTTTTATTGGATGATTTATTGGCAACAGGAGGAACAGCTTTAGCCTTGGTTAATCTCGTTAAAAAGTTAAAAGCAGAGATAGTAGGTATAATTTTTCTTATTGAGTTAGTTGGACTTAAAGGAAGAGATAGACTGAAAGATTATCCCGTATACTCACTGATTAAGTTCTAAAATTCTTAGAGTAAATTTGTTAGAGGTCGGACTTAAAAAGAGGAAGCTAATTTCGGGGGAGGGATTTTTGCGCCCGTAGCTCAAAAGGACAGAGCGCAGGCCTCCTAAGCCTGATGTGGCCGTTCGATTCGGCCCGGGCGCATTTAAGTTAATACCCTTTGTTACACCCGCCGGGTGTAATAAGGTGGAGGAGTAATTATGAAAGTGGTGATATTAGCTGGTGGTTTGGGGACAAGACTTTGGCCACTCTCTAGAGATAATTATCCTAAACAATTTATACCCTTGGTGGGAGAAGATTCGTTGTTACAGCTTTGTATTAAAAGATTATTGAGTTATTTTAAACCTAAGGATATTTATATAATTTCAAAATCTGATTACTTATTCCATATTATAAATCATATAGAAGCTATAAAAATTATAGATACTAAAACTAAAAAATCTTTAAGAAATAACATTATATTAGAACCACTTACTCGAGGAACAGCTCCTGCGATAATGCTATTTATAAAGTTAATGGAAAAAAATTGTGGTGATGATGAGGTAATATTCGTTTTTCCTTCCGACCATATAATTGAGCCAATATCTAAATTTAAAAAAGCACTTAGCCAAGCTAAGCAGTTAGCAGAAAAAGGTTATTTAAATATTTTAGGTGTAAAACCAAAAGTATTTTCTCCTGAGTTTGGTTATGCTTTGGTAGGTGAACGGTTAGAGGTAGGTTATAAAGTAGATAAATTTATAGAGAAACCATCGTTAACTCAAATAAGAAAGTTTTGTCAAGAAAAAATTTTTTGTAATATGGGTATATTTGTTTTTACAAAAATGGTCTTTATTGAAGAGTTAAAGAAATATTCTCCCCAAATTTTTAGATATTACAGTTACGATTCCCAACAATTACTGAGGAGATTTTCTTCTTTACCAAGTGATTCCATAGATTACGCAATTATGCAGAAGACAAAAATAGCTTCTTTAATAGAATTTGATGGCCAATGGTTAGATTTGGGTAGTTGGGATAGTTTATTGGAATTCTTAGATAGATGTAAAGAAAAGAGTGGTAAGAAAAAGGATATCCTTTTTAAATCTTCAAATTGTTTAACTTATTCTAAGGATAGATTTATCTCAGTTTTAGGTGTGAGCAATGTTATAGTTATAGATTCTTCGGATACTGTTCTTGTGATGAGGAGGAACTATTCGGGGATGAAAGAATTTATTTCATTTCTTAAGAATAATAGAATTCCCCAGTTAAGAGAGAGTCGCACCGTATATAGGCCTTGGGGATTTTATACTATTCTCAAAGAGGGTAGAAAATATAAAGTTAAGGAGATAGGTATATATCCTGGTAAGCATATATCTTTACAGAAACATAAACATCGTAGTGAACATTGGAATATTGTGGAAGGTGTGGCTAAGATAAGATTGGGTAAAGATGAGATTATAAGAAGGGCAAATGAGAGTGTATATGTTTACAAAGGGATGAAACACCGTATCTACAATCCTACTAATAATAAAGTTTTGAGAATTATTGAGGTTCAGATAGGTGATTATTTAGGAGAGGATGATATTTTAAGATTTGACGATTACTGTATAGCGTAATCTTTACATTCAAAAAGGAGGTAGGAGTATGGCAAAGATTAAGAAAGTTTGGGCAAGAGAAATTTTAGATTCTCGGGGAACACCTACTATAGAAGTAGATGTTTTTTTAGATGATGGGGCAAGAGGAAGAGCAGCTGTCCCTTCAGGGGCATCTACGGGTTCACGGGAAGCAGTAGAGCTTAGAGATGGGGATAAAAAGAGATTTATGGGTAAAGGCGTTTTAAAGGCAGTTAATAATGTAAATAATATTATTGGACCGGCAATAATAGGAAAAGAAGCTACTTCTCAAGAAGAGATAGATAGGTTGATGATTGATTTAGATGGAACAGAGAATAAAAGTAGGTTAGGAGCTAATGCTATTTTAGGTGTATCTATTGCCGTAGCAAAAGCTACCGCTACAAGTAAAAATTTACCTATTTATTGTTACCTTGGAGGCGAAGAAGCAGTTAGATTACCTATTCCTTTTTTAAACATTCTTAATGGCGGTAAACACGCCGATAATAATGTAGATATTCAGGAATTTATGATTGCTCCTATTGGTGCATCATCTTTTAGAGAAGCTCTTAGGTATGCTGCTGAGGTTTATCATAATTTAAAGAGTATTTTAAAAGCTAAAGGTTTAAGTACGGCTGTAGGTGATGAGGGTGGTTTTGCTCCTAACTTATCACGGAACGAAGAAGCGATAGAAGTGATTATCTCTGCTATTGAGAAAGCCGGTTATAAACCCGGTAAAGATGTGGCTATAGTTTTAGATCCAGCAGCAAGTGAGTTCTATCAAGATGGTAAATATTTACTTAAAGCGGACAAAAAGAGTTTATCTTCAAAGGAGATGGTAGATTACTATGAAAGTCTTGTTTCTCGGTACCCAATTATTTCTATAGAAGATGGTATGGCAGAAAACGATTGGGAAGGTTGGAAGTTACTTACTCAACGATTGGGTAAGAAGATTCAACTTGTAGGGGATGATGTTTTTGTTACCAATCCCAAAATTCTTTCTCAAGGGATAAAAGAAGGCATTGCTAATGCTGTTCTTATTAAATTGAATCAGATAGGAACAATTACCGAGACTTTGGAAACGATAAACTTAGCAAGAAAATCCCATTACAATTGTATGTTTTCCCACCGTTCAGGAGAAACCGAAGATTCTTTTATAGCGGATATGTCGGTAGCTACCAATGTTGGACAATTAAAAACAGGTGCACCAGCCAGGTCAGAAAGATTAGCCAAGTATAATCAACTATTACGTATAGAAGAGGAGTTAGGGGAAAGAGCAGTTTTTAAAGGAGAAATTAAGTAGAATATTAGCTCTAAAAATTAATGTAACTATGAATAACATCAAGAGATATACTCTCTCTTCCCGTGGTCTATTATAAGTAGTTATTACAATGCGTTTAATCGCTAAGGATTGGATTTCCAGTATCAATTATGCAATGGCATTTAATATGCGGGGAGGAGTAGGAATAGTTCTATCGAGTATCGCTTTTGATTATGGTATTATCAATGAAACATTTTTTGTTACCTTAGTTATCTGTGCAATTTTTACCGCATTAATTTCTGGTCTATGATATAAATTCATTATAAGAAAAGGATGGTATTATCTTAGTATATAATATTGTTAGGTTTTATATATCGGGGGATAGCGCAGTTGGCTTAGCGCGCAACGTTCGGGACGTTGAGGTCGTGGGTTCAAATCCCACTCCCCCGATTTTTTATTTGAGAGAAAGATTTAGATTCATAATCAAGTTGATAATAAGAGTATTTATTTTTGGGGCAAAGATTATTATACCTACTATGGCAGCTCCTATAGAAGAGATAAGAACAGCTCCTGAGGCAATATCTTTTAGAATTTTTACTTTATGGTCATTTTGAGGTTGGATTATATCAAGGATATTTTCTATCAAAGTGTTGAATACTTCACAGATAAAAACTCCTATAGTTAAAATTATGATTACGATAAATTCTTGAAGGGATACTTTCAATATTAAGCCGACAAGAATTACTATTACTCCTATAGCAAAGATAATCTTTGCATTTCGTTCAGTTTTTATAACAACCATAAGACCTTTTAAAGAACCAAGGAAACTTTCTTTTATATTTTTATGTTGCCAGATTTTATTTATCATAGTTATTTATAATATAACTTTCTATATCTTTAGAAGAGGTTAATTTTTTATCCATAACCTGCCAAATCTCTTCGTCTTCCATACATAGATAAACAGGTGTTCTTGTATCGTATCGGCGTATCCAGCTAATCATTTTTTGGTAAATTTCTTTTCTTAGAAATTTAGGATAACGTAATTTTTTATCTTCGCCGAGGAACAACTCACCATAAAATATTTTACTATGAGGGAATCTTTGTTCAACGATATTTTTTAATTCTCTTGAACCACGCAGTGTGCCTAAACTTATCCATCTAAAAGGTGGGGTTAATTTTTTAAATAGCGTTTCTATAGTTTCTTTGTAAATTTTTTCCCAATTTTCAGAATATATTATGGGATCAAAATGAAAGGAGAGAGAGTAACCTTTTTCTTGAACAATTTTGGCTGAGGTTAATCTATCTTCTAAAGAGGAGGTCATTAATTCTTCTTTATCAATTATCTCCTGTGGGTTTATTGACCAGGAGACAATTATATTAGGTGATGGCTCATTTTTTAATAAGTTATCTATCTTTGTGCTTTTTGTTTTTAACTCAAAAAGTACAGGTTTATCTCTTAAGAAATTGATTAGCTGAGAAGAGTAATTTGTAATTTCATCTAAAGCTAAAGAATCACAGAACTCACCCGTTCCTATTCGTATAGGACTATTTATTTTTTTTAATAAATCCTTAAACATATCGTAGAAATCATTGAGATTAGAGGGTAAAATTATACCGGGGAAATTTGTATACTGCTGTAAAAAGCAGTATGAACAATCAAAAGGACATCCAAAGCCTAAGTTGAGTATCCAGTAATTACAAGAGAGATGATTTTTAGTGCAAGGGCAGGGTTTAATGAAGTCCCAACGTTCTTTGACGATAAAAACAATAGGTTTCTTAAGATCTTCCAAAGAGAATTTATGCTTTTTTATATATTCACTAGCAAAAGACAATTCTTCTATTTTTACCTCAGCAAACTTCTCTTGAAATCTTTTTAAAAGGTAACTATCAGAAGCATCCTTTTCTACAAATATATGAGTAGGGTTAAATTCCTTAGCCTGGTATAAATTAGGTAGAGGAGGTTTAATATCGGAGAGAAAAACTTTTTTTGTATCTATTTTCTCCCTTTTAGTTGTGAGAGGAAACCTTTTATTAATTAATTGCTGTTTAATTACGAAGAATTTATTTCTCCCACCCGCCTTATTTATGTGATGGTTATCTTTTAATTCCTCTATTATCGTATCGTAATCTAAATTTTCTCTTTTAGCAATCTCGTAGATAAGACGTTTTATATCTCTCCATTGGTTTTTATTAAGAGAGAAGTTAAAAGCTATTTCAATTTTTTGTTTTATCTCTTCCCACATATTAAAGGTTTTTAGGTTTGAGAGTATTTAGCAATTAGTTCTTTATAGTAGTTTATTTCTTCTTTCTTGTTTCTTTTTTCTGCGCCCTTTATATATATTTGGCATTTTTTTATTAGTTCTTTAATAGATAGGTCTTTATGCCACCAAGTTAAGCTATTGGACTCAAGCAATTTCTTTATGGCATATATTCTAAATCTATCCATTAAAGGGAATCTTTTTGATTGTTGGTCGGGGTGTCCTCCTTCTTTTATAGTAAGAGTATGAGGGATTAATTTCACAGGATACTTTAGACTGGCACGTAGCCAAAAATCGTAATCTTCGCAGGCAGGGAGATTTTCGTCAAAAAAGCCAACCTCAGCAAATACATCCCTCTTTATAGCTACCGTGGATATGCTTATACAACATAGCCTTAAAGCTTCTTTAAATACCCATCCTTCTGGTTTTTTATGATAAACTTTATGAGGTAGGATACTACCATTTCTATACCACAGTTCTTCTGTATGAAATATTTTGTAGCGAGGGAAATTTTTAATATAGTTGTAAGTTAGTTCTAATTTTAATACTCTAAAGCGGTCATCGGAATCAAGAAAACATATATATTTACCTTTAGATGAGTTTATCCCTTTGTTTCTTGCTGAGGATAC